>JAPSLQ010000323.1 GCA_031180595.1 Isoptericola sp. | reverse complement strand
GCGCGGTAGTTGCCGAGCCCGGCCCAGGTGGCCGGCGCGCCGAACGCCTGCTCGCGGCCGTAGTTCTGGAACGACGTGACGACGAGCTGCACGAGCGGCCAGGCCACGAGCACCGTCAGGACGACGAGCGACGGCGCGAGCAGCGCGTACGGGAAGGGTGAACGACGTCGGGTGCGCCGGACGGGCGGCGGTCCGCCGGCGTCGGGCGGGGCCGCGGGCGCGGCGGAGGTGGTGGTCACGGGTGCTCCGGGGTGTCGTGCGTGGGCGGACCGGGCGGTGCCGGCGGGCGGGACGGCCCGCCGGCACCGGTCGGTCAGCCGTTGAGCGTGGCCTCGATCGCGGCGTCGAGCGACGCGGCGACCTCGGTCACGTCCTGGCCCTGGGCGATCTTGACGAACGAGTCCTCGAGCACGCCCGAGGCCTCGACGTCGGCCCACTTCGGCGACGCCGGGGTGAGCTTGGCCGCCGCCGCGGCGGCGGCGGAGGCCTGGCTGAACGCGTCGTCCGGCAGGAGCTGCGCCTGCGAGACCTTCGCGGGGACCAGCCCGTTGGTCGCGAGGATCTGCTGGTACTCGTCCGACAGGATGATCTTCAGGGCCTCGTACGCGAGCTCGGGGTTCGGCGCGTTGGCCGGGATCGCGATGTTCGAGCCGCCTGCGAGCACGGGCGCGTACTCCCCCTCGGTCTGGCCCGGGATCGCGAACGCGGACAGCGCGTCCTCCGCCCCGTACGTCGACGCGCAGCCGGGAGCCTCGGCGTCCTCCGGCGCGGCGATCGACCAGCGCACCCAGCTCGGCGCGGCGAGGTAGGCGACCTCGCCGGCGCAGAACGGCACCTGCGGGTCGGTCTCGTCGACGTCGGCCGGCGCGTGGTTGTGCTGGGTCATGACCTCCTGCAGCTGCTCGAGGCCCGCGATCGACTCAGGGCTCGAGAAGCCGCCCTTCCACCGGTCACCCTCGAGCGTGGCGATCTCGCCGCCGTTGGCCCAGACGAACGCCAGGCTGTTGCGCCAGTCCTTGCCCGGAGTGTGGAGGCCCGAGACGGTGTCGCTCGACAGGTCGGCGATGTTCTGCAGGTACTCGTCCCACGTCGTGGGGACGGGCGTGTCGCCCGTGACGTCCGTCGAGTGCACGACGACGCGCGCGCCCGAGTAGTAGGGGGCGGCGTAGAACTTCCCGTCGTAGGAGCCGGACTCGACGAAGCCCGGGAGCAGGTCGTCGCCGCCGAGCTCCTCGTACCGGTCGGTGAGGTCGAGGAACGCACCGGCCGACGTGAACGCCGGCGCCTGCGTGTTGCCGATCTCGACCAGGTCGGGGCTGTCCGACCCGGTGAGCGCGGTCATGTACTTGTCGACGAGCCCGGTCCAGGACTGCTCCTCGATCGTGAGCGTGCTGCCCGGGTTCTGCTCCTCGAACGTGGTCTTGAGGTACTCGCGCGCCTCGTCCGGGGTGTCCGTGCCGACGAGCCACACCCGGACGTCGCCGGCGGGCGCGTCGCCGGCGTCGCCGTCGACGCCGCCGGTGCCGCCGTCGGTGCCGGAGCCGCAGGCCGCCAGGGCGAGCACCAGCGTCGTCGACGACGCCAGCGCGGCGGTGATTCGTGTCCTTCTCACAGGAGTCTTCCTCTCGGTGGGGTGCGGCGCCGGGCGCCGCACCACGGGGACGCTGACGTCAGGAGACGCCGAGCTGTGCCGCCAGGACGAGGACCGCGGCGCCCGCCAGCACCACGTCCTCGTCGAGGGCGGCCATGCGCAGCCGCAGCCCGGCCGCGACGGCCGGCATGGTGCGTTCGCGCAGGGTGTCCGTGGCCGCCTGGCGCAGTGCGCCGTCGAGCAGCTCGGGAGGTCCGCACAGCAGCACCTCGGCCAGGTTGAGCGCGCTCACCACGGGGGCGAGCGCGGTGCCGAGGACGCGGCCGGCCGCGGCCAGCGCGGC
>JAPSLQ010000322.1 GCA_031180595.1 Isoptericola sp. | reverse complement strand
TGGCGACGGAGAACTGACCCGCCTCGTCGACCACGAGCAGGTCGAGCCCCTCCTCGGGCCAGCGCCCGTGCGCGAAGTCCCACGCCGTACCGCCGACGACGCAGCCCCGCCCCGCCGCCTCGGCGTCCGCCGCGAACGCGGCGAGCTGGTCGGCACCCACCTCCGTCCACGCCGGCTCGCCGGCGAGGCTCCCGGCCCGATCCCGCCGCTTCTTCGCGACCGCCTCCCCCGGCACGCCGGCGGACAGCGTCGCGGCCAGCAGGTTCTCGACGACGGCGTGGGACTGCGCGACGACGCCGATGCGCCACCCGTCAGCCACGAGCCGGGCGATCACGCGCGACCCCACGTACGTCTTGCCGGTACCGGGCGGTCCCTGCACGGCGAGGTAGGACCGGTCGAGCGCCAGGACCGCCCGGTGCACCGCGCCGACGAGCTCGTCGTCCAGGGGTGAGACCGGCCCGCGGGCGGGCAGCGGCATCCCGTCCGCCAGGCGCGGCGGCCGGCGCAGCAGGAGGTCGGTCACCGGGCCGGCCGGCAGGCGGCCGCCGCCTGGCGGCGCCGACCGCCACGCACCCAGCGCGCGCGAGGCGGCGTCCTCGACCGCCTGCTCCTGCGGCGTGCACGGCACGTAGGCGTTGACCGCGACGCCCATGGGCAGGTGGTCGTGCCCGTCCTCGCCCCGGCGGAGCTGCTCGCGCACCACGAGCACGTCACGCTCGACCGTCCTGCCGGCGTCGGCCGGGCCGCCCTCGGCCGGCACCCCGTCCACGGGCACCAGCGCGCGCCGGGCGTCGACGACGACGGCACGGGCGTGCGCGCCGCGGACCGCGCGAGCCTCGAGCTCGCCGAGTCCGGGCGGGACCGGCTCGTCGTACAGGAGGTAGGCGGGCGCGCCGCTGATTAGCTCCGAGCCCTCGACGGGGCGTCCCACGAGCTCGAGCTCGCGCGAGAGGACCGACCGGCCGTCCTCGACGTGCCACTCCCGCAAGACCCGCGCACGCTCGACGACCATGGACGAGCGCCGTCCCGGCCACTCGTCGGGCGGCAGCTCGAGCCGTGCGAAGTGCTCGTGCCAGAACGGCTTGGCCTCGCGCCGGTAGTACCCGATCGCGGACCCCAGCAGGGACAGGGCCCGCAGCTCCGCCTCGTCGACCGCGCCCCGCTCGGCCTCGACCAGCTCGTGGATCTCGGTCTCGAGCGCGATCCGGCGTGCGGTGTCGGCCTGCCGCGGCGTCGGCTCCGTCCCCTCCCCGGGCACTGCTACCGGCGCACCGTCGGCCGCCGGGGCTCCGGACCGCTCCGGCCCGGCGGGCCGGCCCACGGCGGATCGCAGCCAGTCGAGCAACCGCAGCGTCGACACGCAGTCGTACCGGTTGTACTCGAGGATCTGCCGCTTGCGCTCAGCCGCCTCCTCGAGCCGGCCGGCGTCGCGCAGCGCGGTGTACTCGGCGTACTCGACGACGCTCGACGCGGCGTCCTTGACCCCCTCGCGCGCCGGGTCGTCGGCCATGTAGAGCGGCTCGAGCTTCTTGATGGACCGCGACCGGTCCGAGATCCGCAGCGACGGGCGCACGACGCTCCACAGGTCGACGAGCACCCCGTCGCGCAGCAGCTGGTCCACCTCGTCCTCGTACACGCCGTGCCGGGCGGCGATGGACAGCAGGTGCGCCCGCTCGTAGTCGGCGTAGTGGTAGACGTGCAGGTCAGGCCACCGGCGCCGGCGCTCGTCCAGCCAGTCCACGAACGTCACGAGAGCCCGGCGCTCCTGCGCCGGGTCGTCCGCCCACAGCCCGTGGAACGCGGGACGGCCCTCGTCGTCGTGCTCGCGCGTGACCCAGCCGAAGAGGTAGTCGAGGCCGAACCCGCCCGACGGCGCCTCGCCCGTGGGGTCCGTCCACAGCGGGTCGCCCTCGAAGTCGAAGAAGACGTCGCCCGGGC
>JAPSLQ010000321.1 GCA_031180595.1 Isoptericola sp. | reverse complement strand
CGCGGGGTCACAGCTCCGCGGCGGCGAGCGGCGTGTCGTCTCCCGTCAGTGAGATCTCCACGCGCGCCACGTCCGTCAGCGGCACGGCCGACGCCGCGGCCAGACCCCTCGACTCGGCGCCGGACGCGCTCCACGTCGCGGCGACCGTCCGGCCGCCGTCGCGGTGCACGAGCACGAGCTCGTACCCGACCGGCACGGACGGGTCGTACGTCGGTCCCCCTGTCCGGACGGGGTAGCTGCAGCTCCACTCGAGCTGCGTGCCCCACGCGCGCGGCGTCGCGGTGAGCGTGGCACGGACCTCGGTCGCCCCGACGGGCTCGAGCTCGACCGTCGTGCCCTCGGCCACGGTTCCCGACGACGACACTCGCCCGGGCACGTCGGTCCCGTCCCCGGGGTTCGCGCCGCCGAGGGTCAGCCCCGCCGCGACGCCGGCCACGACGAGCGCACCGGCCGCGACCAGGGCGAGCGACCGCCGTCGGGCACGGGACCTGCGGGCGGAGGCCGCGAGCGCCGAGAAGGGGACGACGTCGGCGCTCGCGGCGGTCTCGGACGGCTCGTCGAGCAGGGCGAGGGCCTGCTCGGGAGCCAGGCTCGCCAGCAGGCCGGGCATCCCGGCGAGCTCGGTGACGGCCTCGCGGCACGCCGTGCATCCCGCGAGGTGCTCCTCGAAGGCGCGACGCTCGGCGGGGCCCAGCGCGCCCAGGACGTACGCGGCGTCCCACTCGCGGTACGGGTCGGCGGCACGGCCGACGGGCTCGGGCAGCGTCATGGCGTCACTCCCTTCTCCTGCAGGGCGAGCCGCAGCGCGCGCAGGGCGTAGTGCAGGCGCGACTTCACGGTCCCTGCCGGCACGCCCTGCTCGTCGGCCAGCTCGGCGACCGTGCGCCCGCGGAAGTACGCGCCGACGACGACGGCACGGTGCTCGGGCGAGAGCTCCACGAGGGCGTCCGCGACGAGCCAGGCGTCGAGCACGGCCTGCGTGGCGTCCGGTCCGGGCGTCTCGGGCACGTGGTCGGTGGTCCGCTCGTGCGCGCGCCGGGCGCTGCGCATCTGGTCGACGACGAGGTTGCGGGACACGGTGAACAGCCACGCCCGGACGGACTCGGTGGGCCGCTCGAGCACCTCGGGGTGCCGCCACAGCCGCAGCAGCGCCTCCTGGACGACGTCCTGCGCCTCGCCGGCGTCGCGCACGAGCCGCGCCACGTACCGGTGCAGCGCGGCCGCGTGCGCGGCGTGGATCGCCTCGAGGAGCCGCTCGTCGGTCCTCACGCGGCGCTCATCCCTCGCGCTCCAGCTGGAGCGAGAACTCGACGCTGCCCTCGGGGTCGACCCGCACGAACGCGAGCGCGGGCGCCTCGACCCCGTAGTCCGAGAAGGTGACGGGGACGCTGCCGACGACCTGGGCGCCGACGCCGGTCGCCGCAACCTGCGCCTCGACGACGACCTCACGCGTGACGTCGCGGATCGTGAGGTCGCCCGTGAGCTCGACGGTCGCGTCGCCGTCGGGCAGGTCCGCGGGCTCCGTGAGCTCGAACGTCGCGGTCGGGTACGTGCCGGTCTCCATGACCGTGCCGCGGAAGTAGGCGTCGCGCGGCGGCTCGTCGGTCGCGACGCCGGCGACGTCGACGACCACCTCGGCGTCCGTGACCGTGCCGTCGGCGACCGTCACGGAGCCCGTCACGGCGTCCGACGAGGGGTCGGTGCGGCCGGTGACCGTGACGTCCTCGCCGCGCAGCACCTCGTGCACGCGGTAGCCCGCGTACGACCCGGCGCCCACGACCCAGACGCCGTCGAGGTCGGTCCCGGGCAGCGCGGTGCCGGTCGGGTCGAGCGCGGGCACGTCGGCCGCGGCCCGGTTGGCCCAGTCGGCGTACAGCGCCGGGCCCCACGTCACGGCGGCGGTCCCGCCGATCACCACGGCCGCGCCCACACCGATCGCCACCTTCGCCGCT
>JAPSLQ010000320.1 GCA_031180595.1 Isoptericola sp. | reverse complement strand
GCCCCGTCGGTGCCCAGCGTCGCCGGGGCGTCCGTGTGGTTGAGCGCGAACAGCCACGACGTCGCGCCGTCGTCGGACCAGCGGCGCACGACCTCCACGCCGGCCGGGGCGGCGACGTCGGGCCCGACGCCGGCCTCCTCGACCAGGCGCGCGGCGAGCGCGGCGAGTCCCGTGACGTCGAGGCGGGTGGTGACGTACCAGGCGCTGCCCACGGTGCCGCCGGCCGGGCGCCGGGTGATCGCGGGCCACCCGCGCAGCGCACCGTCGTCGTACGTGGCGACGACCTCGGTGCCCTCCGTGACGTGCGCCTTCTCGGTCCACAGGTCGGCCGTGGCCTCGCCGCCGACGGCCTTGCCGGAGACCGTGACCGTCTCGCCCTCCTGGAGCGGGAAGAACTCCTCGGTGCGCACGCCCAGCAGCTCGCGGAACGCGCCGGGGTAGCCGCCGAGGCGCACGTGGTCGTTCTCGTCGACGATCCCCGAGAAGTAGGTGATCGCCACCGTCGCGCCGCGCTCGGCCGCGGCCGCGACGTTCGCGGCGTCGGCGTCCGTGACGAGGTACGTGGTGGGCAGGACGACGAGGTCGTAGCCGTCGAGGTCGGCGCGCGGCGGCACCATGTCGACGGTGACGCCGAGCCGCCACAGCGCGGCGTACCAGGCCTGGACCTGGTCCATGTAGCGCAGCGCCTGCGTGGGGTGCGAGTCCAGCTCCGAGCCCCACCACGACGGCCAGTCGACGACCATGGCGGCGCGCGAGCGCACGCGCGAGCCCCGGACCTCGCCGAGCGCGCGCAGCGCCCGGCCCAGGTGGACGACGTCGCGCCACAGGTCGGTGTCGGTGCCCGCGTGGGGGACCATGCCCGAGTGGTACTTCTCGGCGCCCGCCTTGGAGGCGCGCCACTGGAAGAACATGACGGAGTCCGCGCCGCGCGCCACGTGCTGCAGCGAGTTGCGCAGGAGCTCGCCGGGCAGCTTGGAGCGGTTGCGCGGCTGCCAGTTGACCGCCGACGTCGAGTGCTCCATGAGGATCCACGGGTCGCCGCCCGCGATGCCGCGCGAGAGGTCCGCGGAGAACGCGAGCTCGACGTGCCGGTCGGGATCGGCGGCGGACGTGTAGTGGTCGTTGGCGACGACGTCGAGCTCGGGCGCCCACGAGAAGTAGTCCATGCCCTTGGTGTGGCTCGACGCCATGAGGTTGGTCGTCGTGGGCACGTGGGGCGTGATCTCCCGCAGCGTGTCGCGCAGGTCGCGGTAGTAGTCGAGCAGGGCGTCCGACGAGAACCGGTCGAAGTCCAGCTGCTGCGTCGGGTTGGCGAACGTCGGGGCGGCGAGCGGCGGCAGCACGTCGTCGAACGACCCGTAGCGCTGGGACCAGAACGCCGTGCCCCAGGCCTCGTTGAGGCGGTCCACCGTGCCGTAGCGGGTGCGGAGCCACTCGCGGAACGCCTCCGCCGCGGCGTCCGAGTAGTCGCGCGGGACGTGGCAGCCGATCTCGTTGTCGACGTGCCACAGCGCGAGCGCCGGGTGGTCCGCGTAGCGCTCGGCCATGCGCGCGGCCATGCGCAGCGCGTACTCGCGGTGCACCGGGTGCGTGACGGCGTACGACTGGCGCCCGCCCTGGTGCAGGACCGTGCCGTCCGCCGTGCGCGGGAGGATCTCCGGGTGCTTGCGGGTGAGCCACGGCGGCGGCGACGCGGTGGCCGTCGCGAGCGCGACCTGGATGCCGGCGTCGTGCAGGCGGTCCATCGTCTCGTCGAGCCAGCCCCAGTCGAGCTCACCCTCGCGGGGCTCGATCGTGGCCCAGGAGAAGATCGCGACGCTGAGCAGGTTCACCCCTGCCTCGCGCATGAGCTCGAGGTCCTCGAGCCGGACCTCCTGCGGCCACTGCTCGGGGTTGTAGTCGCCGCCGAAGCCGAGGCCGCCGATGCGGTCGTTCCAGGGCCGGACGGCGGC
>JAPSLQ010000319.1 GCA_031180595.1 Isoptericola sp. | reverse complement strand
CCTCGTCGCGGCGGCAGGGGCGGGCAAGGCCGCGATCGACGCCGTCCACCTCGACATCGGCGACCTCGACGGGGTGCGCGCCGAGGCGTCCGACGCCGTCGCCGTCGGGTTCGCCGCCACGATGTGCGTCCACCCCTCGCACGCCGACGTCGTCCGGGCGGCCTACGCGCCGTTGGAGGCGGAGGTGACCGCGGCCCGCGAGGTCGTCGAGGCGGCACGGCGCGCCGCGTCCGCGGGGGCGGGCGTGCTCACCGTGGGCGGGCGCATGGTCGACGCGCCGCTCGTCCGGCACGCGGAGGCGGTGCTCCGCCGCGCGGGCTGGCAGGATCGTCCGCGTGACGACGACGCACCCTGACCCCGTCCGAGTACTCGTCCTGGCGGGCCGCGGCCGCTACGAGGACCCCTGGCACGACCACGCCGCCACGTCGCACCGGCTCGCGCTGCTGCTGGCCGGGCTGGAGGTCGACGGCCGGCCGGCCGAGGTCGTCGTGCGCTCGACCTTCCCGCACGCGCTCGACGACCTCGCCGGCGTCGACCTGCTCGTGGTCAACGCGGGCACGGCGTGGCCGGGCTTCCGCGAGGCCTCGATCGGGCCCGACGACGCGGCGTGGGCGCCGTTCCACGCGCGGCTCGACTCGTGGGCCCGGTCCGGGGGCCGGATCCTCGCCCTGCACCAGTCGGCGAACACGTTCGACGACGCGCCCGCGTGGGAGGAGATCCTCGGCGGCCGCTGGGTGGCCGGGACGTCGATGCACCCCCCGATCGGCGAGGCGAAGGCCACCATCGCCGCGGGCGCGCACCCGATCACCGCGGGGCTCGGCGCGGTCGAGGCCTTCGACGAGCGGTACTGCTTCCTGCGCGTCGCCGAGTCGTCGCGGGTGCTCGGGTGGGTGCCCGACGACGACGGGGAACGGCACCCGGTGCTGTGGGTCACCGAGGCGCACGGCGGCCGGACGGTGTACGACGGGCTGGGCCACGACGTGCGGTCCTACGACTCGCCGTCCCACGCCGAGCTGCTGCTGCGCGCGGCGACCTGGCTGCTCTCCTGAGCGCCGGGATCCTTCGGCCGCTCAGGCGCCGGCGAAGCCGGTCTGCCGCCAGGCCTCGTACACCGCGATCGACGCGGCGTTGGTGAGGTTCAGCGACCGTCGGCCCGGCAGCATGGGGATCTTGAGCTGGTCGGTGATCCGCGGGTGCGCGAGCACGTCGTCGGGCAGGCCCGTGGGCTCCGGGCCGAACAGCAGCACGTCGCCGTGGGCGTACGTCACGTCGGTGTACGACGTCGTCGCCCGGGTCGTGAAGGCGAACACGCGCGCGCCGGGGGCGACGGCGAGCACCGCGTCGAGGGCATCGTCGAGCGAAGGGTGCACGTCTATGACGGCCAGGTCGTGGTAGTCGAGGCCCGCCCGGCGCAGCTTCGCCTCCGACAGGTCGAAGCCCAGCGGCTCGACCAGGTGCAGCCGCGCGCCGGTGACCGCGGCGAGCCGGATCGCCGAGCCGGTGTTGCCGGGGATGCGCGGCTCGAAGTACACGATGTGGGCGAACGGGCTCGTCGCAGGCGCGGGGGCCACCGTCGAGGGCTGGGCAGGGTCGGGCACGGCGTCGATTCTCCCACCCGCGCCGTGGCGCCTCAGGCGCCGGAGGCCGGCGCGACCGGCTGCCGCAGGATCGTGCGGAGCCGCTCCGGCGCGACCTTGCGGAAGTCGCTGAGGTAGATCTCGTGGTGCTTGCCGACCAGGCGCAGCCCCTGCCCCGGGACGAACTCGTGGTGCATCCGCGCCAGCACGTCGGCCTCCGCGTCGTAGGGGCCGAGGTGCAGGGTTTGCACGCACGTGCCTTCCGCGAGCGTCTCGAGGCGGACCTCGCCGAGCCTCGAAGGTCGCGCCTTGGCCGCGACCCGCTCGACGGCCTCGGCGAACATCGTCCGGTCGATCCAGTCGGGGACCATGATCATGAGCGTCC
>JAPSLQ010000062.1 GCA_031180595.1 Isoptericola sp. | reverse complement strand
CGATCGTCGCGCGCAAGGACCTGCCGCGGGCGAACGGCCGCATCGAGGGCAGCGAGATCGTCGTCCAGCAGTTCCTCTCCGCGCCCGTGACGTCGTGGCTGCTCGCGATCGCCGTCGTCGTGCCCCTCGCGATCGGCGCCTCGGCCTTCGCGGCCGGCGCGGTGCTCGCGCTCTTCCTACCGATCGCCGCGGCGGGTGCCCACGCCCGCAGGGCGGCACCCTCCTCCGGCGCGCCCGTGGACGGCGCACGCCCCCGCGAGCCGTGGCTCCAGCAGCTGCTGGCCGGGTACCGGTTCGTGCGGGGGCACGAGATCATGTGGCCGCTGTGGGTGGTGAGCGTCGCGATCGCCTTCTGCCACTCGGTCGCCACGAGCACCCTCGTGCTCTTCCTGCTCGACGGCGTCGGCGTGCCCGAGGCCTGGTACGGCACCTACATGCTCGTGGGCGCCGCGGGCGCGCTGGCCGGGTCCGTGGTCGCCGGGCGGCTGGCCGAGCGGATCGGCACGGGGCCGGTCATGGCCGCGGTGAACGCGCTCGCGCTCGTCGCGTGGATCGTGACCGGGGCCGTGCCGGCGCTCGCGGTGGCGGCCGGAGCGATGTTCGTGAGCTTCGGCTGCACGGTCGTGTGGAACGTGCTCGTCATGTCGCTGCGGCAGTCGCTCGTCCCGGACCGGATGCTCGGCCGCGTGCACGGCACGTGGCGCACGCTGCTGTGGGGCGTGATGCCGTTCGGCTCCCTGGCCGGCGGGTTCCTCGCCCGCGCAGGGTTGCCGCTGCCCCTGCTCGTCGGCGGCGCGGCCGGCCTCGTCGTGGCGCTCGTCGGCTACCGGTTCCTGAGCCGGCTGCCGAACCCGGCCGACATCCCTGCCGACGGCCCCGCCGACGACGGCGGGACCGACGAGGCCTGAGGGCTCAGGCGCCCGCCTGCCAGGCGTCGGCCGGGCGGTGCCGGTGCTCGGGGGGCGGCGGGGTGTACGCCTCGGGCTCGGGCGAGAGGTAGGCGCGGGCGAAGTGGAGCGAGGCTTCCAGGTCGGTGTGCCGCTCGTGCGCCGTGCGCGCCTTGCGCGTCGAGATCTCGACGACGACGTCGCCCGTGAACCCCCGGCGCACGAGCTCCTGCAGCACCTTGTCGCACGCCATCCCGCCGCGCCCGGGGACGAGGTGCTCGTCGCGCGCGGACCCGGTCCCGTCCGCGAGGTGCACGTGGCGCAGCTTGTCGCCGAACCCGTGGACCAGCTCGAGGCCGTCCTGCTGGGCGACGGCCGCGTGCGACAGGTCGAGCGTCACGGCCTCGTAGTCGTGGTCGGCGGGATCCCACCCCGGCAGGTACGCCTTGAGCTCGCGCTCGCTGCGGTTGCGCGCCCGCCACGGGTACATGTTCTCCACCGCGACCGTGATCCCCGTGTCGGCGTTGAGCTCGCGCACGAGGTCCTGGAACTGGCGCGCGTACCGGTACTGCCAGCGGAACGGCGGATGCACGACGACGGTGCTCGCGCCGAGCTCGCCGGCCATCTCCACGCTGCGCCGCAGCTTCGGGGCGGGCGAGCGGCCCCAGACACGCTGGCTCACGAGGAGGGTCGGCGCGTGGATCGAGCGCACGGGCACCCCGTGGTCCTTCGCGAGCCGCTGCAGCGCGTGGACGTCCTGCGTCGCGGCGTCGGACCACACCATGACCTCGACACCGTCGTACCCGAGCTCGGCCGCCACCTCGAAGGCGAAGGCGGCACGCCGGGGGTACACGGACGCGGTCGAGAGAGTCACGGGGATGGTCGCATCGGGCATGCGGGGCACCTTAGAGGCCGTACCTGGCAGGTCGCAGCCCACGGTACTCGTAGCGCGCCGTCGTCGCCCCGGGCGCGAACGAGCCGGGCCCTGCCCACGACCTGCCCGGAATCAGGTCGTGAGCAGGGCCCGTTCACCGCCGCTCGTCGAGAGCCGGCCGTCAGGCCATGAGGCGGCGCCGTGCGACGGCCGTGACGGCGAGGCCGAGGAGCAGCAGCACGGCTGCGGCCCCGACGATCCCACCGACGGTCGCACCGGTCCGCGGCAGCGGACCGGAGGAGTCGACGACAGGCTGGTCAGGCGCCGCGCACGCGTCCGCGGAGTCCGTCAGGTCGTTGTGACCCACCCCCGCGGTGTTCGCGAAGCCGCCCGGCTCGCCGGAGCCCGGCTCGGGGCACGTGAACGTCGAGTCGTCCGTGCCGCTGCCGAGGGTGGAGACGACCTCGACCCGGTACGTGTGCTCGGCACCCGCGGGCAGGGCCACGTCCGTCGCGACGACGTTCTCCGCCGCTCCCTCGGATCCCCGGCCGGTCCACGTGCCCAGCGCCGTCACGCCCTCGGGCGTCCCGGTCACCTCGGCCTCGCGCACCTGGATGGCCTTGCCGAACCGCAGCCGGTCGGTGAGGTCGTACTCCCCGTCAGCCTGGCCGGCGTTGGTCACCACGATGTCGTAGGTGACCGTCCAGGTCTCGCCGTCCGCGACCGGCTCGCCGACCACCGACTTGGCGATGTCGATCGAGGGGATCGGCGCGCACGCCTGGTCCTCCTCGACGACGCCGCGGCCGTCGGTCATCTGCGACACGTTGTTGAACGCGGTGTCGGCGTCCGACCCCTCGGCCGGGCAGGCCGTCGGGTCGGAGTCGTCACCCGAGCCCGCACCCGGCAGCTGGAGCGGAACGTCGGCCACCACGGTCACCTCGTAGTGGTGCGGGGCGTACTCGGCGTCCTCGTTCGGCAGCAGGGCCACCGCCGAGGCGATCGCCAGCTCCTCCCGGCCGTCCCACGCCGGCTCGGCGAGGGTCACGCCCTCGGGCGAGGCCGTGACGGTCGCCGAGGAGACCGTGACCTCGTCCGTGAAGTGAAGCGTGTCCGCCAGCGAGTACGTCGTCGGCAGGTTCGTCGTGTTCTCCACGTCGATGCCGTAGACGACCTCCCACTGCCCGTCACCGACCGGGGCCGCCGACAGCAGCTCCTTGGTGTGGGCGGGGATGCCCTCCAGCTCGATCCCGGCCGGGTCGGACGGGATGAGCGGCGGCTCCACGGAGTCCTCCGGCTGGTCGGCGGTCGCGCTGGCCGTGTTCACCACGCCGAGGCCCAGGGACTCGTCCGCGGTGATCTCGAACTCGTGGCTCTCGGTCGCGCCCGGATCGAGCGTCTCGACGACGAAGGACCCGAGCTCGGGCTGGCGGTCGTCCGTCACCTGGACGTTCGTCAGGGTCCCCTGGCCCGTGTTCTCGATGACGATCCGGTACCGGATGGTGTCGCCCGGGTGGAACGTCGGGTAGTCCGACGCGTCCTGGGCGTCGTGCCACTCGCCGTGCACGTCCTGGACGTACTTCTTCAGCGACGCCGAGTAGAACGTGCCCATCGTCAGCGGCTCCGACGTCCGCATCACGAGCTCCGTGTGCTCCGCGCGCGACTGTGCGCTGTTCATCCACACGTCGCCCGGCTCCGCGCCCTCGGTGGCGATGTTGATCCTGAAGGCGATCGTCGCGCCCGGGGGCAGCACGCCGCCGATGACACGGATCGCCGTCGGGTTCGCCGTGGGCTCGGTCGTCCAGCCGACGTCGTTGCCCTCGATCGTCCCGGGCGCGCCGTTCGACTCGTGCTCCGGGTCGTCGCTCAGCTCCGCCGGGTCGGTCGTCGTGTAGTACACCGTCGCGCCCTCGGGAACCTCCACGGAGGTCACGTCGTAGGTGCCCTCGTAGTCGGTCCCGCGGCCGTCACCGTTGTACGGGAGGATGTCGATCGTGTCGGTCCACGCCTGCGGCAGCGGGTCCTGCGACCGCAGCGTCACCGTCCACGACCCCTCGCCGTCGCCGGAGCCGTCCGGGTTGGCGATGAACCACTGGTCCGTGCTCTTGCCGAGCTGGGTGATGCCGTTGGTCGAGACCGTCACCTGTGCCGTGGCCGGCAGCGACGTCTGACCGCGCAGCGACGACGTGGCCGTGTTCGTCAGCGTCTGCCCCGGGGTGACCGACTCGTCGGCCACCGCCTGGTACGTCAGCGTGTTCCGCGTGTTGGTCGGGACGCCGTCCAGCGTCCACGTCAGCACCTGCTGACCCTCGCCGTTCGCGGTCACGACCGGCGCCGGGTCCGCGGACCCGTCGACGTAGGTCATGCCGGCCGGCAGGGTGTCGACGATGGTGTAGTCGTCCACCGTCTCCGGGATCGAACCCGAGCCGTTGGCCGAGTAGGTCAGCGTGAACGTCGCCGGGTCACCCGGCCGGACCACCTGCCGGTCGCCGCTCTTCTGGATCGTCGGCGTCGCGAAGATGATCCGCAGGATGTCGCGGCGCCCGTTGGTCGACGGGTAGCGAGCGTCGGGCGTCGCCACGGTCACCGTGGAGTCCCACGGCTCACCCGGCCCCTCCCAGACGCCGTTAGCGAGCACCGAGCCGAACATCCAGACGTCCTGTCCGACCGGGACGTCGGGGTTGATCGTGGTGTACGCCATGAGCTGGATGCCGTTGTAGCCCTCCTCGGCGAACACCGAGTGCGGGTAGAGGATCCGGACCGCCTGCACGGTGGACAGGTCTTCCGGCTCCGTCGTCGTCCAGTTCGCCGGGTCGGTGCCGCAGACGAAGTCGTTCGGGTCCCCGACCGCGTCGCCGACGTAGTACTCGATCGGCGGCGGGTTCACGAGCTCGCCCGCGCCGCCGCCCTCGGTCCGCTCGAACCCGCGGATCATGGGCAGCGCACCGGCCGGGCGCGGGGTGTAGGTCACGTAGTCCGTGTCGAACACGAGGCACTGACCGCCCACCGTGGTGCCCGGGACGTTCAGGCGGCTCCCGCGGTTGTTGACGTACTGCGAGACCGTCGTGCCCGCCGCGACGCGGTAGGTGTCGTCCCAGTTGGTGCCGCCGGCGCCGGTGAAGGCCCGGTACCACGGGGCGGCCCAGCGGCCGGGCAGCACGTAGGTCTTGTTCGTGGTGTTGTTCTCGGTCAGGTCGGTCGACGTCAGCCCGGTGGTCGAGGTGTACTCGGGCGCGTTCGACTGCAGCGTGATCGAGCCGGCCCGGTTGGTCGCGACGTCGAACCACAGGCTGCCGCTGGCGATGTAGGACCAGTCCGTGGGGAGCGGGTCACCCGCGATCGTGGAGTCCCTCGTCGGCACGTCGGAGAGGTCGTAGTCGATGCCGCTCAGCGTCAGGTCGAACCAGCCGGGCTGGCCGGGGACCGGGGCGAGGGTGCACTCCTCGACGAAGTCGGTCTGCTGGTCGGCCGGGTAACCGGGCAGGTTCGACCAGGGGACCCCGCTCGCCCGGTTGGCGTTGAAGGGCGAGCAGCCGGCGTCGCCGTAGATGCCGGTGCCCACGGTCACGGGCGCGCCGTTGCTGTCGGTGACCCGGAGCCGGTACGTCGCGGTGTCCGGACCCTGGTCCGAGCGAGCGGCGAGCCGCAGCGCCCACTGCAGGTCGACGTTGACGCTCGTGTAGCTCTCGTTCCACAGGTAGTACGCCGTGTTGCCGCCGAACTGCATGTCCATGCCGAAGGCGTTCACGATCTCGATCGGGTCGAGCGGCGCCTGGAGACCGTTGATCTCACCGGTCGCGGTGACCTGCTGACCCGTGTCCCCGTCGACCACGACCGGCGTCTGCACCACCACGGCGGTGCCCTGCACGACCGTGCCCATGTTGCAGGTCAGCGTGCGGCCGTCCTCGGAGATCGCCGAAGCGGGGTCCACGTCCGTCGTCACGCACAGGTCGGGGAGCGCACGGAACGCCCCGTTCTCGAGCGTGACGGTGAAGGTGACGTTCTCGACCGGGTCGTTCGCGGGCGCCGGCGCGTCGTCGTTGACGTTGACGCGCCACACGGCCGTCACGACGTCACCGCGGCCCGCGGTGTCCGGCTTCGCCTCCCATTCGCCCGTGATCTCGTAGACGGTCTCGGCCGCGGCGGGGACCGCGGACGCGGCGAGCCCGGTCGCTGCCGTGACCACCGCGAGCGCGGCGGCGCCGAGGCGCCGGCCCCACGACCGGCCTCTCATGAGCTCGTGCATGGTGCGGCGTGCCGCCGGTCGTCTCCGGCGATCGTCGACGGCGCGCGAGGCGCCCCGGTCTCTCCAGGAATGCATGGTGCCCCCTCGGTCCTGTGCACGCTCACGCCGCGTGCACGAGTCACCTCATCTGATGCTGGCCCGGGGCAAAGATGACGCGACGAACGCAGAACTTCATCAAGCGATTCATCAACCGGCGTTTCCCTTTCGCCCCGATGAGCACCGATTGGCACCATCAGCGTGTGAACACCCCCTACGCCGACGGTCCCGACCGGAGCGACTTCGAGGTCCACGCGGCCCTCGACTCGGCAGACGTCGACCGGATCGAGGAGGCGTTCGATCAGGCCTGGTACGACCTGCCCGTCCGCTTCGCGCCGGACGTCGTCGCGGCGGTCCGGCGAGCCGATCACGGCGCGCTCGACCGCAGGCCGCGGCTGTTCCACCTGTCGGCTCTGGCTCACCACTTCGCCCGGCACGGCGGCGACGATCCTCAGCCGCGCCGTCTGCTCCAGCTCTACGCGCGCCAGGGCCGGCGCTACGCCGCCCGGCTCACGAGCTTCAGCGACCCACGGGACCTCGTCGCCGCGGGCACGCTCGCGCTCGTCTCCGCCCGGCTGCAGGGCCGCTACGACGAGGCGGAGCGCATCGGCGCCTGGACCGACAAGCACCTCGCGCTCCACGTGGGTCGCGCCCAGCCGCCGTGGACGAGCACCGACCCCGCCGCGAGACCCGGCTGGCTCTCGGCGCAGCGGGGGTTGACCGCCATGCTCGCCGGCGCGACGGACCGGGCGGTCCAGCTCTACACGCGCGCCCGCGCGGAGGCCGGCGGGCCGCCGCACGGCCACTACGCCGGTGCGAACGCCCTGGCGAACCTGGCCCTGCTGTCGGCCTACCGGGGCCATCTCGGGCTGGCCCGTCGCCGGCTCACCGAGCTCGAGGAGCTGGGCGACCTTCCCGCCGTGCTCGCGCGGCTCACCGCGTCGGGCGCCACGCTGGCGCGCGCGCTCGTCGCGATCGAGGAGCTCGACGAGCGCGGCGCCGCACGGCACCTCCGGGAGGCCGGACCGGCCGCGCACGACCTGGAGCTGTGGCCCTTCGTGGCCTACGCGCAGGCGCTCTACGACACCGTCTGGGGCGACCCGTACGCCGGGCTGGTGCGCCTGGACGAGGCCCGCTTCGCACACGGCGCACAGGCGGCCGCCCCCGGGACCATGACGAGCACCCTGCTGGTGCAGGCCGAGGCGGCCCTGCTCGTCCGGACGAGGGCCGCGGGCCGCGTGCTCGGCCTGTCGCGGGAGCACCCCGCCGTCGGGTCGCTCGTCGTCGACGTCGCGTGGACGCAGCTCCGGTCGGGGCACCACCACCAGGCGATCAGGACGTGCGCGGAGGCGCTGCACCGCCGCCCCGAGTCGGTCTCGGACAGGATCGGCCTCGACCTCGTGCTGGCGCTGGCGCACCTGCGGCTGGGGAACGAGGACCGGGCGGCCGCGGCGTTCGAGTCCGCCCTGCGCGGGCGCTCGGGCCCGGCACACCTGCGGCCGTTCCTCGGTGCCGACGGCGACGACCTGCGCCGGTTGTCCGACCTCGCGGGAGTCGACGCCGACCTCCCGGTCCCCGACCTCCCCGGCGTCCGGGGCCCCGCACCGCTCGTCCGCCTCACGCCCCGTGAGCTCGCGGTGCTCCAGCAGCTCAGCGTGGGCAAGACCGCCGAGGGCGCCGCCGCGGCCCTCGGCGTGGCGCCGACGACGGTGCGGTCCCAGATCCGCAGCCTCTACCGGAAGCTGGGCGCCTCGCGGCGCAGCGAGGCGCTCGCCTCCGCGCACGAGCTCGGGCTGCTGCCCGTCGGGCGCGGACCGGGCCGCTGACGCAAGGCTGCCCGGTCGCTCCCACCGTGGTGCGGGGTCGCGCGCTCGGCGCCGCCCGTTAGAGTCGCGACCATGGTGCGCGCGGTGGTGTTCGACGTCGGCGAGACGCTGATCGACGAGACGCGCATCTGGATGCGGTGGGCCGAGCGGCTCGGCGTCCCCGCGCTCACGTTCCTCGGCGTGCTCGGCGGCTGCGCGGCGCTCGACCTGCCGCACCGGCGGGCGTTCGAGATGGTGCGCCCAGGATTCGACGTCGACGACGAGATCGCCCGCTGGGCCACCGAGGACCCGGACGGCCTGCGCGAGAACTTCGACGGCGACGACCTCTACGCCGACGTGCGCCCGGCCCTCACGGCGCTGCGCGAGGCCGGTCTCGCCGTCGTCGTCGCCGGGAACCAGCCACCCCAGGCCCGGGCCGCGCTCGAGGCGATGGACCTGCCGGTCGACGCGATCCGCACGTCGGACGAGTGGGGCGTGCAGAAGCCCGAGCCCGCGTTCTTCGCACAGGTGGCCGCGCTGGCCGGCGTCCCGGCGTCGGAGATCGCGTACGTCGGCGACCGCCTCGACAACGACGTCCTGCCGGCGGCCGAGGCCGGCATGCTGCCCGTCCTGGTCCGCCGCGGGCCGTGGGGCTACCTGCACGCGGAGCGACCCGAGGCCGCCCGCGTCGCCGTGGTCGACTCGCTGCTCGAGCTCCCGGAGCTCCTGCGCGGCTGACGGCGTCCTGTGCTCAGCGGACCGGGACGAGGTGGGGGCTGCGCACCACCCGGGCCGCGTGCGCGGCGCCGGCCCGCATCGCGGGCTCGAGCGGCGCACCGTCCAGGTACGCGTCGAGGAAGCCCGCGAAGAACCCGTCCCCCGCACCGTTCGTGTCGACGACGTCGTCCACGCGCTCGGCGTCGACGTCCACGAACCCGTCGTCGGGCGTGAGCGCGGTCGCGCCGTCGGAGCCGTGCGTGCACACGACGAGGCGGGCCCCGGCCTCCACGCGCGAGGCCATGAAGGCGCGCCAGAACGGCATCCGGTCGGAGCTGAGGAAGACGTGCGTCCCGGCGTCGACCCACGGCCGGTGGAACTCCGTCGCGCCGTCGTAGTCGTGGAGGTCGACCCAGACGTCGCGGCCTCGCTCGCTCGCCGCAGCGAGCACGTGCAGCGACGGCACCGCGAGGTCGACGACGACGGCCGCCGCGGCCTCGAGCGCGGCGATCGTGCGGTCCCAGCCCGGACCCGAGGCGGGCACGTCGGCGGCCGCCTGCAGGTAGACCGAGAGCCGGTCGCCGCGGGCGTCCATGAGGTTGAGGTGCCGCTCGGTGCGCCCGTCAGGCGCCGGTTCGGCGATGACGTGCACGCCCTCCTCCTCGAGCACCGCCCGCACGCGGGGCGCGTGCTCGTCGTCACCGAGCACGGTCCGCAACGTCACGGCCCGCCCGAGCCGGGCGAGGTTGAGCGCCTTGCCCGCCGAGGTGCCGCCGACCGTCTCGTGGTGCCTGCGGGCGAACACGGTGTGCGGGCGCGGGTCGGGGAGCTCGTCGAGGTGGACGAGCATGTTCCACGTCGCCGGGCCGGCCACCAGCACGGACGCCTCGTCGCGCGGGCCGGTCACGGCGCGGCCACCAGGCCGACGACGAGCGCGACGACGGCGAGCAGCGGCACGGTGCCCTGCTTGACGGCCGCCGAGCGCTTGTCGGGCGAGGACACGAAGAGGACGAGCGCCGCCGCGAGCATCGAACCGGTGCCCGCCAGGACGAGCGCCGCCCCCGGTGCGGTGGCGCCGGTGGCCACGAGAACGATCCCGACCGCCGTGACCACGGCCAGGAACAGGTTGTAGAAGCCCTGGTTGAACGCCAGCTCCTTCGTGGCGGCGGCCTCCTGCGGGGACGTGCCGAACGTCGCCCGGGCCCGCGGCCCGGTCCAGGCGAGCGACTCGAGCCAGAAGACGAAGACGTGCAGCGCGGCGGCGATGCCCGCCAGGACGAGCGCGGCGGCGATCATGCCGGGAGCCTAGCCGCGCAGCGGGAGCTGGAGCTGGGACGCGCCGCCGTCCGTCACGCGGACCGGCACGCCCCAGTCCTGCTGGGCGAGGTGGCAGGCGGGGAACACGTCGGGGTCGGGCTGGCCGTCGCGTCCGACCGGCACCGTGTCGCACGACGCGGCCTTGGCGGTCACGTGCAGCACGCCGTCGGGGACGTCGGGGTTCACGACGAGGTCGCGCGCCAGGTCGACGCCGTCGCCGGCGCCCTGGAGCAGCAGCTCCGGCGGCGTCGCGCTCACGTGCAGCGACGTCGACGGTCCCCAGCGGTCGTCGAGCTTCTGGCCCGGCGCGGGGGCGAACGGCACGTCGAGCCGCACGCGGCCGGCGGCGATCTCGGTGGCCGGCCGCGCGACGCGGTGCGCCCCGGCGTCGAGCACCTCGCCCGCCAGGCCGGCGGGCAGCGCGACGCGCGTGAGGCGGTGCGCCGCCGACTCGACCACGAGCAGGTGGATCGTGCCCTCGGCGACCTGCACGACGACGTCCGACGGCTCGGCGAGACCGGTCGCCAGGGTCGTCACCTCGTCCGCGGCCGGGTCGTAGCGGCGCAGCGCCCCGTTGTACGTGTCGGCGACGACGGCGGACCCGTCGGGGAGCGCGGCGACGCCGAGCGGGTGCTGCAGCAGCGCCTCGCCCGCGGCGCCGTCGCGGTGGCCGAAGTCGAACAGCCCCTCCCCGACGACGGTGCGCACCTCGACCTGCTCTCCGGTCGGCGTCACGACCCGCAGGGCGGACGTCTCGGCGTCGGCGAGCCACAGCGAGCCGTCGGCGTCCGGGCCTGTCACGGGCGCGAGCCCCGACGGCTGGGCGAACCACGCGGTCCCGCCCGGGCCGTCCTCGAGGCCCTCGTTCATCGTCCCGGCGAGGAGCCGGACCGTCGCGGCGTCGCGGTGGGCGCCCGGGTCGAACGCCCACAACGTGTGGTGCCCGGCCATGGCGACGACGAACGAGCCGAGCGCCTGCGACCACACCACGTCCCACGGCGAGCTGAGCCGCACGGACCGGGCCGGGTACGCAACCGCGGGGTCGAACGGCCCGGCCGGTCCGCCGTCGTCGGACGTCACGTTCTCCGGCCCGCCGACCATGAACTGCTCACCCGTCCCGGCGAGCGTGTACACCTCGCCCGTGGCCAGACGTACACCGCGCAGCGCGTGGTTGACGGTGTCGGCGACGAGGACGTCGTAGCCGATGTCCTCACGCCGGTCCTCGGGTACCAGGCACAGGCCGTTCGGCTCGCTGAACCGCGCCTCGTCCGGGCCACCGTCGACGAGCCCGCGCTCCCCCGAGCCGATCCGCCGGACGAGCGTCTCGCCGTCGGGCGCGAGCTCGGCGAGCGAGTGGTGCCCCGCGTCGGCGACGAGCAGGTTGCCGCCGGGCAGCGGCACGGCCTTGGCGGGGAACCGCAGCGTGCCCGACGCCGGCTCGGGCGGCACGTACGGCCCGTCGCCGCGGTGCAGGGTCCCCTTGGCGTCGTGCTCGGCCACGAGCTCACGCACGAGCGCGGCGATCGCCGAGGCGTGGCCCTCGCCGGCCATCTGCGCGACGACGTAGCCCTCGGGGTCGACGACCACGAGCGTCGGCCAGGCCCGTGCGGTGTAGGCACCCCAGGTCACGAGCTCCGGGTCGTCGAGGACGGGGTGGCGCACCTCGTACCGCTCGACGGCGGCCGCGAGCGCCGCCGGGTCCGCCTCGTGCTCGAACTTCGGCGAGTGGACGCCGACGATCACCAGGACGTCCCGGTGCTCCTCCTCGAGCTCGCGCAGCTCGTCCAGGACGTGCAGGCAGTTGATGCAGCAGAACGTCCAGAAGTCGAGAATCACGATCTTGCCGCGCAGGTCTGCGAGAGTGATCGTGCGGCCGCCGGTGTTGAGCCAGCCGCGGCCGATCAGCTCGGACGCGCGGACCTTGGGCAGGGAGGTGGTGCTCACCGGGTCATTCTCCCCGCTCCGGCCGGCATGTCCGCACCGTAGCGGCCACCTACGACGACGTCGTCGGCACGGCGCGGGGGTCCTACAGGGCGCGGACCGACCCCACGACGTGCACTCGGACGGGCACGCCCTCGACGGCGGCGGGCACGTCCTTGCGGGCGCGCACGGTCTCGACGTTGACCTGCAGCACCCAGTCCGTCTCGGAACCGCGTTGCGCGAGCCCCACGCCGCACACACCGTCGACGCCGTCGATCGCCTTGCGGAGCTCGGCCTTGGCGGCGCGCGCCTGGTCGATGGTGACCATCCGATGCACCTCCTGACCCTCCATTGTGCTCCTGATGTCCAGACCCCGCCGTGACGGGACGCTGCCCCCGACTGTCGGCAACGTCCCGCGGCGACCAGGCATTTCCGGTGTCCCGCGGTCGCGTCGGCCAGGATGGGACCGTGAGCACCTCGATCCCCGCCGTCCCCCTCAACAACGGCGTGCGCATCCCGCAGCTGGGCTTCGGCACGTACAAGCTGCCCGCCGAGGACACCCGCGACCTCGTCCTGCGCGCGTTCGAGGCCGGCTACCGGCACGTCGACACGGCGCAGATGTACCGCAACGAGCGCCAGGTCGGCGAGGCGGTCGCGGCGTCGGGCATCCCGCGCGACGAGCTCTTCGTCACGAGCAAGCTCAACAACGCGTTCCACGCGCACGACGACGCGCTGGCGGCCTTCGACCGCACGCTCGACGAGCTGCGGCTCGACGCCGTCGACCTCTTCCTCGTCCACTGGCCGCTGCCGGCCGTCGGCCGCTACACCGAGGCGTGGGGCGCGCTCGAGGAGATCTACCGCTCGGGCCGGGCGCGCGCGATCGGCGTCTCCAACTTCCAGCCGAGCCACCTACGGCGCGTACTCGACGAGGGGACCGTCGTCCCCGCGGTCAACCAGGTCGAGGTGCACCCCTGGTTCGGCAACGAGGAGGTCCGCGCCTTCGACCGCGAGCACGGCATCGTGACCGAGGCGTGGTCGCCCCTCGGGCGCGGCCGGGTCCTCGACGAACCGACGCTCGCGCGCATCGCCGAGCGGCACGGGCGCACGCCCGCCCAGGTCGTGCTGCGCTGGCACGTGCAGCGCGGAGACGTCGTGTTCCCCAAGTCCGCCACGCCGTCGCGCATCGTCGAGAACGCGCGCGTCTTCGACTTCGAGCTCGGGGCGGACGAGATGGCCGCCATCACCGCCCTCGACCGGGGCGAGCGCACGGGTTCGCACCCGGACGAGGAGAACCGCACCGACCGGTAGGCCCGCCCCTACGCTCGGGGCATGGTCCCGTGGCTCGAGGTCTTCGGCTGGCTCGGCTCGATCCTCATCGTCTTCTCGCTCACGCAGGCGCGCGTGCTGCGCTTCCGGTGGCTCAACCTGACCGGGTCGATCATCGCGACCGTCTACAACGCGATCTTCACCATCTGGCCGTTCGCGGCGATGAACGGCGCGATCGCGCTCATCAACGTCTACTGGCTGCTGCGGCTCTACCGCGAGGCGCACGACGACGCCACGTACGAGGTGGTCGAGGTGGCGCCTGACGACGCCTACCTCCTGCACGTCCTGCGCACGCACGGCCACGACATCGCCCGGTGGTCGCCCGCGTTCGACGCGCACGCCGACCCCCGCGGCCGCTCGGCGTTCCTCGTGCAGCGGGGCGACGAGACGGTCGGCGTCGTCGTGGTGCGCGACGCCGGCGGCGGCGAGGGCGTCGTCGAGCTCGACTGGGTCAGCACCCGGTTCCGGGACTTCACGCCCGGGGAGTTCGTGCACCGCGACAGCGGCATCTTCACCGGACGCGGCTTCACGCGCGTCGTCACGACGCGGGACGCCGTCAAGGACCCGGCCTACCTCGAGCGCATGGGCTTCGTGCCCGACGACGGACGCTGGGTCCGCGAGCTGACCCCGGCCGCATAGGCGCCGCGCGGGCGGGGCCGGCCGCTCAGACGGTGCGGTGCGTGCGCCGGATGCCGACGACGAGCCCGACGACGCACGTCGCGGCGGCGGCCACCACGCCCCACAGCACGGCGGTGTCGTCGAACCGGCCCGCGAACAGCACGCGCTCGGCGTCGACCATGTACGTCAGCGGGTTGAACCTCGCGGCGACCTGCATCCAGCCGGGGCCGGCCTCGAGCGGGAGCATCATCCCGGACAGGATGAGCAGCGGGAACAGCAGCGACTGCTGCACACCCCAGAACAGCCACTCGCGGTTCTTCGCCGCGAGCGCCAGCGCGTGCGAGAGCGCACCGACGCCGATGCCGAAGATCCCCAGCAGCACGAGGCCGACGAGTGCGGGCAGCACGTGGAACCGGAAGCCGAACGGCACGCACACCGCGGCGATGATGAGCCCCTGCACGAGCAGCGGCGCGAACTCCTTGAGCGCCCGGCCGACGAGGATCGCGGACCGGTCGAGCGGCGTCGCCAGGACCCGCTCGTAGGAGCCGGTCATGACCTCGTAGAGCAGGTTGGAGCCGGTCATCGACGTGCCGAACAGCGAGATCATCACGATCACGCCCGGCACGAACCACTGGAGCGTCTCGCCCGTGCTCAGCCCGGCCCCCGCGCCGCCGAACCCGCCCCCGAACGTCCCGGTGAGCAGCGGCCCGAACAGGCCGAGGAAGATCAGGGGCTGCAGCAGCGAGAAGATCAGGGTGAACGGGTCGCGGACCGTCAGGAGGATCTCCCGGGTGAACACCGCGCGGGTGTCGGTGAGGAACTTGCCGGCCCCGGTGCGCGTGACGATGCGCGGCGCCTCGTGCTCCCCTCCCCTGGCGTCCGGCAGGGTCGTCGTCTCGGTGCGCTCGCTCATGCCGCCGCCTCCTCGCGCAGGCTCCGCCCGGTCAGGTTGAGGAACACGTCGTCGAGGCTCGCCTGCTTCACGCTCGCCGACGTCGTCGTCGCCCCCGCGAGGCGCAGCGCCTCGATCGCTCCCGGCAGGCGGTCGGCGCCGCGTGCGGTCGCGACGCGCACGCGCAGGCCGCCGTCGCGGGGCGTCACCGCCACCTCGCCGAAGTCGGGCGGCAGTGCGCCCCGGACCGTCGCCTCGTCGCCGGCCACGTCGAGCGTCAGCACGTCGTCGGCGTACTCGCGCTTGAGGACGTCGGGTGCGGCGTCGGCGATGATCTCCCCGTGGTCGATGACGACGACGCGCT
>JAPSLQ010000061.1 GCA_031180595.1 Isoptericola sp. | reverse complement strand
TCGCTCCAGGAGGCGGGGGTCGACCTGCGGGTCGGCGTGGACGTGCGGAAGGTCGAGCGGCCCGCGGACGGCGGTCCGGTCACCGTGACGTTCGCCGGCGACGCGGGGGAGGGTTCGGTGACCGCGGGCGAGCTGCTCGTCGCCACGGGGCGCGCGCCGCGCACGGCCGACCTCGGCGTCGAGTCGGTCGGGCTCGAGCCGGGCGCGGCGCTGGAGGTCGACGAGGACATGGCCGTGCACGGTGTCGCACCCGCCGAGGAGGGCGGGCCGTGGCTCTACGCGTGCGGCGACGTGACGGGCAGGTCGAGCACCACGCACCACGGCAAGTACCAGGCACGCGTG
This sequence comes from Isoptericola sp., assembly GCA_031180595.1. Classification (GTDB taxonomy): domain Bacteria; phylum Actinomycetota; class Actinomycetes; order Actinomycetales; family Cellulomonadaceae; genus Isoptericola. The sequence continues at coordinate 14,920 of JAPSLQ010000061.1, read as the reverse complement.
GCCGGCGACGTCGTCGCGGCGCGGTTCGCGCCGTCGGACGCCGACGACGCACCCGCGCCGCCGCCCGCCGAGCCGGCGGCCTGGAGCCGCTACGCGGCGACGGCCGACCACCGGGCGCGCACGCAGGTCGTGTTCACCCGGCCGCAGGTGGCGTGGGTCGGGCCCACCGAGCGGGAGGCGCGCGAGGCCGGGTTGCCCGTGCGGGCGGTCGACTACGACCTGTCGTGGGTCGCGGGCGCGACCGTCACGTCGCCGCGCTACGCCGGGACCGCACGCGTGCTCGTCGACACCGAGCGCCAGGTGCTCGTGGGGGCCACGTTCGTCGGCCCCGACGCGGGCGAGATGCTGCACGCGGCGACGATCGCCGTCGTCGGGCAGGTGCCCCTCGACCGGCTGTGGCACGCGGTGCCGGCGTACCCCACCATGAGCGAGGTCTGGCTGCGGTTCCTCGAGGAGTACGGCCTGTGACGACCGAGCGCGCGTCCGGCCGCGAGGTCAGGAGGTCGACAGGGCGCCGTCGGAGCTGAACACCAGGCCGAGCGTGATCTCGCCGCTCTGCAGCGCCGCCTTGGTCAGCGGCCCGCCGGCGTCGAGCGAGCGGAACTCCGCGAACGTCAGGCCGTAGGTCTCCTCCAGACCGGGCTGGCAGAACGGGCGCTCGGTGCACTCCGGTCCGGCGCCGAGCACCAGGCCGTCGCACGCCTCGGCGAGGTCGGACAGCGTCGAGACGCCGTGCTCCTCGGCGAACGCCTTGGTCACGGCGAAGGCGTTCTGGTCCTGCGCGGGCGACGGCTCGCCGAACGCCAGGCCGACCTCGTCACCGAGGGACGACAGCGCGGTCGTCGTCGCCTCGAGGTCGCCCGAGGCGAGCGGCTCGGCGTCGGCGCCGTTGACCTGCTTGTTGAGGAACTCGGTCAGGGTCCCCACGTACTCGGGCACCACCTGGACCTGCGTGCCCTCGAGCAGCGCGGGAAGGTACGCCTCGCGGTTGCCGATCGTGGTGACCGTCGCGTCGTACCCGGCGCTGGCCAGCACGGTGGCGTAGATCGTGCCGAGCGTCGCGCTCTCGGCGAAGTCCGCGGCGCCGACGGTCACGGTCGTGCCCTCGCCGACGGTGGCGTCCGTCGCCGCGAGCCCCTCGGCCGCGACGAACTCCTCGGCGACCTCGGCCGAGGTGCGCCGCTCGACGTCGACGGCCCGGTTGAGCTCGATGAGCTTGTCGGTGTCGAGCGCCGCCGAGACCGTGTCGAGCAGGTCGAGCACCGCCGGCGAGCTCTCGGCGAGCCCGGCGTTGACGGCCGGGACGACGTTGTCGACGGTCTGGAGGGCCTTGTCGTCCTCGAGCACCACGAGCTCCTGGCCGGGCACGGGCGCGCACGTCGCCGCCGTACCGCTCGTGGGGGCGTCCGAGGTCGCACCGCCGGCCGAGCCCGGCTCGCCGCACGCGGCGAGCAGGACGACGACGCCGGCGACGGCGGTGAGCATGCCCGCACGACGACGCGGGCGGGCAGGGGTGCGGGCGGGGTTCATCGGCGTCTCCGGGCGTCGCTGTGGCGTGCGGTCGGTGGTGCGGTCGTCGGTGGTGGGGTCGTGGTGCGGCGGCAGGTGCGAGCCGGCGGTGCACGAGTCTGTAGCCGCCGTCACAGCGCGGCAACCGGCGAGTCGTCCGGATTGTTCCCTCGGAGCGGAGGACGTCGTGGCCGCTAAGGAGTCCGCGACGCCGTCCGCGACGCCGCCCGCAGCGGCGTCGGGGTGAGCAGGCGCAGCGCGAGCGCCACGGCGCCGTCGAGCACGAGGCACAGGGCCGCGACCAGCACGCCGCCCGCCAGCACCTGCCCGTAGCGCTGGGTGCCCATGCCGAACGCGATGACCTGGCCGAGCCCGCCGCCGCCCGCGAGCGCGGCGAGCGGGACGGTCGCGGCGACCTGCACGACGGCGGTGCGCAGGCCGGCCCCGACCAGCCCGGCCGCGAGCGGCAGCTCGACCTGCGCGAGCACGCGCGCGCCCGGCATGCCGAGCCCGCGAGCGGCGTCGCGCGCGGCGGGGGATGCGCCCCGCACGCCCTCGTAGGTGTTGACGAGCACCACGGGCAGCGCGAACAGCGCCGCGGCGAGCACCACCGCCGTGTCGCCGAACAGGCCGCCCGCCGCGAGCAGCAGGATGACCCCGAGGGTCGGGACCGCTCGTGTCGCGTTCGTGAGCCAGACGACCAGGCCGGCGCCGCGGCGCACGTGGCCGAGCCACGCCCCGACGGGCAGCGCCACGACCGCGGCGAGCAGCACGGCCGCCGCCGTCAGCAGCAGGTGCTCCACGGTGAGGTCCACGATCCCGCCGGTGCGCGTCCACGACAGCGGGTCGTTGAGGTAGGCGAGCGCGTCGTCGACGACGCCGGTGCCGGTCATGCGGCCCTGCCGCGGAGCCAGGGCGTCAGGGCACGGCCCGCCGCCCACAGGACGAGGTCGAGGACGAGGGCGACCACGACGCACGCGAGCGTGGCGGTCGTGATCTCGGCCCGGTAGAAGTTGTTGCGAAAGCCCTGGAACATGATCTGGCCGAGCCCGCCGTACCCGACGACGACGCCGACGGTGACGAGCGCGACGGTCGTGACCGTGGCGAGCCGGATCCCCGCGAGGATGCTCGGCAGCGCGTTGGGGAGGCGCACGCGGGCCAGGACCTGCACCGGCGAGAGCCCGACCCCCCGCGCGGCGTCGACCGCGGCCGGGTCCACGGAGTCGAGGCCGGCGACGGTGTTGCGCAGGATGACGAGCAGCGCGTACACGACCAGGCCGAGCAGCACGGGCGCCCGGCCGATGCCCATGACCGGCGCGAGGATCGCGAACAGCGCGAGCGACGGGACCGTGTACAGCACCGCGGTGGCGCTCAGCAGCGGTGCGGCCAGCCACCGCACCCGCACGGCGAGCAGCCCGAGCGGGACGGCGATCGCGACGGCGATCGCGACGGCCTCCACCGTGAGCACGGCGTGCTCGGCGGTGCGGGCCCACAGGACGTCGGCGTTGGCGGTCACGTACGACCAGCTGAACCAGGGGTTGTCCGCCATGCCTCGACCGTAGCGTCAGCCCCGGACGCTACGGTCGAGGCATGTCCGCGCGCATCGAGCTCGACGCCGTCCGCAAGGCGTACCCCGACGGCACGGTCGCGGTGGAGGGGCTGAGCCTGACGGTCGAGCCGGGCCAGGTCCTGGCGCTGGTCGGCCCGTCGGGCTGCGGGAAGTCGACGACGCTGCGGATGATCAACAGGCTCGTCGAGCCGACGTCGGGCCGCGTCCTCGTGGACGACGAGGACGTCACGCGCACCGACCCCGTCGCCCTCCGGCGTCGCATCGGGTACGTGATCCAGGACGTGGGCCTGCTGCCGCACCGCACGGTGGCGGCCAACGTGGGCACCGTCCCGCGGCTGCTCGGCTGGGACCGCCGTCGTACGCGCGACCGCGTCGCCGAGGTGCTCGACCTCGTGGGCCTGCCGCTCGGGACGTACGGGTCCCGCTACCCGCACCAGCTCTCGGGCGGTGAACGCCAGCGCGTCGGGGTCGCCCGCGCGCTGGCCACCGACCCGCCCGTGCTCCTGATGGACGAGCCGTTCGGGGCCGTCGACCCGGAGCGCCGCCGCGACCTGCAGCAGCAGGTCGCCCGCATCCTGCGAGACGTCGGCACGACGGTCGTGCTGGTCACGCACGACGTCGACGAGGCCGTGCGGCTGGGCGACCGCGTCGCCGTGCTCTCCCGCGGCGGGCGCCTCGAGCAGCTCGACCCGCCGGTCGCGGTGCTGGCCCACCCCGCCACGGCGAAGGTGCGCGAGTTCGTCGGTGACGGGGCTCCGGTGCGCATGCTCGCACTCACGCACGTCGACCGTGCGGACCTCGACGGGCCCGAGAGGGTGGTGGAGCCAGCTCCCGCGCCGGTGCGCCTCGGAGAGACCCTCACGACCGCGTTCGAGGCGATCGCGGCGCTGCCGCCGTCGGCCCAGGGCCGCGTGCCCGTCGTCGACGCCGGCGGGGCGCTCGTCGGCTCGCTCACCGCGGACGGCATCCTCGCGGGGCTGCGGCGGGCCGCGGACGCGGCGGTCCCGGACGCTCGCGCCGCGGGAGACCGGCCGCACCCCGGCGCGGCGCGGGTGGCGGCGGCGACGCCCAGGCCGGCGAGCTAGCCGGTCAGCCGGGACCTCGTCCGCTCGGGCGTGTGCTCGGGGAGCGTCGCCAGGACGTCCGCGAGCGACACGGCGGCCAGGCTGCGGCGCCAGGCCTCGTGCGCGTCGGCCATCCGCGCGGCGAGCACGCAGACCTGCCTGCACTCCTCGGGCGGCAGCGCGCCCTTGCCACGCTGGCGGATCTCGCGGCACTCGTACGGTGACGAGCGGCCGTCGACCGCCTCGACGACGTCGAGGAGCGTGATCTGCGCCGCCGGCCGCGCGAGCCGGAACCCGCCGCCGGGCCCCGTCGACGCCGCCAGCACGCCCGCCTTCACCAGGGCCTTCAGCTGCTTGGCGAGCGACGGCGCGGGGATGTCGTAGTACTCCGCGAGCTGGGTCGCCGACGCGAGCTCACCGGGCCTCAGCTGCGCGAGCGCCGACGCGCAGTGCAGGACCCACTCGGTGCTGACGGGAAGCTTCACGACACACATCCTATCGACGGATATTGCGGAACTGTGATATCTCTAATTACGCACCCACCCACCAACACCCCATCGGAGGTCACCATGCGAATCGCCGTCGTCGGAGCCACCGGGAACATCGGAGCCCGAACCGTCGCCGCCCTGGAGCGCCACGGGCACGACGTCGTGCCGATCAGCCGGTCCCGCGGGGTCGACCTGACGACCGGCGTCGGTCTCGACGCCGCCCTCGAGGGCGTCGGCGCGGTCGTCGACGCACTCAACGCCCCCTACGGCGACGAGGCGTCGACCGTCGCCTACTTCACTCGGGCGACCGAGAACCTCCTGGCGGCCGAGGAGCGCGCCGGGGTCGGCCACCACGTGCTCCTGTCGATCGTCGGGCTGCACCGCGGCGGTGTCAACGCCCACCGCGCGGGCAAGCGCGTGCAGGAGCGGCTCGTCGCGGCCGGCCGCGTGCCGTGGAGCATCGTGCCGACGACGCACTTCCACGACTTCGCGGCGACCGTCGCGAGCTGGTCGACGCAGGACGGCGTCGCCGAGATCGCGCCGCTCCTCGTCCAGCCGGTGGCGCCGGACGACGTCGCGGCGGTCCTGGCCGAGGTGGCCACGGGCGCGCCGGTCGGGCGCCATCGCGACGTCGCGGGGCCGGACCGGCACGACCTCGTCGACATGGCGCGCCGGACGTTCGCCGCGCAGGGCCGGGAGGTACGGATCGTCCCGACCTGGTCGGGCGAGTTCGGGACCGACGACGCGGGCGACGTGCTGCTCCCGGGACCTGACGTCCTCATCGCGCCGACCACGTTCGACCGCTGGCTCGACGAGGTACGGGCCGAGGTGGCGGCGTGAGCCCGCTCGTGGGGCTGCCGTGCAGCCCGCCGCGGGCCCTGACGTCGGGCCCGTCGTCGGGGCAGGGCGGCCGACTAGGCTCGGGGCGTGACCACGACGACTGAACGGCGCCCACGCGTCGGACTCGCGACCTGCTCCGTCCTGCCCGATCTCGACCAGGACGACCGTCCGCTCCTCGGTGCGCTCGCGGACCGTGGCGTGACGGCGGAACCGGTCGTGTGGGACGACCCGGACGTCGACTGGGCGGCGTACGACCTGGTGGTCGTGCGCTCGACGTGGGACTACTCTCCGCGGCGCGACGAGTTCGTGCGGTGGGCCGAGGCGGTCCCGCGCCTCGAGAACCCGGCCGACGTCCTGCGCTGGAACACCGACAAGGGGTACCTGCGCTCGCTCGAGGCCTCGGGCGTGCCCGTCATCCCGACGATCTGGCTCGACCCGTCGCGGCACCTCTCCAAGCGGGCGGTGCACACGCGCATGCCGGCGTTCGGCGACTTCGTCGTCAAGCCGGTCGTGAGCGCCGGCGCCAAGGACACGGGCCGGTACCAGCCCGTGAGCGCGCAGTCGCGCGGGCTGGCGATCCAGCACGCGGTGGAGCTTCTCGACGCCGGGCGGGCGGTCATGATCCAGCCGTACGTGACGTCGGTCGACACGGCGGGGGAGACCTGCCTCGTGTTCGTCGACGGCCGGTTCCGGCACGCCGCCCGCAAGAACGCCCTCCTGACCGGCCCGGCGAAGACCGCCGGCCTGTACGCGGAGGAGAAGATGTCGGCCGTCGAGGCCACCGAGCCGCAGCTCGAGGTCGCGACGCGCGCGCTCGACGTCGCGCGCGAGGAGCTCGGTCGCGACGAGCCGTTCCTCTACGCGCGGGTCGACCTGGTCACCCGGGACGACGGGACGCCGATGCTCATCGAGCTTGAGCTGACGGAGCCGTCGCTGTGGATGCAGCACGCCGGCGAGGCCAGGACGCTCGACGCGCTCGCGGACGCGATCGCCGCCCGCGTCTGAGCGACGAAGGCCCCGTGCAGGACGGACGTCCTGCACGGGGCCTTCGAGGTGGGGTGGCTAACCGGGCTTGAACCGGCGACCTCCTGGACCACAACCAGGCGCTCTACCGACTGAGCTATAGCCACCATGGCGCGGGCGTCGTGCGCACCGGCCGTCGAAAAGTGTACATGGTCCGCAGCCAGATCAGGACACCGTGGGGTGCCGCGTGACCGACGTCTCGACGACGCGCGCCGCGACCGCGCGCGCGGTCGCGGAGTCGGGTCCGGGGGGCGGCACGAACAACGCCTCGCGGTAGTACCGGAGCTCGTCGATGCTCTCGAGGATGTCGGCCAGGGCCCGGTGCCCGCCCTCCTTCTTGGGCGAGGCGAAGTAGACCCGCGGGTACCAGCGGCGTGCGAGCTCCTTGATCGACGACACGTCGACGATCCGGTAGTGCAGGTGGCCGACGAGCTCGGGCATGTCGCGGTCCAGGAACATCTTGTCCGTGCCGACCGAGTTGCCCGCCAGCGGCGCCTTGCGAGGCTCGGGCACGTGCTCGCGCACGTAGTCGAGGACGGTCTTCTCCGCCTCGGCGAGCGTCACTCCCGCGGCCAGCGCGGTGATGAGGCCCGACGTCGTGTGCATCTCGCGCACGAAGTCGTTCATCTGCTCCAGCGCCTCGGCGGGCGGTGCGACGACGACGTCGACGCCGTCACCGAGCACGTTGAGCTCGGAGTCCGTGACCACGGCGGCCACCTCGACGAGGGCGTCGGTGCGCACGTCCAGGCCGGTCATCTCGCAGTCGATCCACACGATGCGGTCGTTGGGGTTCGCGGGGCTCACGGGGGCCAGCCTACGGCCGTACGACGAAGGCCCCGGGGTTCGGACGACGCGTGGTGGTCGTTCCCGGCCCCGGGGCCTTCGTGCCGCGGCTTCCCGCGCGTGTCCGGGTGCTGCCCGGAGGTGCGGCGGGTCGTGCGCAGGTCATGCGGTCTTCCATGCGTGCAGGCGGGCCACGAGCGGCCGGCGGGCACGGTGGAGGTGCGGCTGCACGGGGCGACGGTTCGCGTCGCGCAGTCGGCGGTAGGTACGGAACTGCTCGGCCTCGACCCGGCGGTCGCGGTCGATCGTCCTCATGAGCTCGAGGACCTCGAGGGGATGCATGGTTCTACTTCCTTCGTGACGTGGTTCTCCGGACCCTGGCCAAGGGGCCCACCACCGCCCGGCGTGGGGCCGGACGGAACGTCACCGCGGTGCGGTGAAGAGTCTTGCAACAACGAGGGAGGCGGCGCACCGCTTTTTGTGCCCGCAGCGGCCCAGCAATTCGCTAAAAGGTTCTTGCGCAAGTTTCCTTTAGCGTCGTACCGTGGTGCGCATGAACCCGACCGCGAGCAGCGCGGACCAGATCAAGGCCCTGACCCACCCGCTGCGGCTGCGCATCCTGTCCCTCTTCGACGCCGAGCGGGAGCTCACCGCCACGCGGTGCGCCGAGCTCACCGGCGAGTCCGTCGCGAGCTGCTCGTTCCACCTGCGCCAGCTCGCGCGCTACGGCTACGTCGAGCGCGCGGAGCCCCGCGGCAAGGAGCGGCCGTGGCGCTCGGTCGGCGGGTACAGCGTCCGTCCGGACCTCGCCGACCCGGACGCCGTGGCGGCCGCGCAGGCGCACGGGCAGCTGTACCTGGCGCGCGAGCTCCAGCGGCTGCAGGAGTGGGTCTCGGGCGTCGGCCGCGAGGACCCCGCCTGGGCCTACGCCTCGACGCAGACGAGCGCGTCGTTCTGGGCCACGCGCGACGAGCTCGACGCGCTGTCGCGCGAGCTCGAGCGGATCGCCGACCGGTTCGCCGGCCGCAAGGAGGACCCGGCGCGGCGACCCGACGGCGCGCGCCTCTGCCGGTTCTTCGCGGCCGCCAACGCCGACCTCGAGGGCGAGCGATGAGCACCGCCGTCGCGCCCGACCCGGCGGCCGCGCTGCGCACGCCCGTCTTCCGGACGCTCGTCGGGGGCTGGGCGCTGACGAACTTCGCGGACTCGGTCCTCACGCTCATCCTCGCGGTGTGGGTCGCGGACCTCACGGGGAACGTGGCGCTCGCCGGTGCGACGTTCGCCGCGCTCGGCGTGCCGGCGCTCGCCTCGCCGCTGCTCGGCCAGCTCGCCGACCGTGTGTCCCGCCGGCGGCTGCTCGCCTGGACCTACCTGGCCGGGGCGGCCGTGCTCGTGCCCTTGTCCTGGGTCGACGACGCCCGTGACGTGTGGGTGGTGTACGCCGTGACGGTGCTCTACTCGTCCGTCGCCTACGTGACCGGCGCGTGCCAGTCGGGGCTGCTCAAGGACCTCGTGCCGACCGAGTCCCTGGGCCACGCCAACGGCCGGCTCGCCGCGATCGACCAGGTCTTCCGGCTCGCGATGCCGTTCGTCGGCGCGGCGGTCTACGCCTGGTCCGGCCCCCTGCCGCTGGTCGCGGCCACGACCGGCGCGTTCGCGGCGTCCGCCCTGGTCTTCGCCCGCCTGCGCATCGCCGAGTCGGAGCCCGAGCCGGCGGGTCGGGGGTCCTTCTGGCACGAGGCGGGCGAGGGCTTTCGCCACCTGTTCCGCACCCACCCGCTGGGCGGCATGACGACCGCGCTGCTGTGGACCATGGCGGCCGTCGGGCTCGTCAACGCCGTCGCGTTCGCGATCCTCGAGGCGTTCGGCATCCCGCCCTACCTGCTCGGGCCGCTCACCGCGATCCAGGGTGTCGCTGGCCTGGCGGCGGGGCTCCTGGCGCCACGCCTCATGGCGCGCTGGGGCCGTCAGCGGGTCTTCGCGGGCGGGCTTCTCGTCCTGACCGCCGGTCTGGTCCCGCTGCTGGGGTCCTGGGTGCCGCTCGCGGTCGTCGGCATGGGGCTGCTCGGGTTCGGGGTCACCGCGACGGTCGTCGCCTACGTCACCGAACGCCAGGTCCGCACGCCGGCCCGGCTCCAGGGCAGGGCCGCGGCGGCGAGCCACCTCGTCCTCAACTTCCCCGGGGTCATGGTGACGATGGCCGGCGCGGCGCTGCTCGCCGTCGTCGACCACCGCGTCCTGGTGGGCGTGAACGTCGTGGTCTGCCTGGTGTGCGGCCTGGTCGCGTGGCGCCTGCCGGCGCCGACCGGCGAGACCCTCGTGCCGCCGTCGAGCCGCAAGGACGAACCGGACACCGGCGCTACCATGGCCTAGCGCCTCCGTAGCTCAATGGATAGAGCACCGGCCTTCTAATCCGTAGGTTGCAGGTTCGAGTCCTGCCGGGGGCACCACGACGCTCGGCGCCCGGCGGGCCGCTTCGGGGTACGGTCGTCGCAGCACGTCCCGACGAGAGGACCGTCATGGCACGCCCCGAGCTCAAGCTCCAGGTCGAGCTGCCGAGCGACCAGGAGGTCGGCGTGCCCGCCGACTTCGCGTCGGTGTGGCACACGTCGACGTCGTTCGTCATCGACTTCGTCACGGCCAAGTCGCCCGCCAAGCCGCTCGTCGACCGCGAGACCGGCGAGCAGACCGGCCATGCCCTGCCGGTCAAGGTGGCGGCGCGGGTCCGCATCCCGCCCCAGCAGGTGTTCGAGCTGGCCCGCGCGCTCACGCAGCAGCTCGACGCCTGGGAGCGCGAGACCGGGCGCAAGGCCGACGGGAGCGGCGGGGCCCCGTCCTGACACGGGTTCGCCGCTGACCGGCGCGCGCGTTTGGCACCGCCCCTCCCACAGGCAAGGATGAGCCCCGTGACTGGATCGGAGGGAACGCGCGTCGTGCACCGGCCCGAGGCCCAGGCCGAGGCCGAGCTCGGCCAGACCGTCTACGACGTCGCCCGAGACCTGCGGCGCGACGTCGCGGAGGTCCGCCTTCCGCTGCCCATCGACGGCGCCCCGGAGGCCGAGGCGTCGCGCTCGCGACTGCTCGCCCAGCTCGACGAGCACCTCCTGCCGCGCCTCAAGGAGCTCTCCTCGCCGGCCGTCGTCGTCGTGGCGGGGTCGACGGGCGCGGGCAAGTCCACGCTGTACAACTCGCTGCTGGGGGAGGAGATCTCGCAGGCGGGCGTGCTGCGCCCGACGACGCGCGAGCCCGTCCTCGCCTTCAACCCGGCCGACGTCGACGTCATCGCCGACGGTCCCGTCACGGAGCTGTCGCGGGTGGTCCACCACCCGGGCGTGCCGCGCGGCACGGCGCTGCTCGACGCGCCGGACCTGGACTCCTTCCTGCAGCAGAACCGGTCGACCGCCCAGCAGCTGCTCGAGGCCGCCGACCTGTGGCTGTTCGTCACCACGGCGGCCCGCTACGGCGACGCGCTGCCGTGGCAGGCGCTCGAGCGCGCGACGGAGCGCGGCGCCGCGGTCGCGATGGTGCTCAACCGCGTGCCCCGCGAGACGCTCACGACCGTGCGCGGAGACCTGCTCCAGCGCCTGCGCGACCACGGCATGACGGACGTGCCGCTCTTCGTGGTTCCCGACGTCGGGCCGCACGAGGGCCTGCTCGAGCCGGGCGTCGTCGCACCCGTGCGGCGCTGGCTCTCGATGCTCGCGGGCCCCGACCGGTCGCGGGCCGTCATCGTGCGCACGCTCAAGGGCGCGCTCGGCGCGCTGCCGGCGTGGGTCACGTCGCTGGCGGACGCCGTCGAGGCGCAGGGCGAGGCGGCCGACGCGCTGCGGCGGACCGTCGTGCACGAGCTGCCCGCGGCCGAGAAGCTCGCCCGCGACGCCGTCGCCGCGGGCGTCGTCGCCGGGGCGTCCGTCGAGGCCCGGTGGCGCGAGCTGTCCGGCACGTCCCGCGTCGACCGCGTCAAGGTCAAGAGCGACCGGGCCCGCAGCACCCGCCGCGCCGGCCGGGCGCGCGGCGCGGCGCTCGAGGGCCTGCGCGCCGAGGTGACCGGCGCGGTCGCGCGAACGCTCGTTGCCGCCGGCGCACGGGTCGAGGAGCGGCTGCGTGCCGTGCTCGTCGGCGCCGGGGCGCCGGCGGGCGGGTCGGCGGTCGTGCCCGACCCCGCGGGCCGCGTCTCGTCCCGCGACGCCGAGGTCCCGCGGGCCGTGCAGGCCTGGGACGAGCGCGCCGACGCCGTCGTGGCCGACCTGCTCGCGGGGGCCGGCGACCGCCAGCGGGTCGAGGCGGCGGTCAAGGCGTTCGACCGCCGCGGGCTCGGCACGCTGCTGCTCGCGGCGGCCGCCGGCTCGGACGACGCCGCGCGGCTGCTCGGGCGCGTCCTGGGCGACGTCGCCGACGAGCCGACCGCCGCCCTGCGCGACGACCTCGCCGACCGCGCCGCCGCCGTCGTGCAGGCCGAGGTGCAGGCCGTGCTCGACCTGCTCGAGGCTCCCGACCTCGCCGACGACGCCGCCTCCGGGCTGCGCGTACGGCTCGCCGAGCTCAGGAGGATGACATGACGACCTCGCACGACGCGACGCTGCGCGCCCGCACCGAGGACCTCGCCGAGGCGCTGGAGATCGCCGGGCCGCGCCTCGACGGCGTCACCCGCCGGCGCGTCGAGACGGCCGTCGAGGGCGTGCGCCAGCGGCTCGACCTCGGCGTCGACCACACGGTCGTGGCGCTCGCCGGCGGCACCGGTTCCGGGAAGTCCAGCCTGTTCAACAAGATCGCCCGGCTGTCGTTCGCGGACGTCGGCGTCAAGCGCCCGACGACCGCGCGCGTCACGGCGTGCTCGTGGTCGAGCGGGGCGGACGCGCTGCTGGACTGGATCGGCGTCGAGCGCGAGCGCCGCATCACCCAGAGCGGCGACCTCGACGCGGCGGTGCACGGCGACCTGAGCGGGCTCGTGCTGCTCGACCTGCCCGACCACGACTCGGTCGAGCCGGCGCACCGCGAGGTGGTCGACCGGGTGCTGCCCATGGTCGACCTGCTGATCTGGGTCGTGGACCCGCAGAAGTACGCCGACGACGCGTTGCACTCCGGGTACCTGCGCGAGCAGGTCGGCAGCGAGTCGTCGATGGTGGTGCTGCTCAACCAGGTCGACACCGTCCCCGACGGCCAGCGGGAGAACCTCGAGTCCGACCTCTCACGCCTGCTGCACGACGACGGCCTCGACGGTGTGTGGGTCCAGGGCGTCTCGGCGCGCACGGGCGAGGGGATCGAGCGGGTGTACGACCTGCTCGAGGAGGTGTGCGCCCGGCGGTCGGTGGCGGCAGGACGAGCCGCGGCCGAGCTGGACGCCGCGGCGCGGGCGCTGCTGGAGCAGACGCCCGCCGAGGTCCCGTGGCACATGGACAGCGCGGTCGAGCGCGAGCTCGGTGCGCTCGTCGACGCCACGGGCCTCGACGCGGTCGCGCGCCAGGTCGGCGCCGCGGTCCGCAACGGGTACGGGATGCCGGAGTTCCCTCCGCCCGACCGCGACGCGATCGGGCTGTCGCGCTCGCGCTGGCTCACGCGCGCCGGCGCGGCGCTGCGGCCCGGCTGGCAGCGGGCGCTCGCGGAGTCGGTCGCGGGCGCCGACCAGCTGCGCACGGCCGTGGCCGAGGCGCTGCGTGCCATCTCCCTCGACACGCGTGGGCCGGCGTCGGCGCGGCTGCTGCAGCGCTCGGCGTGGGTCGCTCTGGGGGTCGCCGTGCTGCTCGCGGTCGCCGGCGCCCTGGCACTGACCGGCGTGCTGGACCTGGGGTCGCCGTGGCCTCAGGTGCTGCTCGCGGCCGCCGCCGTCGCCGGCGTGACCGGCGCGGTGCTGCTGGTGACGCGCGCCGCGATGCGCAGGTCGCTGGCCCGGCAGCGCGAGCGGGCGGTCGCGACGGCGGGCCGCGCGGCGCTCGAGCGGGTGCTCGCCGAAGGGCTCGGCACGCCCACGCAGCGGCTGCTGGTCGAGCACCGGCGCGTGCGCGAGCTCGCGACCTCGGCGCGCGACCTCCCGCACGCGAGACCGCTCACCGGGTCCCTGAGGCTGCCCACAGCCGACGAGGTCGGCGCGTCGTCCACAGCGCGGTCCACCGGCGAGGACCGGGCCTCCGCTCGCGTCTGATCCTGGGCGTCCAGGCCGGCGGGGTGCCGGCCCAGACCCCAGGAGGACGCATGAGCGACGTCAACGTCACCGTCATCGGCCACGCGGGCACCGAGCCCAGCCTCTCCATGTCGCCCGGCGGCGTGGAGTGGACGACCTTCCGCGTCGCGAGCACCCGGCGCGTTCGCGACCCGCGCACCGGAGAGTGGGGCGACGGCGAGACGCTGTGGTTCACGGTCAAGGCGTTCCGCGAGAAGGCGCGCAACCTCAGCCTCTCCGTGCGCAAGGGCGACCCCGTCGTGGTCACCGGGCGCTACACCACCGAGGAGTGGGACGGCGAGCGGGTCCACGTGCTCGCCGACGGCTCGAGCGTGACGCTGCCCGAGCGGCGCTACCGGCACGTCATCGAGGCCCAGCACGTCGGCGTCGACGCCACGCGCGGCATGGTGCGCTACGCCCGGGTCGGCGACCGGCCGGACGCGGGCTCCGTGCCGGGCGGTGCGTCGCAGGCAGGCGCCGGGGCGGACGGTGCACCGGAGGACGCAGCGGCGGCGGTGGACGCCGCGGACGTCGAGGACCCGTGGGAGGTCCCGGCCGCGCAGGCCGGGGAGCACGACTCCACCGAGATCGACGACGAGGCGCTCGCGGAGCTCACCGAGCCGGTCCGCGCCTGAGGTGCGTCGTCGCGTAGGCTGGGGGACCGGCCGCAGACCGGTCCTCCAGCGTGCCTGCTGGAGCTGAGAATCTCCGCGCGATCGAACGGTGGAAGCAGAGCCAGTGGCTGAGTTCATCTACACCATGTACAAGGCGCGCAAGGCGCACGGCGACAAGGTCATCCTCGACGACGTGTCGCTGAACTTCCTGCCTGGCGCCAAGATCGGCGTCGTCGGCCCCAACGGCGCCGGCAAGTCGACCATCCTCAAGATCATGGCGGGCCTGGACCAGCCGTCCAACGGCGAGGCGCGCCTGGCCCCGGGCTTCACGGTCGGCATCCTGCAGCAGGAGCCGCCGCTGAACGAGGAGAAGACCGTCCTCGGCAACATCGAGGAGGCCGTGGCCGACATCAAGGGGAAGGTCGACCGCTTCAACGAGATCTCGGCCCTCATGGCCGAGCCCGACGCGGACTTCGACGCGCTCCTGGCGGAGATGGGCGAGCTGCAGGAGGCCATCGACCACGCCGACGCGTGGGAGCTCGACTCCCAGCTCGAGCAGGCGATGGACGCGCTGCGCTGCCCGCCGCCGGACGCCGACGTGACGGTGCTCTCCGGCGGTGAGCGCCGCCGCGTCGCCCTGTGCAAGCTGCTCCTCGAGAAGCCGGACCTGCTGCTGCTCGACGAGCCGACCAACCACCTCGACGCCGAGTCCGTGCTGTGGCTCGAGCAGCACCTGGCGAAGTACCCCGGCGCCGTGCTCGCCGTCACGCACGACCGCTACTTCCTCGACCACGTCGCCGAGTGGATCTGCGAGGTCGACCGCGGCCGCCTCTACCCGTACGAGGGCAACTACTCGACGTACCTCGAGAAGA
>JAPSLQ010000318.1 GCA_031180595.1 Isoptericola sp. | reverse complement strand
AGCTGACGCCCGGGCGCGCGCGGTCGTCGTCGCTCGCGGCCGTGGCGGGAGGCGAACGATGACCGAGCTGACGCGCACCAGCGCCGTCGTCGGGGCGCCGCACGCGCTGCAGCCCCCGCACCCCGCTCCCCGCCCCGCTACCCCGGCGCCCGGTCGGCCGGGGGCCCGGCGCTGGCTCGCCGACCACACCACCGACCTCGCCGCGGGTCTGGACGGGCTGCTCGCGGCAGGCGAGGTGCTCGAGGCGTGGGGCCGCGACCTGGCCGACCGGCTCCTGGCGGGCCACCGGCTCCTCGTCGCGGGCAACGGCGGCAGCGCCGCCGAGGCGCAGCACCTCACGGCCGAGCTCGTCGGCCGGTTCGAGGGCGAGCGCACGCCGCTCTCGGCGATCGCGCTGCACGCCGAGACGTCGAGCCTGACGGCCGTCGTCAACGACTACGGCATCGCCGAGATGTACGCCCGCCAGGTCGCCGCGCACGGACGGCCGGGCGACGTGCTGCTGGCGCTGTCGACGTCGGGCTCGAGCGGCAACGTGCTGGCGGCGGTCGAGCGGGCGCGCGAGCTCGGCATCACCACGTGGGCGCTCACGGGCCGCGCGCCCAACCCGCTCGCCGAGGCGTGCGACGACGTGCTCGCTGTCCCCGCCCGCTCGACGTCGGCGGTCCAGGAGGTGCACCTCGTCGCCGTGCACGCCCTGTGCGCCGGCATCGACGCGCGCGTCGAGCAGCGGCGGCGCGTCCGCGCGGCCCGGCTCGAGGAGGCGCCGGCATGACCGTCACCTCGCTCCGCACGGACGGCACCACGGCGGTCACGCGCCGTCCGACCGTCGCCGTCGTGGGCGACGTCGTGCTCGACCGCGACGTCGAGGGCACGGTCACGCGGCTGTGCCCCGACGCGCCCGTCCCCGTCGTCGACGTGGACGCGGTGCGCGAGAGCCCGGGCGGTGCCGGGCTCGCTGCCCTGCTCTGCGCGGGTCGCGCCGACGTCGTCCTCGTCGCGCCCGTCGCCGACGACGACGGCGGGCGCGCGCTGCGGCGCGGGCTCGCCGGCCTCACGCTCGTCCCGCTCGGCCACGAGGGCCCCACCCGGCGCAAGACGCGCGTGCGCAGCGCCGGGCAGAGCCTCGTGCGGGTCGACGACGGCGGGTCGGGCGCGCCGCGCGACGTCGACCCCGAGGCCGTGGTCGCGACGCTCGCACGGTGCGACGCCGTGCTCGTCGCCGACTACGGCGGCGGCGTGACGCGCGACCCCGCGCTCCGCGCCGTCCTGGCCGGGGCGGCCCGGCGGGTGCCCGTCGTGTGGGACCCGCACCCGCGCGGCCAGGCCCCCGTGGCGGGCGTCGCGCTCGCCACGCCGAACCTCGCGGAGGCCGCGCGCGAGGCCGGGCGGCTCGGCCTCGACGTCGCGCCCGACGACGCGGCCGCGCTCGCCGAGGCGCTCGCCGCCGCCTGGGCCGCGGGTGCCGTCGCCGTGACCGCCGGTGACCGCGGCGCCTTCCTCGCCGCCGGCGGTGCCACAGCGGTGCACGTCCCGGCCGTCCCCGCCGCGGGCGGGGACCCGTGCGGCGCCGGGGACCGCTTCGCGGCCACCGCCGTCGAGGTCCTGGCCCGTGGCGGCGAGCCGGCCGCGGCCGTGCGCGAGGCGGTCGAGGCCGCGAGCGCCTGGGTGTCCGCGGGCGGCGCCGAGGGGTTCCGTCGCGCGTCGGCGTCCGGTGCGACCGGGCCGGGGGCCGGGCCGGTCGCCGACGGGCGGGCGCCCGGCGCCCACGGGCAGGTACCGGGCGTGCCCGGACCGACGGCCCGCGGGGGCGAGGCTGCCGGCGCCCGCGAGCTCGAGCGCCTCGCAGCCCGCCTGCGCACCGGCGGCACGCTCGTCGCGACGGGCGGCTGCTTCGACCTGCTGCACGCGGGGCACGTGGCGACGCTCGAGTCCGCCCGCGCGCTGGGCGACCGGCTCGTCGTCCTCGTCAACTCCGACGCCTCCGTCCGGCGGCTCAAGGGGCCCGGCCGTCCGG
>JAPSLQ010000317.1 GCA_031180595.1 Isoptericola sp. | reverse complement strand
TCGTCGCGCCACGTGCGCACCGGCACCGGCAGCAGCCGGTGGCGCAGCAGGCGCACCGAGCGCACCCCGGCGCCGCGCCAGCGGCGGGCGAACAGCAGCGCGTTGCGCACGTAGTAGAACGTCCCGAGGTAGGAGGCCGCACCCGTGAACGACGCCGACACGCGGTGGTGCACGACGGCCTGCGGGTCGACGAGCAGGCGCACGCCGCGGGCGCGCGCCCGCAGGCTCCAGTCGGAGTCCTCGAAGTCGAGGAAGAAGCGGGCGTCGAAGAGCCCCGCCCGGCGCCACGTCTCGGTCGTCGCGCACACGCAGCAGCCGGTGAGCAGGTCGGTCTCGAACGGCCGCGCGGTCGCGAGCCACTCGCGCACCTCCGGCTCCGCGAGGTGGCGCGGCAGCCCGTCGAGGACGTCGAGCACGCCGCCGGCGAACCACAGGGGCGCGTCGGCGTCAGGACCGTCCGCGAGGCGCACGATGCGCGGGCTCGCCGCGACGCCCGGTACCGCGAGCGCCGCGAGCCGGTCGAGCGCCCCCGGGTCGACGACCGTGTCGTTGTTGAGCACGGTCACGACGTCGTACCCGTGCCGCGCCGCCCACGCGACACCGCGGTTCATGCCTCCGGCGAACCCGAGGTTGTCGCCGGTCTGCAGCGTCGCGACGCCGGGCCAGCGCGCCGCGACGTCGCCCAGGACGCCGTCGTCCGACCCGTTGTCGACCACCAGGACGTCGACGCCGGGCGAGCCCGTCCGGATCGACTCGACGCAGCGCAGCGTGTCGCGCCGGCCGTGCCAGCTGAGCACCACCACGACGTGGCGCGCCTCAGCCACGTGCCACCGCCGTCGCGGGCGCCGGCCGCAGGCGGGGCCACACCGAGCCGAAGAGCGGGTGCACGTCGCGCAGCAGCCGCCAGGTGAGCGGGGCGGGCCACCACACGAGCCAGACGTACCTGGTCCCGGCCACGTCGCGGGCGTGGCCCCAGCCGCGGACCTTGGCGCGCACCTGCCGCAGGCCGCGCGCCCAGGAGTTGTGCACGATCGCCTCGTGGGGCGTCGCCGCGACGACGCGCTCCTCGCCGGGCTCGGGGGCGCGGCGGACCGCGGGCGACGTCGTGTCGCCGGCCACGAGCACGCGCAACCGCGGTCCGTCGACGTGCCGCGCGGACGCGAGCCTCGCCCCGCGGCGGACGGCGACCGGGCCGGGGTACTCGTAGGCGGGTGTGCCGGCGGCCGTCGTGACCTCGAGGAAGCCGTTCCGGGTGCGCCGGAACAGCACCCGCATGGGCCATTCCACGGTGTCGCAGCCACGCTCGTCGGCGAGCGCGAGAGCGTCGAGCAGCGCGGCCGGGCGCGGGAGGAGCTCGTCGCCGTCGAGCTGGAGGACCCAGTCGACGTCGGGGGAGAACGCGTCGAGCGCCGCCTGGCGCTGCGCGGTCTCGCCGCGGAGCGGGTCCGCGACGTCGCGCCACGTGCCGCGCACCACCCGCAAGATCCCGCGGACGTCGACACGGCGGACGGCCGCGAGGCAGGCCGCGGCCGGCACGGGCTGACCGCTCCAGCCCAGCCCGTCCGTGGGGAACGGGACCACGAGCTCGTCGACGTGCGGGTAGTAGGCCGACAGCGTCTCGGCGAGCCAGACGAGGTCGCCGGGAAGCACGTACGCACCGAGCCTCGTCATCGCGCCTCCTCCCGCGCCCGCGCCGGGTCAGGCGAGCAGCCCGAGCCCGCGCAGCTCGTCGACGTACGCGCGCGCGTCCTGCTCGGCGACGTCCGGGGCGATGCCGTACTTCTCGACGAGCGCGTCGCGCAGCTCCTCGAGCGTCCGCTCCTGCTTCAGGAGCCCGGCCAGGAACGTGCCCGTCGCGTTGGCCTCGAGGTAGGTCGAGGCCGCCAGGTCGAGCACGACGAGCTCGCCGTCGAGCTCCTGCCAGGCGATGCCCTCCGTGCGCAGCCTCATGCCGCGAGCGTAGGCGTCGCGGCACCGGGCGCGGGGGTGAACTTGGGGCCCGGGGACGGGTGCGCGGGGTGAAAACGCTCC
>JAPSLQ010000316.1 GCA_031180595.1 Isoptericola sp. | reverse complement strand
CGGCCGTGCCCCGGGTGTGACCTCATCCATCACGACAGGACAGGAAGCACAGTGACCTCTGTGACCCGTTCGCGCCGCCAGGTCCGCCTGAGCCGCGCCCTCGGCCTCGCGCTCACCCCGAAGGCCGTCAAGCACTTCGAGAAGCGCCCCTACCCGCCCGGCGAGCACGGCCGCGCCCGTCGCCGCACCGAGTCGGACTACGCGGTCCGCCTGCGCGAGAAGCAGCGTCTGCGCGCCCAGTACGCGCTGCGCGAGAAGCAGCTCGTCAAGGTCTACGAGAACGCCCGCAAGCACCCGGGCCTGACCGGTGAGGTCATGGTCGAGGACCTCGAGACCCGCCTCGACGCGCTCGTGCTGCGCTCCGGCTTCGCCCGCACCATCCTGCAGGCGCGCCAGGCCGTGACGCACCGCCACATCCTCGTCGACGGCAAGATCGTGGACCGCCCGTCGTTCCGCGTGAAGCCGGGTCAGACGATCCAGGTCAAGCCGAAGTCGCAGGCCACCACGCCGTTCCAGGTCGCCGCCGCCGGCGCGCACCGCGACGTCCTGCCGGCCGTGCCGGGCTACCTCGAGGTCCAGCTGGAGAAGCTGTCGGCCACGCTGGCCCGCAAGCCGAAGCGCGCCGAGGTCCCCGTGACCTGCGACGTGCAGCTCGTCGTCGAGTTCTACGCTCGCTGACGCGTACGCCGCGAAGCACGACCTCGGACGCCCCGTCACCCGCTCGTCGCGGGGGGCGGGGCGTCCGCCGTCCCGGGATATAGGGTGGGCCGTCGTCGAGGGTTCACCGGAGCGAGGAGTGATCTGATGTCCGTGGGTGACGTGGCCGGCCTCATCGCGGCCATCGCGTTCGTGCTGCTCGTCGGGCTGCTCGCCGTCCCGCTCGTCAAGCTGGGCCGCGTCCTCGACGAGGCGACGCGCAGCATCCGCGAGGTCACCGAGCACTCCGTGCCGATCCTCGACGAGGCGGCGACGGCGGTCGCTTCGACGAACGAGCAGCTCGTCAAGGTCGACACCATCACCACGTCGGCCGCCCAGGTCAGCGAGAACGTCTCGGCGCTGGCCGGGCTGTACGCCGCGACGCTGGGCCGCCCGCTCGTCAAGGTCGCCGCCTTCTCCTACGGGGTCCGCCAGGCGTTCGCCGGTGCCTCCAGCAAGGCCCGCGGGCAGGGGGGCCGATGATCCGCCGCATGTTCTGGGTCGGTGTCGGCGTCACGCTCACCGTGGTCGTCGTACGGCGCGGCCGGAGGCTCGCCGCGCAGTACGCGCCCGAGGCGGTCGTCGAGCGGGCCGAGCGCACAGCGCAGGACCTCGGGCGGCGGGCGGAGACGTTCGTCGGCGCGTTCCGCGACGAGTTCACGACCGCCCGCGCACGGCGCGAGGCCGAGCTCACCGCGGCCCTGCTCGCCGAGGGGCAGCCTGACCCCGACGACGTGCGCGCGAGCGGTCTGAGCGCCGCCGGCGTGCGCCGGGGGCGCGCGTCGGCCGGACGCCACGCCGGCGTGCCGCGCGACGTCGAGGCGGAGATCGCCGCCGACGAGGCCGAGCTCGGCTACTCGTTCTGACCCTTTCCCGACCAGTCCTCGGGAGGCGGGACAATGGGCCGAGGTCCGCCTCGCAGCCCGCCGCCACCCAGCACACACCCCCACGAAGGACACCATGCGCACCGCCGAGATCCGCCAGCGTTGGCTCGACTACTTCGGGTCGAAGGGGCACGAGATCGTGCCGAGCGTCCCTCTGGTCTCGCCCGACCCGTCGATCCTGTTCACCATCGCCGGCATGGTGCCGTTCATCCCGTACATCCTCGGCACCGAGAAGGCGCCCTGGCCGCGTGCCGCGAGCGTGCAGAAGTGCATCCGCACGAACGACATCGAGAACGTCGGGCGCACGACGCGCCACGGCACGTTCTTCCAGATGAACGGCAACTTCTCGTTCGGCGACTACTTCAAGCGCGAGGCGATCGACTTCGCGTGGGAGCTGCTGACGACCGAGCAGTCGAAGGGCGGCTACGGCTTCGACGGCGACCGGATGTGGGT
>JAPSLQ010000315.1 GCA_031180595.1 Isoptericola sp. | reverse complement strand
GGCATCGCCGGGTTCTGGACCCGCACGGGCGTCGGCACGCAGGTCGCCGAGGGCGGCCTGCCGCGCCGGTACGACGGCGAGGGCGGCGTCGCGATCGCGTCGCCCGCCAAGGAGGTGCGCACCTTCACCGCCTCGGACGGCTCCAGCGCCGAGTACGTGCTCGAGGAGGCGATCACCACGGACTTCGCGCTGGTCCACGCCGCCAAGGGCGACCGGTACGGGAACCTCGTGTTCCACCGCTCGGCGCGCAACTTCTCCCCCCTGGCCGCGATGGCCGGGCGGGTCTGCGTCGCCCAGGTCGAGGAGCTGGTCGAGCCCGGTGAGATCGACCCCGACGACGTGCACCTGCCCGGGGTCTACGTCCACCGGGTCGTGGAGGTCGGCACGGACATCGAGAAGCGCATCGAGCGCCGGACCGTGCGTGCGACGTCGGACGGCGAGCCCACGAGCAAGGAGGCCTGACCCATGCCCCTGACCCGCGACGAGATGGCCGCGCGCGCCGCGCGCGAGCTGCAGGACGGCTGGTACGTCAACCTCGGCATCGGGCTGCCGACGCTCGTGCCCAACCACGTCCCGGTGGGACGCCACCTGGTGCTCCAGTCGGAGAACGGCCTGCTCGGGGTGGGCCCGTACCCCACCGAGGACGAGGTCGACCCGGACCTCATCAACGCCGGCAAGGAGACCGTCACGCTCATGCCCGGGGCGGCGGTGTTCGACTCCGCGCTGAGCTTCGGCATGATCCGCGGCGGCAAGATCGACGCCGCGGTGCTCGGCGGCATGCAGGTGTCCGTGACGGGCGACCTGGCCAACTGGATGATCCCCGGGAAGATGGTCAAGGGACCCGGCGGCGCGATGGACCTCGTGCACGGCGCGGGCCTCGTCATCGTGCTCATGGAGCACACGACGCGCACCGGCGACCCCAAGATCCTGCCCGAGTGCACGCTGCCGCTCACCGGCAAGGGCGTGGTCGACCGCATCATCACCGACCTGGCCGTCATCGACGTCACCACCGACGGCCTCGTGCTGCGCGAGCTGGCGCCCGGCGTGTCCGCGGACGACGTCGTGGCCAAGACCGGCGCTCCCCTGACCGTCGACCCGATGGTCCAGAATGTGGATATCGGCGATCCCGAGTCCGAGCCCGAGGAGGCGCTCTCATGAACACCACCGCTGATGACGTCGTCATCGTCTCCGCCGCCCGCACACCCCAGGGCCGGCTCCGCGGCGCGCTCGCGTCGCTCACCGCCGTCGAGCTCGGGGCCGTGGCCGCCCGAGCGGCGCTCGAGCGCGCCGGCGGCCTGTCCGCCGCCGACGTCGACACCGTGATCTTCGGCCAGGTCCTCCAGGCGGGGGCCGGCCAGAACCCGGCCCGTCAGACGGCGGTCGCGGCCGGCGTCGGCATGGGCGTGCCGGCCGTGACGATCAACAAGGTCTGCCTCTCGGGCCTCACCGCCGTGATCGACGGCGCGCGCCTGCTCCGCACGGGCGAGGCGTCGGTCGTGCTCGTCGGCGGCCAGGAGTCGATGTCGAACGCGCCGCACCTGCTGCCGGGCGCCCGCAAGGGCTTCGCGTACGGCGAGGCCACGCTCCTCGACGCCGTCGCCCGCGACGGCCTCACCGACGCGTTCGACGGCAAGGCCATGGGCGTCTCGACCGAGGAGAGCAACTCCGGCGACGCGTTCGTGTCCCGCGAGGAGCAGGACGCGATCGCCGCGGCGTCGCACGAGCGTGCGGCGACGGCGGCCAAGGACGGCGTCTTCGAGGCCGAGCTCGCGCCCGTGAGCGTCCCGCAGCGGCGCGGCGAGCCGGTCGTCGTGCACGACGACGAGGGCGTGCGTCCCGACACGAGCGTCGACGCCCTCGCGCGGCTCAAGCCCGCCTTCTCGTCCGAGGGCACGATCACGGCGGGCAACGCGTCGCAGATCTCCGACGGCGCGGCGGCCCTCGTCCTCACGACGCGCGCCAGGGCCGAGGAGGCCGGCGCGCCCGTGCTCGCGACCGTCAGGACGCACGGCCAGGTGGCCGGGCCGGACCGCGCCCTGCACTCGCAGCCCGC
>JAPSLQ010000060.1 GCA_031180595.1 Isoptericola sp. | reverse complement strand
CTCGAGGCCACCGAGCTGTTCCTCCCGTTCCTCAAGGAGTCGGGGTTCGACGTCACGGTCACGGACAGCCTCGAGGTGTACGCCGACCGGGACTTCATGTCGGATCTCGACCTGGTGGTCCAGTGCTGGACGATGGGCGACATCCTCCCCGACGAGATGCGAGGCCTGCGCGCCGCCGTCGCGAGCGGCACCGGCCTCGCCGGGTGGCACGGCGGGATCGTCGACTCGTTCCGCATGACGACCGACTACCTGCAGATGACGGGCGGCCAGTTCGCCGCGCACGCCCATGACCTCGTCGACCACACCGTTCAGATCGTCCCCGAGCGGTCCGGTCATCCGATCGTCGAGGGCCTCGGCGACTTCGCGATCCACTCGGAGCAGTACTGGGTGCTCACGGACCCGTACAACGACGTCCTCGCCACGACCACGATCCAGCCCCGCGAGGGCGACCCGTGGCACGAGCCGGTGACCGTCCCGGCCGTGTGGACCCGGCGCTGGGGCGCGGGCAAGGTGTTCGTCTGCACGCCCGGGCACCAGCTCGCCGACCTCGAGGTGCCCGAGGTCCGCACGATCGTCGAGCGCGGCATGCTCTGGGCGAGCCGCTGACGGCTCACGGCGCACCGGGCGCCGAGCACGCTCGCCGCGACGGGCGCGGCCCGGCGCCGAAGGCATCCGCGCCGAGCTGGGCGAAGTGCCGCAGGCCGGGCAGGTCGAGCGTCCAGCCGACCAGGGCCCAGCCCAGGTTCACGTGGCCGAGCGCGCGGGCCAGAGCCGCGACGCCCTCCTCGCGGACGTCCCCGGCCTCGTAGGTGATCCGCCACAGGACCTCGGCGTGCTCGGCCGCGGGGCGCAGCTCGAGCCCGACCGGACGCCGGGCCGTGAACCAGCGCCCCACGCCCGTGCACTGCCCGCAGTCCGCGGCCACGTAGAGCACCGCGGTCGCCGGCGCAGCGGGCCGCACGAGCGGCACCCAGGCCGGGACCGCCGCGCGGTACCGCAGCCAGGCGTCCCCGTACGACGCGCGCAGCTGCTCGCCCTCGTGCCACGCGGCGAGGCCCGCCCCGTACACGACCGCGCTCGCCGCACCCCCGAGGAGCCACGGCTCGACCAGCAGGACGGCGAGGACGACGAACACGAGCACGACGGTGACCTGCATGGGGTTGCGCACGTACGCGTACGGCCCGCTGACGACGAGCCGCGACGGCGGGTCGTACGGGAGGGGCGTTCCCCGCCCCACGCGCGCGAGCTCGCGCATGGCCGCGATCCCGGGTACGCAGGCGAGAGCCAGGAGCTGCACCAGGCCTCCCGTCACGGGTGCCGGCCACGGTGACGCCACCCCGAGCACCGTGACGGGCAGTCCGAGGAACAGACCGGCCGCGCACACCGCCTGCGCCCAGCCCCGCAGCTCCGTGCGCCTCCCGGCGAGCGTCCAGCGCGCGAGTGCGAGCGCCGGGACCAGCGCGACCGCCACGGCGAGCGCCTCCCCGGCGAGCCAGTCGTCGCCGAGCGTCACGACCGGTGCGCCGAGCGGCATCACGGCGAGGTCGACCCACACGAGCACGGCCGCCAGCGCCACGGCCGGGACCCGGCGGGGCACGAGCGCCGGGACGGCTCCCCACAGGAGCGCCCATGCGAGCACGAGGTCCAGCGGGACCCCGCTCCACACGGCACCGTCGGCCGCGAAGGACCACCACCCGGTGCGCAGCGCCAGCAGGTTCACCGGCAGCAGGGCGAGCCCGGCCCACGCCGTCCCGACGATCGCGGCGGCGAGGCGGCGCCCCCGTGCGTCCGTGTCGCCGGCGACGCGGCAGACCGAGCCGAGCACCACCACGGCCGCCACGGGCACCGCGAGCGCCACGGCGCGCACGATCGCGGGCTCCACCGGTTCAGCCCCGGTCCGGCCCGGCGACCGCGGAGGCCGCGAAGGTGTCGAGGAGGTACCCGGCCGCGAGGTCCGTCGCGTACCGCTGGACCGGACCGAAGTACCAGGAGGGGTCGAACGTGCGGCGGTAGTCGAGCCGCCAGGTCACGCGGGTGCCCTCGCCCTCGGGCCCCCACGAGACCTCGGCGGTGCGCAGCTCCATCCATCGCGCGAGCGTCGAGTCGTCGACGACGTCGAAGACGACGCGACCGCCGTCGTCGGACGTCTCGCTCTCGGCGACACGCAGCGTCATGCCGCGCGGGGTCGCCGGCGACCCGATGCCGAGCGAGCGGCGGGGCGTGAACTCGACGTGCCGCTCGTCTCCGACGTCGAGGCCCGAGCCGCTGGCGGCGACGGGCTCCGGGAACGGCAGCGCCCGAAGGAACGCGGCGTCGAACTCCGGGTACTCGGGCGGCGCCTCGAGCGCGGCCCGCATCTGACCGGGTGCGGCGTCGACGACCGCCGTCGCGGTGCCGGCGTCGTCCCGCGGCAGGACGGACGCCCCGGTGACACCCTCGAGGGCGACGACGAGGAGCAACGGCGCGATCACGAGCGCCCGCCGGTCCTTGGCCCGCTGCACGAGGAGTCCGACGAGCGCCGCGATCCCGTAGAACAGCGGAGCCGCGATCACGAGGCACACCACCCCCTCGTCGAGCAGGGGCCCGGCGAGCGCCAGCCCGACCGTCGTCGTGGCGAGCGCGACGCCGACGGCGTGCCGCGGCCTGGCGGTGAGGATCACCGAGAGCGCGATGAGGGCCGGTATGCCGACGTAGAAGAGCGACGTCTGCTCGAGGCCGGCGCCGGTGAGCGCCTCGCCCGCGAGCATGGCGGCGAAGAGGGCGAGCACGACCCCTGCCAGGAGCAGGCGGGCACCGCTCGTGCCGCGGGGGTGGCGCGGGTTCGTGTCGCTCATGCCTGCTCCTTGCTCGACCGCTCATCTGAGCCTTGAGTCGGATCATTTGGTTTGATCATCCGATTTAACCAGATGATTAAAGCATATGATGAAGCGACCGAGGAGAGGCTGAGATGGCGGACAAGGGACGACGGACGAGCGACGAGACGCGTCGGAGGCTGCTCGACGCGGCCGACCGGGTGCTCCGAGAGCACGGGTACGCAGGCACGACGGCACGGGCGGTCGCGACCGCGGCGGACGTGAACTCGGCGCTGGTCTTCTACCACTTCGGCGGGGTCGACCAGCTGCTGCTCGCGGCGCTGGACCGCTCGTCGGCCGAGCGCATGGAGCTGCACCGCGCCACCGTGGCGGAGGCGCGCACGGTCGAGGAGCTCGTCGACGCGGCGGTACGGATCTACCGCACGGACCTCGAGCGCGGGTACCTCGCCCAGTTCAGCGAGCTCGTCGCCGCGGCGGTCACCAAGCCCGAGCTGCGTGAGGCGATCAGCGAGCGCTCCGAGCCTTGGATCGCGTTCGTCGAGGAGGCGTGGGAGCGGGTGACCGGGGGCACGCCGCTCGGTCGCCTGCTGCCCGCGCGTGAGGTCGCGAACGCCGCGCTGACGTTCTACCTGGGCGTGAACCTGTTCTCGGTCATCGACCCCGACCAGTCGCGGACGGAAGAGGTCCTCACCCTGGCCGGACGGCTCGCGCCGCGGGCGAAGCTCCTCACCATGCGGCTCCCCCGCCGCCGGGACCGGTGACTCAGCCCTCGAGCGCCGCGGGACCGCCCTCCAGCAGCCGGACGAAACCCGCCTCGTCGAGGATGGGCAGCCCGAGCTCGCGCGCCTTGGCCTCCTTGGAGCCGGCGCCCTCACCCACGACGACGTAGTCGGTCTTCTTCGAGACCGAGCCGGACGCCTTGCCACCCGCCGCGATGATCGCCTCCTTGGCGCCGTCGCGGCTGAACCCCTCGAGCGAACCCGTGACGACGACGGTCAGCCCGGCGAGCGGGCCGGACGGCCCCTCGTCCGCCTTGGCGGCCATCGCCTCGGGGCCGGGGTGGCCCGGCGTGGCGAACCGCACGCCGGCGGCGGCCCACGCCTCGACGATCTCGAGGTGCCAGTCGACGGTGAACCACTCGACGAGCTGGTCGGCGATCACCGGCCCGACGCCCTCGACCGCTGCCAGCTCGTCGCGCGAGGCCGCGCGGATCGCGTCGAGCGAACCGAACCAGTCCGCGAGCGCACGTGCCGCCACCGGGCCGACGTGCCGGATGTTGAGGGAGACGAGGATGCGCCACAGGTCCTTGGTCTTGGCGCGCTCGAGCTCCTCGAGCAGCTTGGTCGCCTGCGACGACGGCTCGAACTCGGGCAGCGTCTCCCCCGCCTCCTGGGCTGCGAGCCGAGCCGCCCTGGTGTGGGTCACCTTCTTGCGGAACGGTGCCCGACGGCGCGCCACGCCGTCGTCGTCGACCTTCGGCAGCCCGGTCTCGGCGTCGCGGACGACGACCTCGATCGGCAGCAGCTGCTCGAGCGTGAGCGAGAAGAGGCCGGCCTCGGTGCGCAGCGGCGGCGTCTCGGGGACGTCGGGCTGCGCGAGCGCGGCCGCGGTCACCTCGCCGAGCGCCTCGACGTCCAGGCCGCCGCGCGAGCCGATGTGCTCGATCCGCCCGCGCACCTGGGCGGGGCAGGACTCGGCGTTGGGGCAGCGCAGGTCGACGTCGCCCTCCTTCATGGCCCGCAGCGGCGTGCCGCACTCGGGGCACTCGGAGGGCATGACGAAGTCCTCGCGGGGGTAGCCGTCGTCGGCGAGCGCCGCGACGGGACCCAGGATCTCGGGGATGACGTCGCCCGCCTTGCGCAGCACGACCATGTCGCCGATGCGCACGCCCTTGGCCCGCACGACGTCCTGGTTGTGCAGCGTCGCCTGCCGCACGGTGGAGCCGGCGACCTTGACCGGCTCCATGACCGCGTACGGCGTCGCGCGGCCCGTGCGTCCTACGCCCACCTGGATCGCGAGGAGCCGGGTGGTGACCTCCTCGGGCGGGTACTTGTAGGCGATGGCCCAGCGCGGGGCACGGCTCGTCGCGCCGAGGCGGCGCTGGTCGGCCAGCGAGTCGACCTTGACCACGATGCCGTCGAGCTCGTGCTCGATGTCGTGCCGGTGCTCCCCGAAGTGCTCGATCATCTCGAGCACGCCGTCGATCCCCTGGACGACCCGGTTGTGCGGAGAGACGGGCACCCCCCACTTCTCGAACAGCGCGTACGCGTCCGACTGCCGCTCGAGCTCGGCGTGCTCGCCCTCGGTCCACTGCAGCGCCCCGACGCCGTGCGCGTAGAGCCGGAGCGCCTCGACCCGGGCCAGACCCGCCTCCAGCTCGAGCCCGTCCTTCTTCTCCAGGAGCTGCCGCAGCCCGCCGGCGGCCGCGTTCCGCGGGTTCGCGAACTGCGGGAACCGGCGCAGCGCGGCGACGCGGGCGCGTTCCTCGTCGAACGAGCCGGCCGTGGCGCGCGCGCCCGCGCGCTCGCGGGCCTCGGACACCGCCCGCTCTCGCAGCCGAGCCTGCAGCTCGTTGAGCCGCTCGAAGGCCGACACCGGGATGAAGACCTCACCGCGCACCTCGACGACGTCGGGGTGGTCGTCGCCGGCGAGGCGCTTCGGGACGTCCGCGAGCCGCAGCGCGTTCTGCGTGACGTCCTCGCCCGTGCGGCCGTCGCCGCGGGTCGCGGCACGGACCAGGCGCCCCTTCTCGTAGAGCAGCGCGATCGCCAGACCGTCGATCTTGACCTCGGACAGGTACCCAACGTCGCCGCCCTCGACACCGAGGTCGCGTGCCACGCGCGCGTCCCAGGCGCGCAGCTCGTCGAGGCCGAACACGTTGTCGAGCGACAGCATGCGCTCGAGGTGCTCGACCGTCGCGAACCCGGCCGCGGCCTGGCCGCCGACGCGCTGCGTCGGCGACTCGGGCGTCACGAGACCGGGGTGCGCTGCCTCGAGCGCCTCGAGCTCGCGCAGGCGCGCGTCGTACTCGGCGTCGGACACCTTCGGCGCGTCGAGCTCGTAGTACGCGCGCTGGTCCTCCTCGACGAGCGCCACCAGCTCGGCCCAGCGGCGCTGGGCCGCGGCCTCGTCGAGCGCGGTGGGGTCGGCGGCGGGCTCCTTCGTCTCGGTCACGGCACCATCATGGCGCCTGTCACCGACACGCGCGGGCGGACTAAGGTGCCAGCCATGAGTGCCGAGCCCGTGCCCACGTCCGACGTCGACGACCCGTACCGATGGCTCGAGGAGGTCGAGGGCTCCGACGCGCTCGACTGGGTGCGCGAGCGCAACTCCCACGCGCACGCCACCCTCGGCGCGAGCGACGACTTCGCCGCCACGGAGGC
The DNA here is from genome assembly GCA_031180595.1 of Isoptericola sp. Classification (GTDB taxonomy): domain Bacteria; phylum Actinomycetota; class Actinomycetes; order Actinomycetales; family Cellulomonadaceae; genus Isoptericola. The sequence continues at coordinate 9,441 of JAPSLQ010000060.1, read as the reverse complement.
GGCGATCCGCGAGGTGCTCGACTCCGACGACCGCATCCCGGAGGTCGCGCAGATCGGCGACCACCTGTACAACTTCTGGCGGGACGCCGCGCACGAGCGCGGCATCTGGCGCCGTACGACGCCTGAGTCGTACCGCACGGAGTCCCCCGAGTGGGAGACCGTCCTGGACCTGGACGAGCTCGCCGCGGCCGAGGGCGAGAGCTGGGTGTGGCACGGCGCGTCGGTGCTGCGGCCGACGCCCGAGCAGCTCGCGGCGGGCGAGCCGTGGCGGCGGGCGCTCGTCGACCTCTCCCCGGGCGGCTCGGACGCCGACGTCACGCGCGAGTTCGACCTGGTCGAGAAGCGGTTCGTCCCGGCGTCGGAGGGCGGGTTCAGCCGGCCGCTGGCCAAGGGCGGCCTCGCCTGGGCCGACGAGGACACGGCGTACGTGTTCACCGACTTCGGCCCGGGGACGACGACGCCGTCGGGCTACCCGCGGACCGTCAGGCTGTGGCGGCGCGGCACGCCGCTCGCCGACGCGGTCACGGTCTACGAGGGCACCGAGGACGACATGTACATCGCGGGCCGACGGCTGCGTACACCGGGCTTCGAGCGCGACGTCGTGACGCGCTCGATCGCGTTCTACCGCTCCGAGACCTACCTCGTCGACGACGTCGGCACGCCCCGGCAGCGCCTCGCGAAGATCGACGTCCCCGACTCCGCAGAGGTCGGGTTCCACCGCGAGTGGCTGCTCGTCGAGCTGCGCGACGACTGGTCGACCGGCTCCGCCACGTACCGCGCGGGTTCCCTGCTCGCCGCGCCGGCCGACGACTTCCTCGCCGGGTCGCGCGAGCTCACGGTGCTGTTCGAGCCGACCGCCACCACCTCCCTCGTCGGCGCGTCGTGGACGCGCCACCACCTCGTCGTCAACGTCCTCGACGACGTGCGCAACCGCCTGCACGTCCTCACGCCACCGGAGCTCCCGGCCGAACCCGGCACGCCGTGGTCCCGTTCGGAGCTGCCCGTGGGCGGCGAGCTCCTCACGGTCGGCGTGCGGGCGGTCGACGCGGTCGACAGCGACGACGCGTGGGTCGTGACGACCGGCTTCCTGAGCCCGTCGACGTTCTCGCGCACCACGGTGGCCGGCCCCGGCGCCGAGCCGCGCGAGCCCGAGGTGCTCAAGTCCGCGCCCGCGTTCTTCGACGCGTCGGAGATGGTCGTCGAGCAGCACTTCGCGACGTCCGACGACGGCACGCGCGTGCCGTACTTCGTCGTCGGCCGGGCGGACCTCGTCCGAGGTGGCACAGGCACCGCGCCGACGCTCCTGTGGGGCTACGGCGGGTTCGAGCACCCGATCCTTCCCGGCTACTCGGGGGCCACCGGCCGGGCCTGGCTGGAGCGGGGCGGCGTGTACGCGGTCGCGAACATCCGCGGCGGCGGGGAGTACGGGCCGGCGTGGCACCAGGCCGCCCTGCGCGAGAAGCGGCACCGCGCGTACGAGGACTTCGCGGCCGTGGCCCGCGACCTGGTCGCCCGAGGCGTCACGTCGCCCGAGCACCTCGGCATGGAGGGCCGGTCGAACGGCGGCCTGCTCGCGGGCAACATGCTCACGCGGTACCCGGAGCTGTTCGGCGCGGTCATCGTGGGCGTCCCCCTGCTCGACATGAAGCGGTACTCCCACCTGCTCGCCGGTGCGTCGTGGATGGCCGAGTACGGCGACCCCGACACCGACGACTGGGAGTTCATCCGCACGTTCTCGCCGTACCACCTGTTCGACCCGGCACGGAGCCACCCGCCCGTGCTGTTCACGACGTCGACCAAGGACGACCGCGTGCACCCCGGGCACGCGCGCAAGATGGCCGCGCTCATGCTCGACGCCGGCAAGGACGTCACGTACTACGAGAACGTCGAGGGCGGGCACGGCGGGGCCGCGAACAACGCCCAGGCGGCGCACATGGCGGCGCTGCACTGGACGTTCCTGCGGGAGCGCCTCGCCTGACGCCGGTCAGGAGTGCGGGACCCGCGCGGTGATGAGCGTGCCGTCCTCGCGGCGGTGCCCGGCGAGCGCCCGCCGGCCCGGCCTCCCGTGCCTGACGGGCCCGTGCGCGTCGAGCGCCACGTGCACGGGCTCGCCGGGCGCGACCTTGACGCGCTCGCCCCGGACGCCGACCTCCGCGCCGTCACCGGTCTCGGCCACGAGCTCGAGGCCGTCGCTCCTGACCGTGACGCGCAGGCGCGAGCCGTGCCACGTCACCCTGAACGTCAGCGACTCCCAGCCGTCGGGCAGCCGCGGGTCGAACGTGAGGATCCCCTCGTAGTCCCGCATGCCGCCGAAGCCGTACGCGAGGGCCGACCACGTGCCGCCCGCCGAGGCGACGTGCACGCCGTGGGCGGCGTTCGCGTGCAGGTTCGCCAGGTCGACGAACAAGGCTGAGAGGAAGTACTCCATCGCGAGCTCGTGGTAGCCCACCTCGGCCGCGATGATCGACTGGACCACTCCCGAGAGCGTCGAGTCGCCCGTGGTCAGCGGGTCGTAGTACTCGAAGTCGGCGAGCTTCTCCTCCTCGGTGAAGTGGTGCCCCTGCAGGAACAGCGCGAGCACCACGTCGGCCTGCTTGAGGACCTGGTACCGGTAGATCACGAGCGGGTGGTAGTGCAGGAGCAGGGGCCGCTTCTCGGGCGGGGTCGCCGACAGGTCCCAGATCTCGCGGTCCAGGAAGTGCGAGTCCTGCGGGTGGATGCCGACGCCCTCGTCGTACGGGATCGCCATGCGGTCGGCGGCCTGCCGCCACCGCTGCACCTCGACGTCGTCGAGCCCGAGGCGGTCGACCATGAGCCGGTGGTCCTCGGGGTACGCCGCGCGCACGCGCTCGACGGCCTCGGCGGCCGCACGGAGGTTGAACCGCGCCATGACGTTCGTGAACAGGTTGTCGTTGACGACGGTCGTGTACTCGTCCGGCCCCGTGACGCCGTGGATGTGGAAGTCCTCGTCACCACCGTTCGCGCGCCAGAAACCCAGGTCCTCCCACATGCGGGCGGTCTCGACCAGCACGTCGACCGCCTCGCGGCGCATGAAGTCGGCGTCCCCGGTCGCCCGGAAGTACTGGACGAGCGCGTACGCGATGTCCGCGTCGATGTGGTACTGCGCCGTCCCGGCCGCGTAGTACGCCGACGCCTCCTCGCCGCTGATCGTCCGCCAGGGGAAGAGCGCGCCCCGCTGCGACAGGTCCTGCGCGCGCTTCCGGGCAGCCTCGAGCATCTGGTAGCGGAACCGCAGGGCGTTGCGGGCGTAGCGCGGGCTCGTGTACGTCAGGAACGGCAGGACGTAGATCTCGGTGTCCCAGAAGTAGTGCCCGCCGTAGCCCGTCCCGGTGACGCCCTTGGCCGGCACCCCGCTGCCCTCGGCCCGTGCGGTCGCCTGCGCGAGCTGGAACAGGTTCCACCGCACGGCCTGCTGGACCTCGGGCCGGCCCGGGATCTCGACGTCGGAGCGGGCCCAGAAGTCGTCGAGCCACTCGCGCTGCTTGTCGAGCTGGGCGCCCACGCCCTGGTCGCGCACGCGGTCGAGCGTGCGGCGGCACCGGTCGACGAGCTCGCGTCCCGGCACCCCGCGCGACGTGTGGTACGCGACGACCTTGGTCAGCCGGATCGGCCGGCCGGGCTCGGCCTGGACGCGGTAGACGTGCTTGGCGAGGTCCGGGTCGACCTGCGTGCGCATGTCCCACGCGTTCTCGGTGCTCAGCCGGTGGTCGGCCGCGACGGCGAGCGTCATGCCCGAGTTGGTGCACTGGTAGGACAGCACGAGCCGCTCGTCGTCGCCCCACTGCGTCTGCGGCTGGAGGACACGTTCGGAGAACTGGTTCGCCCGGCGCGGGTCGAACCCCTCGCCCATCGCCGCGGACCGCACGTGGTACTCGTCCTGGCCGTCCTGGCGGTTGAGGATCTGCGAGGAGATCGCCACGGGTGCAGCCGCGTCGAGCATCTCGACCTCGAACGTCATGACCGCCAGGTGGCGCTCGGCGAACGAAGCCATCCGCTCGGTCCGCAGCCGCACGGCCTTGCCGCTCGGCGTCCGCCACGTGACCTCGCGCCGCAGCACGCCGTCGCGCAGGTCGAGCGAGCGCTCGTAGGCGATCAGGTCCGCGACGGTCAGCAGGAGCGGCTCGTCGTCGACGTAGAGGCGGATGACCTTGGTGTCGGGCACGTTGACGATCGTCTGCCCGACCCGCGCGAACCCGTACGCCTCCTCGGCGTGCCGGATCGGCCAGGTCTCGTGGAACCCGTTGATGAACGTCCCGTGCGTGTGGGAGTCGCGCCCCTCCTCGACGTTGCCGCGCATGCCCAGGTAACCGTTCCCGACGGCGAAGAGCGTCTCGGTCACGCCGAGGTCCTCGGCGGAGAAGCGCTGCTCGACGAGCCGCCACTCCTCGGCCGGGAACCGGGTCCGGTCGACCGTGCTGCGCTCGTCCTTCGTGCGGCGGATCATCGCGTCCCTCCCCGCGCCGCCTCGAGCAGGTCGGCGCCGAGCTCGCCGAGGTCGGTCACGACGACGTCGGCCCCGTGCTCGCGCAGCGCCTCGGCGCCCACGCCCCGGTCGACGCCGACGACGAGCCCGAACCCGCCGGCGCGGCCGGCGGCGACTCCCGAGACGGCGTCCTCGACGACGACGGAGTCCCGGACCGGCACCCCCACGAGCTCGGCGGCACGCACGTACGTGTCCGGTGCCGGCTTGCCCGCGAGGCCCTCCGTGGCGGCGACGTTCCCGTCCACGACGACGTCGAAGCGGTGCGCGAGCCCGGCGGCGGCCAGGACGGTGGGCGTGTTGCGTGACGACGACACCACGGCGACCGCGGCGCCGGCCGCGGTGACGGCGTCGAGGAAGCGGACGGACCCCGGGTAGGGCTCGATCCCCTCCTCGGCGAACATCCGGTTGACGAGCTCGTCCTTGCGGTTGCCCAGCGCGCAGACCGACCCGTCGCCCGGCGCGTCCTCCGGGGTCCCCCAGGGGAGGTCGACGCCGCGCGACGCCACGTACGCGGCGACGCCGTCGTACCGGGGGCGGCCGTCGATGTGGGAGAAGTAGTCGGCGTCCGTGTACGGTTCCACGCCCCGCGCCCGGCTCCACGGCGCGAAGAGGCGCTCCCACGCGCGCATGTGGAGCGCGGCGGTGGGCGTCAGGACACCGTCGAGGTCGAACAGCACGGCTCGCAGCCCTGGCATGAGAGTCCTTCCGTACGGTGCCCGGAAGCGGCCTTCGCCGCGGCGCGAACCAGGCTACGCCCCGGTGCGCGAGCGCGAAAACGCTGCCGCGGCTCCCGCGTCCCGCCGGACGGCGCGTGTCCGTCGTCGCTGGTCAGGCGGCCGCGCGCTCGGCGAGCGCCTCGGCCACCCGGCCCAGGTTCGCGAGCTCGGCGCGGTGCTCGTCGACCGTCGCGAGCGCCGTCCGGGGGGCCGCCAGGAGCGTGACGTCGTCGAGCCCAGACGCCGGCAGGCCGATGCGGCGCCACGGCTCGGCGACGAGCGTGACGAGCTCGCCGAGCTGCGGTCCCGAGCACTGCGACACCGTCGCCGGCGGAAGTCCCGCCCAGAGGCGCAGGCCACGCTCGGTCGCACGCGCGACGAGCTCCCACACGCGCTCGTCCCACCCTCCGAGGCCGCCGAGGTCGAGCCCGAACCCGTCCGCGCCGGCGAGCGCGACCGGCGGGATACCGACCCACGTCGGTCCGAGGTGCACGACGGCGGAGGCCCCGGCGTCGTGCACCGCCTCGACCACGGGCTGCAGGCCCTCGACGACGTCGGGACCGGGCACCGCCCGGATGCGGGAGAACCCGGAGAACGTCGGCAGGACGCCGGCGTGGACCTGTCCGAGCAGCGGCTCGGCGAGCTGGACCACCACCTCGGCACCCGGCACCTGCGCGCGCACCTCGGCGACGTGCCGGCGCACACCCTCGGCGAGCGCGAGCGCGAGGTCGCGGCGGGCCCCGTGGTCGGCCAGGACCCGGTCCCCACGCGCGGCCCAGAGCTCGGCCGCGAGCGTCCACGGCCCGACGACCTCGACGCCGAGCGGCCCGGACAGCCCGACGGCCGCGATCGCCAGCGCCCCGAGGTCCTCTCGCAGGAACGCCTCGGCACGTCGCGCGTCGACGCCCGGGTGGTCGGCGAGCCTCCAGCCGTGCGGACCGAGCTCGGCCGGCATCTCCTCGAGGAGCGCCGCGGTCCGTCCGACGCGGTCCGCGCCCGGGCCGCGCCCCGTGAGCTGCACGAGGAACGGCACCGCGCCGACCCCCGCCGGGAGCGCGGCGAGGTCGTCGAGCACGGTCCGCTGCGCCTCCAGGACGTCGCCCTCGTGGCCGGGCCAGGGCCCGTGCCCGCTCACCGTCGTCATCGGTCCTCCACCTCGTCGCCCCGCGGCGTCACACCGGGGCGTATCGTCGCTCTCTACCGGAAGGAAGGGCCACCGCGGCCTGCCCTCGTCGTCGAGAGCACGGTAGCCCGCCGAAGGAGTCCCGATGTCCGTGCTCCCGCGTCCGCCGCGTCCCGCGGCCCGCCCCGCCCCGGTGAGCGCCCCGGCGACCGGCGCGTCCCCCGCGTCGGCCCACAAGGCCGCCGCGATCCGTCTCCACGCCAACGCCGTGCCCGCGCGGCAGGACACCGTGCTGCGCGAGCTCCTCGCGCCGGGCTTCCGGAACCACGACGTCCTGCCCGGCTGCGAGGGCGGGCTCGAGGGCCTCGCCACGGCGATGCACTGGTTCGACGACGCGTTCAGCGACCAGCGCGTGCGCGTGCTGCACGCGCTGGCCGAGGGCGAGCTCGTCGCCCTCCACGTCGAGCTCACCGCCCGGCACACCGGGTTCTTCCGCGGCATCGCGCCGTCGGGCCGGAGCTTCACCGTGCGTCAGATGCACATGGTGCGGTTCGCCGGCGGGCGCGAGGTCGAGCACTGGGTCGTACGCGACGAGGCCTCGTTCGAGAACACGCTGCGCGGTCTGTGACGTGGCGCGGGCTACGTCCGGACGGGCTGCTCGCGCCACGCGCGCGACACGGTCGCCTGCCCGAGCACCTGCGTGCCGCGGTAGACGACGGCCGACTGCCCGGCCGCGACGCCCCGCAGCGGGCGCTCCGTGAGGCGGATCTCGAGCCCGAGGGTGCCGTCGTCCGTCCCCGCGGCCGCGGTCGCGCGGACCTGCGCCGGCGCGGGGGCGCCGTGGGCGCGCACCTGGACCTCGGCGTCGGTCCAGCCGTCGCCCGGCTCGGTGAACCAGACCGCGCCGGTGCCGGCGATGCGGTCGACCGAGAGGAGCTCGGCCGGGCCGACGACGACGGTGTTCGTCTCGGTCCGGACGTCGACGACGTAGCGCGCCCGGCCGTCGGGCGCGGGGCGGTCGAGGCCGAGGCCCTTGCGCTGCCCGACCGTGAAGGCGTAGGCGCCGTCGTGATCGCCGACGACGTGGCCGTCGGTGTCCACGACCTCGCCCGGCCGGGAGCCGAGCCGTGATCGCAGGAAGCCGCGCGTGTCGCCGTCGGCGACGAAGCAGATGTCGTACGAGTCCGGCTTCGCGCTCACGGACAGGCCCCTGCGCTCGGCCTCCGCGCGCACCTCGGCCTTGGAGGCGAAGCCGCCGAGCGGGAACATCGCCCGCCGCAGCCGGTCCGGGCCCATGACGGCGAGCACGTACGACTGGTCCTTCTCCGTGTTCGGCGAGCGGTGCAGCTCGCGCGAGACGGTCCCGTCCGCCGCCTCGCGGGTGACGATCCGCGCGTAGTGGCCGGTGGCGACGGCGTCGAACCCGAGCGCCGTCGCCTTGTCGAGCAGCGCCTCGAACTTGATGTGCTCGTTGCAGCGCACGCACGGGTTGGGCGTGCGGCCGGCCTCGTACTCCGAGAGGAAGTCAGCGACGACCGTCTCCTCGAACCGCTCGGAGAGGTCCCACACGTAGTACGGGATGCCGAGCACGTCGGCGGCGCGGCGGGCGTCGCCCGCGTCCTCGATCGAGCAGCAGCCGCGCGATCCGGTGCGGAACTGGTCACGGTTGCGGCTCAGGGCCATGTGCACGCCGACGACCTCGTGCCCCGCCTCGACCGCGAGCGCCGCGGCGACGGCCGAGTCGACCCCGCCGGACATGGCGGCGAGCACCCTCATGCGGCACCTCCGGTCATCGCGCGCGGCGACGCGAGGCCCGCCGCCTGCGCGCGCCGCACCACCTGCGGCAGGACCTCGACCAGCCGCTCAACGTCGGCGCGCGTGGACGTGACGCCTAGGGAGAAGCGCAGGGCGCCGCGGGCCTCCGCCTCGGGCACGCCCATGGCGAGCAGCACGTGCGAGGGCTGAGGGACGCCGGCCTGGCACGCCGAGCCGGTCGACGCCTGCACGCCGGCGGAGTCGAGCAGGTAGAGCAGCGAGTCGCCCTCGGCACCCGGGAACGTGAAATGGGCGTTGGCCGGGAGCCGGGCGGGACCCGACGACGCGCCGTCGGCCGGGACGGTCGGGTCCGGCCCGCGCAGCACCGCCTCCGGGACGGCCCGGCGCACCCCGGCGACGAGCTCGTCGCGCAGGGCGGCCGTCGCGGCGGCGCGCTGCTCGCGGTGCTCGACCGCGTCGACGACCGCTGCAGAGAGCGCGCGGATCGCGGGGACGTCGAGCGTGCCGGAGCGCACGCCGCGCTCCTGGCCGCCGCCGTGCAGGACGGCCTCGAGCGGCAGGTCGCGGCGCGCGACGAGGGCGCCGACGCCGACCGGTCCGCCGAGCTTGTGCCCGGACAGGGTCAGGGCGTCCACGCCCGAGGCGGCGAAGTCGACCGGGACCTGGCCGACCGCCTGGACGGCGTCCGTGTGCACCGGGATGCCGTGCTGGTGCGCCAGGCGCACGACCTCGCGCACGGGCTGCAGGGTGCCCACCTCGTTGTTGGCCCACATGACGGAGACCAGCGCGACCTCGTTCGCGTGCGCGGCGAGCTCCGCGCGCAGCGCGTCGAGGTCGAGGCGGCCCTCGCCGTCGACCGGGAGCAGCACGATCTCCGCGCCGGCGTGCCCGGCGAGCCAGAACGCCGGGTCGAGCACGGCATGGTGCTCGACGGCGGAGACCAGCACGCGGGTGCGGCGCGGGTCGGTCCGCCGCCGGCCCCAGAAGATGCCCTTGATCGCGAGGTTGTCCGACTCGGTGCCGCCCGCGGTGAAGACGACCTCGCTGGGCCGCGCTCCGAGCGCGGCCGCGACGGCCTCGCGCGACTCCTCGACCGCGCGTCGCGCGGCCCGGCCGGCCGAGTGCAGCGAGGACGCGTTGCCGGTACGGCGTGCCTCGGCGACGAACGCCTCGAGCGCCGCGGACGACATGGGGGTCGTCGCGGCGTGGTCGAGGTAGGCGCCGGGCTCCGGCGGGCGGGTCGTCACGGTCAACCAGTCTACGAACCGCGCGGCACCGCCCCGTCCCCCGCCAGGTAGCGCCCCCTTCGGCGAGGTAGCGCG
>JAPSLQ010000059.1 GCA_031180595.1 Isoptericola sp. | reverse complement strand
CGCGTACATGTCGGGGTAGCGGTTGACCTCGCCCGCGGCCTCGACGATCGCCGAGAGCACGGACGGCAGCGGCGAGTACGGGTTCTCGTTGGACGACAGCTTCCACACCTTGCCGGCGGCGCCCCGGGCTCCGGGGACGTACGCGGGCAGCGCGGCGACGGCGGCGCGCAGGGGGACGGTGCTCTCGGGAGACGTGGTGTTCGGCACCGCCCCAGGATGCCACCGTGCGCGTGGTTCCCGGCGCGCGGATGGCCTGCGGTGGAAGGATGCGACGCATGAACTTCATCGTGCGCGTCCTCGTCACCGCGCTGGCGCTGTGGTTGACCAGCCTCATCCTGCCCGAGCGCGTCGAGATCCTCGGCGGCGGCTCGGTCGGCGGCCGCATCCTGGCGATCCTCGTCGTGGCGGCCGTCTACTCGCTCGTGAGCATGATCGTGAAGCCGATCGTCAGCATGCTCTCGCTGCCGCTGCTCGTCCTCACGCTCGGGCTGTTCTACCTGGTCATCAACGCGTTCATGCTGTGGCTGACGACGTGGGTGACCAGCCAGGACTTCTTCGGCGAGCTCGGGCTGCAGATCCACGGCGGCTTCTGGTGGTACGTCTGGATCGGGATCATCGTGGCGGTCCTGCAGCTCGTCATCGGACTGTTCGCCCCGAAGAAGGGCTGACCGGTCCCTCACCCGGAGCCATGACGACCGGTCCGGGGTGGGGCAGGTCGTCGGGCGAGGTGCGCCGCGCGGCGTAGAACCGCGTGGTGCTCCGCTCGCCCGCGAGGAGCCGTTCCACGCGGTCGACGACGCCGCCCACCTGTGCGCTGCCCGACGTGCGTGCGAGGGCGAGCGTCCGAAGGTGGGTCGCCATGCCGTGCGCCGCCGCCACCCCGCCCGACGCGGCGACGTCGGCCGGGTGGCTCGACTCGCCCAGCGCCCTGCCCACCGTGACGCGGTCGACCGTGGCCGGGTTCTCCGCCGCCGACCGGCCGTCGAGCGACGAGACGAGCTCCTCGTCGTTCTCCAGGTGCAGCACGGGCACGCCGGGCGGCGCGGCGAAGGTCGCGGTGGGCGAGCCGGCGGTCACGACGCCGCCGAGCCGGTGGCGCTCGAGGAACGCCGGCGAGGACGCGAGCGCCATGGCCGCGATCCCGCCGAGGCTGTGCCCGACGAGCACCACCGGTTCGCCGGGCGCGGCGCCCGCCTGCGCGAGCGCCTCGGACGCCGCCGCGGTGACCTCGGCGGCACGCTCCGCCATGAGGTCGAGGTCCGTGACGCCGTCGAACGGGTGCTGCGCCGAGACGAGCCCCTGGGTCCCCGGGATCAGCAGGGTCCACGAGACGGTGCCGTCGGCGTGCTCGACGCGCTCGACGGCGAGCGTGCCCGCGGGCGGCCCCGGCGCCGGGCGCCCGGGGACTCCGCTGCCCCACGGGTAGAGGTCGGCCGTGCGGGCGAGCGCCTCGTCCACCGTGGACGACGGCACGTCGGCCCACCGAGGGCGGCCCGACGCGAAGTGGGCGTCCGGCGGCGTCTCGAGCACGCGCACCTCGGTCCGCCCGAGCAGCTCCTGCACCACGGATCCCAGCACCCGTGCGCCGCCGGTCACGCTCAGGTCGAGCCCGGACCGCACCGGCGCGCCGGCGCTCACCCCGAGGCCCAGGCCCGCCACCAGCTCGTCCGACCACGACGCGACCGCCCGCGGCGCGAGCGCGACGAACCCGCCGAGGACGCCGGGGCCGAGCAGACCGGTGAACCGCAGCACGCGCGGCAGGGCCGGTGCCGCGAGGAGGAAGCCCGACGCGGCCGCCGTGCCTGCCGCCACCCCGCCGACCGCGCGCTCGGCGGCCGACTCGGCGTGCACGTAGAGGCCGGCCGCCCGCAGGAGCCGCTCCCCGGTGAGGGCGCAGGCCGCGGCGCGCTCGTGCAGCCGCCGGGCGACGTCGCCCGCCAGCGACGCGGCCCGCAGCCGCACCGCCGGCTCGGCGGGTCCCGCGGCGCCGAACGGCACCGGCGCCCACACCGAGCCCTCGAGGTCGGCCGACGCCGCCGAGCACCCTGCCGCCGCGGTCCGCAGCGCCCCGGCCGCGTCGTCGAGCCGGACCGCGGCCTGCGCGATCCCGTCCGCGTCCACCCGGTCGAGCGCGTGCCCACCGACGACGACGAGCGTGTCCCGGGCGTCGACGCCGTCGGCGCGCGGGCTCACGGCCGCCCGGCCGCGAGCCGGCGCACGTCGTCGAGCGCCACACGGTCGTCGGCGAGCAGAGCGCGCAGGCCGGCGAGCGCCTCCCGGAGCTCGGTGGCGGCCGGCGAGTCCCACGGCACGTCGAGAGCCAGTCGCAGGGCGCCGTCCGCCTCGTCGACGTGGTGGCGGGCGCGCAGCAGCTGACGGGCGGCGTCGAGGTCTGCCGCGCCGGGGGCGAGCGCGGATCCGGGCTGGTGCGTCATGGCCCCGGACGCTAGGCGGGGCGTGCCCTCCGCCGTCGGGCGTGCCGCCGTCCCTGTGCAGGAGACGCCCCTGTGGGCGGCGTCGGGTGCATGGGAGAATGCACGCCGTGACCTCCCCCGCGCAGCAGACCCGTGTGAACCTCGCCGACGTCACCCCGCCGATCGCGCTCGGCCCGCTCGACGGCCGCTACCGCGCCGCGGTGGCACCGCTCGTCGACCACCTGAGCGAGGCGGCGCTCAACCGGGCCCGCATCCACGTCGAGGTCGAGTGGCTCGTCCTCCTGTGCAACGGCGTGCCGGGCGTCACCGACGGCGCCGTCGTCCCGGGCGCCCCCACGCTCACCGACGACGAGATCGCCTACGTGCGGCAGATCCCCGCGACGTTCGCGGCCGACCAGATCGCCGAGCTGGGCGAGATCGAGCGCCAGACGGTGCACGACGTCAAGGCCGTCGAGTACTTCATCAAGCGCCGCATCGCCGAGGCGCCGGAGGCGCTCGGGACCTCCAACCTCCCGGCGGCGAGCGAGCTCGTGCACTTCGCGTGCACCTCGGAGGACATCAACAACCTCTCGTACGCGCTGATGGTCCAGGGCGCGGTGCGGGAGGTCTGGCTGCCCGCCGCCACGGCCCTGGCCGACCAGCTCGCCGACATGGCCCGCGAGCACGCCGGCGTGCCCATGCTGAGCCGCACGCACGGCCAGCCCGCCACGCCGACCACGATGGGCAAGGAGCTCGCGGTGCTCACCCACCGCCTGCGCCGCCAGCTCCGCCGGGTCGAGCGCGCCGAGTACCTCGGCAAGCTCAACGGCGCCACGGGCACGTACGGCGCGCACACCGTCGCCGTGCCGGGCGTCGACTGGCCGGCCGTGTCGAAGGCGTTCGTCGAGCACCTCGGCCTGACCTGGAACCCGCTGACCACGCAGATCGAGTCGCACGACTGGCAGGCCGAGGTCTACGCCGACGTCGCCCGGTTCAACCGGATCCTGCACAACCTGGCGACCGACGTGTGGACGTACATCTCGCTGGGCTTCTTCACGCAGATCCCGGTGGCCGGCGCCACGGGCTCCTCGACCATGCCGCACAAGGTCAACCCGATCCGCTTCGAGAACGCCGAGGCGAACCTCGAGATCTCGTGCGCGCTGCTCGACACCCTCGGCGCGACGCTCGTCACGAGCCGCCTGCAGCGCGACCTCACCGACTCGACGACCCAGCGCAACGTCGGCCCCGCCTTCGGCCACTCGGTGCTGGCCATCGACAACGTGCGCCGCGGCCTCAAGGCCCTCGCGGTGAACGCCGACCTGATGGCGAAGGACCTCGACGAGAACTGGGAGGTCCTGGGCGAGCCGGTCCAGTCGGCGATGCGCGCGGCCTCGGTCGCGGGCGTCGAGGGCATGGAGAACCCCTACGAGCGCCTCAAGGACCTCACGCGCGGCCAGAAGATCGACGCTCGTGCCATGCAGGACTTCGTCGCCGGTCTGGGCCTGCCCGACGACGTCGCGCAGCGCCTCGCGGCGCTCACCCCCGCCGCGTACACCGGGCTCGCCGAGCAGCTCGTCGCCGACTACCTCGACTGAGCCATCTCCTGCTGCCCGACGACGGCGAGCAGCTCGAGCTTCGCGGCGTCCGGTGAGCGCGGCGCGGCGGTGAGGACGAGCAGCGACTGCGTCTGGTCCTCCGTGAACAGGGCCTGGCAGTCGAGCTCGATCGGCAAGACGACGGGGTGCACGAGGGTCTTGTGCGACTCGAACCGGCGCGCGACCTCGTGGCGCTCCCACAGCCTGGCGAACTCGGCGCTGCGCTCCTGCAGCAGCCGCACGAGCTCGCCGGCCCGGGAGCGCGCGCCGAGCAGCCCGTACGCGGCGCGCAGGGACGCCACGACGGCCCGGCCGGGCTGCTCGCGGTCCTGCTCCGGGTAGAGCTCGCGCTCGGCGTCCACCATGAACCAGCGGTAGAACTCGCTGCGCTCCCACCCGGTGGCTCGTGAGCGGTCGCCGAACAGCGCCACCCCGAGAGCGTTCGCGACGAGCGGCTCGCCGAGGCACGACAGGACGACCGCGGGCGTGTCCAGCCGGTCGAGCACGCGCTGCAGCGCGGGAGCCACGTGCGCCGACACCGTGACGCGGTCGGGCGTGCCGCGGCCGACCATGCGGAACAGGTAGTCCCGCTCGTCGTCGGTCAGGCGCAGGGTCCGTGACGCCCACCTACAACGCGACCAAGGCGGCGATCCACCGCCTGAGCGAGGGCATGCGGCTCCAGCTCGAGCCGGCCGGCGTCCAGGTCGTCGAGATCGTGCCGCCCGCCGTGCAGACCTCGCTCATGCCGGGCCACGAGGAGAACCCGGTCGCGATGCCGCTCGACGCCTTCGCCGACGAGGTGATGAGCATCCTCGAGGCGCAGCCGGACGCGCGCGAGGTCCTGGTGCAGAACGTACGGCCGCTGCGCTTCGCGGAGTCCGAGGGCCGGTACGACGCGATGGTCGCGCGCCTGAACGCGACCGACCGCTTCGCCGTCGCGGCGGGCTGACCTCCGCCCAGGCAAGGCTGGCGAGATGTGATGGAGAATCTGACCGGCTCGCACGGGGCTCAGGAAGCGCCCGTCAGGCGCGGTACTGCACCACCAGGGGGCACGCCCACACGTCGACGCCTCCGCGCCCGACGCGATGGATGTGCTCGATGACCTCGCGATAGGACTGGCCGAGTGGCGTCTCGGTGTAGCGCACGCCGAGCTGATGGCAGTGGGCCCGGACGATCGGCGCGACCCGGCGCAGATGGGGGCGTGCCATCGACGGGAAGAGGTGGTGCTCGACCTGGAAGTTCAGGCCGCCCATGAACGTGTCGAGCCATCGTCCGCCGCTGATGTTGCGGCTCATGAGGACCTGACGGCGCAGGAAGTCGATCCGCACGTCGGGCGGCACGACCGGCATCCCGATGTGGTTGGGCGCGAAGGCGAGGCCCATGTACAGGCCGAACACTGCGAGCTGGACACCGATGAACGCCAGCGCCCTGCCAGGCGACAGGACGATGAGCACCAGGGCGACGTGTGCACCGAGCCGGACGGTGAGGAACGTCAGCTCGACCCAGCGGCGCTTGACCGGATCGCGTCCGAGGACCCGCCGCAGCCCCTGGACATGCAGGTTCAGCCCTTCGAGCAGCAGCAGCGGGAAGAAGTAGTACCCCTGCCGCCGCGTCAACCAGCGTCCGACCGCCGTCGACCGTTGCTCGGCCGCGTGACGGGTGAAGGCCACGACACCGGGCGCGATGTCAGGATCGGCATCGATCCTGTTCGGCGCCCCGTGGTGACTGCTGTGCTTGTGGTGCCACCAGCCGAGGCCCATCCCCGCGAACAGATCGACCACGACGAGGGAGACCCACTCGTTCCACCGCGGCGACGCGAAGATCTGGTGGTGGGCGGCGTCGTGGCCGAGGAACGCGATCTGCGTCATCAGCAGCGCTAGGGCGACGGCGGTCAGCATCTGCCACCAGGTGTCTCCCACGAGGACGAACACGACGGCCAGCACCACGCCCGAGGCAGGGAGTCCGATCAGTCTCGTCCAGTAGTAGCCGTAGCACCGGTCCATGAACCCGGCCTCGCGCACACGCTGCTTCAGGATCGTGAAGTCCCTGACCTGCCGGGAACGCATCGACCCTTCACCTGGCCGCGCGCGACGAGCTGCGTGTTCTTCGACAGACACCAAGGTGTGCTCCTCCCGCACCACGATCGTTCGGCCACGGTCACGGCCACGTTCTTGGCAAGCATGCGCAAGACCCCATCTGCACGCACGCGCGGCATGCAGGCGCGAGGCGTGCGAGCAGGCTTCAAGAGCTGGCGTCGAGCGCGAAAGCCTCGAGCAGCACGTGGCGGAACACGTCGGCGGACGCTGTGAGCGCCACCGTCGCGTTGACCGGGTCCGACGTCCAAGGGCGGGCGTCGACGATCAGCTGTCCGAGCGTCTGCTCGCCAGCCGTCTCCACGGAGACAGGAAAGCGTCCGGCCGAGGTGATGACGTCCGGGCGTATCAGGTAGGCGATGCACAGCGGGTCGTGGACAGGCGCGGAAGGCTCGCTCTTGAGGCTTTCTGGAGTCTGGTCCTGGTCGATGCGGTGTCGGAGAAGTGCCGCGGCCGCCGAGCCGGCTGGTGTCTGCAGCGCATCGAAGGCCTCGCAGTCCGCCCGCGTCAGTGGCGCGCTGTGGGTGGCGTCCAGAGGCACGACCACGATCTCCTGGAGCCCCGCCGAGAACACGGTGCGGGCCGCCTCCGGGTCGACCCAGATGTTGAACTCGGCGGTCGCGGTGACGTTGCCGCCCACGTACGCGCCACCCATGAGCACCATGCGCCGGATGCGGGACGCGAGCCGCGGCTCTGCGATGAGCGCGAGGGCCACGTTGGTCAAGGGGCCTGTGGCGACCAGGACCACATCGTCGTTCGCCGGGTCCGTGAACGTGTCGATCAGCATGCTCACGGCGGAAGTGTCCTGTGCCGGGGTCACCGACGGGGCGAGGTCGAGGTAGGCGACCTGGAACTCCGGGTTGTCCGCGTTCAGGATGTCCCGGGGGATCGGGAGGTCCGGCCGGACGAGCGGGTGAGCAGCGCCCGCGAAGACGGGCACGTCTGCGCCGATGTGGTCGAGAACCCGCAGCGTGTTCTCGGTCGCGTAGGGCAGGGCGACGTTCCCGTTCACGGTGGACACGGCCATGAGGTCGATGCCCGGGTGAAGCGCTGCGAGCATGATCGCGATCGCATCATCGGTGCCCGTGTCGCAATCGAGCACGATCCTGGTCGTCATGACTGTGGTGTCCTCGCCCCCGCCTCCCGCTCCATCCCCGCAACCTAGCGAACGGAGATGCTTGGCGGATGCGGATCTCGACGAAGGTCGGTCATCAGCCGACCGTTCCCGCGCCGCTGGCCAGCTTGCGGTAAGTCCCTTCACAGGTGCGGCGTGATGTGAAAGTCTCTTGCACATCACGCGAGGTTCCCTCCCTCGCGACCGGCTCGACTCCGGAGGAACTGCAATGTCGCACCCTGAGCTGTCCCGACCCCTCGACCGCCGAGGGTTCCTCACCCTGGCCACGGCCGGCGTCGCCGGCTCCGCCCTGAGCGTCACCGTCGGCTCCATGACCCCGGCCCACGGCGCGACGACCGCCGTGGCCGGGGTGCCGGCGTCGGGCGACCTGGCCCTGCCCGCGCCGCGCAAGCGCGAGATGCGCGCGATGTGGATCGCGTCCGTCGTCAACATCGACTGGCCGTCGCGCACCGGCCTGAGCGCAGACCAGCTCAAGGCCGAGCTCGTCCGCTGGTTCGACGTCGCCGTCTCGTACAACCTCAACGCCGTCTTCGTGCAGATCCGACCGACCGCGGACGCGTTCTGGCCGAGCCCGCTCGAGCCGTGGTCGCAGTACCTCACGGGCCGCCAGGGTGGCGACCCCGGCTTCGACCCGCTCGCGTTCATGGTCGCCGAGGCGCACGCCCGCAACCTCGAGCTGCATGGCTGGTACAACCCGTACCGCGTCTCGATGCAGGCGAACCTCGGGGCCCTCGTGCCCGAGCACCCGGCCCGGCAGCACCCGGAGTGGGTGTGGGCGTACGGCGGCAAGCTGTACTTCGACCCGGGCATCCCCGAGGCGCGCGAGCACATCTACGCGGCGATCCTGCACTCGGTCGAGAACTACGACCTCGACGGCGTGCACTTCGACGACTACTTCTACCCCTACCCCGTCGCGGGCCAGGTGCTGCCCGACGCCGACACGTACGCCACGTACGGTGCCGGCTTCGACGACGTCGCCGCCTGGCGCCGCCACAACGTCGACACCTTCGTGCAGACGATCTCCGAGCGCATCAAGGAGACGAAGCCGTGGGTCAAGTTCGGCATCTCGCCGTTCGGCATCTGGCGCAACGCGTCCACCGACCCGCGCGGCTCGAGAACCGGTGGCTCGCAGTCGTACGACAACCAGTACGCCGACTCCCGGCGCTGGGTGCTCGAGGGCTGGCTCGACTACATCAACCCCCAGGTGTACTGGCAGTTCGGGCTCGCCGTCGCGGACTACCTCGAGCTCGTCCCGTGGTGGGCCGACGTCGCGGCGCAGTCGGGCACGCACCTGTACATCGGCGAGGCCGTCTACAAGGTGACGTCCGGCGTCTTCACGGACCCGGCCGAGCTCACGAACCACGTGACGTTCTGCAAGGAGGTCTCGGCGTCGGGCACCCCCGTGCACGGCAACGTCTGGTACTCGGCGAACCACATCCCGCAGGACGCCAAGGGTGCGATGTCGCGGGTCCGCGCCGACCACTACCGGCACCCCGCGCTGGTGCCGACCATGCCGCACCTGCCCGCCACGGGCGTGCGCGTGCCGGTGCTCGCGGAGGCCGCCCCGGCCACGGACGGCATCGCGCTCAAGTGGCTCGACACGGGCCCGCGCCGCACCGCGGCGACGTCGTTCGCGGTCTACCGGGCACCCGGGCACGGCGGCGTCGACGTCCAGGACGCGACGCAGCTGCTGGCGACCCTGCGCTCCGACGGTGCGGTCGAGCAGTCGTTCACGGACACGACGGCGGAGCCCGGCGCGGCGTACAGCTACGCGGTCACCGCCCTCGACCGGCTGTGGAACGAGTCGGGCGCGAGCAGGCCCCGGAAGATCTGACGCGAGGGCGCGGCCGCGTGCGTGGGTGCCGTCGTCGTGCCTACCGTGGGGGCCACCCGTCGAAGGAGGCCACATGACCACGCAGGACTCGGACGCCGCCACCGGCGCCCGGACCGACGAGGCCGCCGGCACGCGGTCGCCCCTCGCGCCGAACGCCTTCGCCCGCGAGCTGCTCCAGCACGACCCCACGCTCCCCGAGGTGCCCGAGCTGCCGGGCGAGGCTCAGGACCAGGAGAAGCGCGAGGCTCGGGACGCCGCGCAGGGCTCTGAGCACGGCGACGACGAGGGCGAGCGCTTCGACGCCGGCTGACCCGCACGGCCGCCCGGGCACACCCGCCCGGCACAGAGCTCCCGGCCTGCGGCCCGCCGCAGGCCGGGACTTGCCGCGCGTCACCTGAAGTCCTACGTTCGGGGGCACTCTCGCCGACGGAGGTCCCATGATCGAGTCCTACCCGATCCTCACGCTCGTCCCGCCCGTGCTCGCGATCGCCCTCGTGGTGATCACGAAGAAGGTCCTGCTGAGCCTGGGATCGGGTGTCCTCGCGGCGGCGCTGCTCGTCGCGGACTTCGGCCCGCTCGAGACGCTGCGGCTCGTCTGGGACTCGTTCGCGGTGATCTTCTGGGACGAGGGCACGGTGAACACCTGGTACGTGTTCATCCTTATCTTCACGCTGCTGCTCGGCGTGATCGCCGCGTTCATCATGATGTCCGGCGGGACCAAGGCGTTCGCCGACTGGGCGGTGCGACGCATCCGCACGCGCCGCGGCGCGCAGGTCCTGCCGGCGATCCTGGGCGTCGTCATCTTCATCGACGACTACTTCAACGCGCTGGCCGTCGGCCAGGTGAGCCGGCCCGTGACAGACCGGCAGCGGGTCTCGCGCGCCAAGCTGGCGTACATCATCGACTCGACGTCCGCGCCCGTCGCGGTCCTGGCCCCGTTCTCCAGCTGGGGCGCGTACATCATGGGCCTCATCGCCCCGATCGTGGCGGCGTCGGCCCTGACCGTGAGCAGCGTCCAGGCGTTCCTCGGGGCGGCCGCGTCGAACTATTACGCCATCGCCGCGGTCCTCATGGTGTGGCTCGTGGTCGCGCTCCGTCTCGACCTCGGCTCCATGCGCAAGGAGGAGGTCCGCGCCGTCGCGCACGGCCGGCCGTACGACGACGACACCGAGCTCCCGGGCCGGCTCTCGGAAGACCTCCCGGTCCACCAGCCGGGCGCCATGCGCGCGCTCGTCGTGCCGTTCGTGCTGCTGGTGCTCGGGGTCTTCGCGGGCATCATCTGGTCCGGGTACGACGCGGCCGGCAGCTGGGACGTCGTGACGATCCTCGCCGAGACCGACACCAGCCTCGCCCTCATGTGGGGTGGCGTCCTCGGTCTGGCGGGCGCCCTCTTCTACTACTTCCGCTTCACCAGGTCGAACCCCCGCTTCGCCGCGGGCACGTTCGGCCGCGGGTGGGCCGAGGGTGTGCGCTCGATGATGCCGGCGGTGAGCATCCTGCTGCTGGCGTGGATGCTCGGCGGGCTCATCGAACAGCTCGGGACGGGCGAGTACCTGGGCGGCCTGGTCGACGACTCCGACATCGCGGCCGCCTGGCTCGTGCCCCTGATCTTCGTCATCGCCGCCGCCATGGCCTTCGCGACCGGGACCTCGTGGGGGTCCTTCGCGCTGCTGCTGCCGCTCGCCGGCGGGATCATCAACTCGGTGGGCGCGCCGGAGCTGCTCCTGCCGACGCTAGGTGCGGTGCTCGCGGGCGCCGTGGCGGGCGACCACGCGTCACCGATCTCGGACACGACGATCCTGTCCGCCACCGGTGCGAGCTGCAACGTCATCACGCACGTCCTCACGCAGCTCCCGTACGCCGGCGCGGCCGCCGGCGCGGCGCTCGCCGGCTACGTGGCCGTGGCGCTCGGCGCCGGCACCGCGCTGGGTCTGCTCGTCACCGTCGCGGTGCTCGCGGCGTTCGCCCTCGTGGTCAAGATGGCGACGAAGCCCGTGGAGGAGTCCGAAGAGGTGGCGGCGGCGGAGCCGCAGGAGACCGCCCGGCGCCAGGCCTGACCGCTCTCTGCGCCCCCTGGTCGGCGGTCCGCTCAGGCCTCGACGGGGAGCCCCAGGTACGTCCACATGACCATGCCGCCGTCCAGGTTGACGGCGTCGTAGCCGACGCCGTCGACCAGGAACCTCGTCGCCTGCGCGGAGCGCCCGCCGGAGTGGCAGATCACGTAGATCTCGGAGTCCGGGTCGAGCTCGCCGTACCGGACCGGCAGCTCGGCGAGCGGGATGTGCACGGCACCGTGCGCGTGGCCGGCGTCCCACTCGTCCTGCTCCCGGACGTCGAGCAGCGTCGCGCCCTCCGGGAGCGGTGCCTCGGGGTCGAGGTCGCGCACGTCGCGCGTCGGGACGTCGGGCTGCAGGGGCGGGAACATGCCTCCAGGGTACGAGGCCCACGGTCGGGCGCCCGCCCCGAGCCCGGCTGACGCCGTCGCAGCGCGGCTCGCCGGACCGCACGTCGGGACGGGCGCCGAGGTGCACGTCCTGGCACTATCGGACCTATGCACGCACGCGCCGGCCAGCCCGCCATCGAAGAAGACCTCATCGACGTCGACCGGGTGGTCGGCGCGTACTACGACCTCACGCCCGACGTCGACGACCCGGCCCAGAAGGTCGCGTTCGGCACGTCCGGCCACCGCGGGTCGAGCCTCGACACCGCCTTCAACGAGGCGCACATCGCCGCGATCACGCAGGCGATCGTCGAGTACCGCGCGGCACAGGGCACCGACGGCCCGCTGTTCCTCGGCCGGGACACGCACGCGCTCTCGCTGCCCGCGTGGCAGACCGCGCTCGAGGTGCTCGCCGCGGCCGGCGTCACCGTGATGATCGACGCGCGCGACTCGTTCACCCCGACGCCGGCGGTCTCGCAGTCGATCCTGCTCCACAACGGCGCGTCGACCGCCGAGGGGGTCCGCAGCGCCGGGCCGGGCCTCGCCGACGGGATCGTCGTGACGCCGTCGCACAACCCGCCGCGCGACGGCGGGTTCAAGTACAACCCCCCGCACGGCGGCCCGGCGGACTCCGACGCGACCGGCTGGATCGCCGA
The DNA here is from genome assembly GCA_031180595.1 of Isoptericola sp. Lineage (GTDB taxonomy): Bacteria > Actinomycetota > Actinomycetes > Actinomycetales > Cellulomonadaceae > Isoptericola. The sequence continues at coordinate 3,519 of JAPSLQ010000059.1, read as the reverse complement.
CCGCGCGAACGAGATCCTCCGCGGCGGTGGCCTGTCCTCGGTCCGCCGGGTGTCGCTCGAGGACGCCCTGGCCGCCCCGACGACGCGCCGCCACGACTTCCTGACGACGTACGTGGACGACCTGCCGAACGTCATCGACCTCGACGCGATCCGCTCCGCGGGGGTGCGCATCGGCGCCGACCCGCTCGGCGGGGCGTCGGTCGAGTACTGGGCTGCCATCGCCGAGCGCTTCGACCTCGACCTCACCGTCGTCAACCCGCAGGTCGACCCGCGATGGGCGTTCATGACCCTCGACTGGGACGGCAAGATCCGCATGGACTGCTCGTCGCCCTACGCCATGGCCTCGCTCGTCTCGCGCATGACGGCCGACGGCGGCCGGGCGCCCTTCGACGTCGCGACCGGCAACGACGCCGACGCCGACCGGCACGGCATCGTGACGCCCGACGCCGGCCTGATGAACCCGAACCACTACCTCGCCGTCGCGATCCAGTACCTCTACGGCGGCGGGCGCCCGGGCTGGCCGAAGAGCGCCGCGATCGGGAAGACGCTCGTGTCGTCCGCGCTCATCGACCGGGTCGCCGCCGGCCTGGGACGTCCTCTGGTCGAGGTCCCGGTCGGCTTCAAGTGGTTCGTCCCCGGCCTGCTGTCGGGCGAGGTGGGCTTCGGCGGCGAGGAGTCGGCGGGCGCGTCCTTCCTGCGGCGCGACGGCGACGTCTGGTCCACCGACAAGGACGGCATCCTGCTGGCGCTGCTCGCGTCGGAGATCATCGCGACGACCGGCAAGACCCCGTCGGAGCACCACCGCGAGCTCGTCGCCCAGCACGGTGAGTCCTGGTACGCCCGGGTCGACGCCGCGGCGACGCGCGAGGAGAAGGCCAAGCTGTCGGCGCTCTCCCCCGAGCAGGTCTCCACCACGACGCTCGCGGGCCAGGACATCACCGCGACGCTCACCGAGGCTCCGGGCAACTCGGCCAAGATCGGCGGGCTCAAGGTCTCGACCGCGGACGCCTGGTTCGCGGCACGCCCGTCCGGCACCGAGGACGTCTACAAGATCTACGCCGAGTCGTTCGTGTCGGCCGAGCACCTGGAGCAGGTGCAGGCGGCCGCGAGGCAGCTCGTCGGCGACGCTCTGGCCTGACGTCCGGCCGCCTGACGTCGCCGGACGGCGGCGTCGGGCGGCGTCAGGCCGCGTCGGCCCGGAGGTCGTCGAACTCGGGGTGCCGCTCGACGTAGGCACGGATGAACGGGCACAGCGGCACGAACCGCTCACCGGCGTCGCGCACCTGCGCGAGCGCCCCCGCCGCGAGCTGCGAGCCGACACCCCTGCCCTCGAAGGCGGGGTCGACCTCGGTGTGCGTGAACGTGACGACGCCGCCGCGCCGGCGGTAGTACGCACCACCCGCCTCGGTCCCGTCGTCGAGGAGGGCCAGGAACACCCTGCGCTCGGGGACGTCCTTGACGGTGACGTGCGTCGGCGTGTCTGTCATGCGCCCATCGTGGCCCGGGGCACCGTCCCGCGCCACCGGCTCACGCCCGGAGATCGGCGTACTCGGGGTTCCGGTCGATCCACTCGTCGACGTACCAGCACTCCGCACGCACCCGCAGCCCTGCGTCGCGGGCGTCGTCGAGCGCGCGGCGCGTCAGGGTCGACGCGATGCCGTTGCCCCGGAACACGGGGTCCGTGACGGTCGACGCCACGACGACGACGCCGCCGGACCGCTCGTAGCGGAGCATCCCGACGGCGTGACCGCCCTCGCTCCGACCGTTCCGCAGACGCGCCTCGTACCGGCCGCTGGCGGCCTCGTGGACCACGTCGTACTCGAGGGGCGCCGTCATGGCCGTCACGCTACCGGCGCCGGTGGTGTGTCGCCCGCGGGTGCGAGAATCCGGGCGTGACCCGAACCCCCGCCGCCGGCCGGTCCCGGAACCCGTACCTCGACGTGCTCGGCACGCCGGGCTCGGTACGGTTCTCCGCGGCCGGTCTCGTGGCCCGGCTGCCGATGTCGATGGTGGGCATCGGGACGGTGCTGATGGTCCAGACGCTCTACGGCTCCTACGCGATGGCGGGTCGCGTCGCGGCGGTGCTAGTCGTGGCGCAGGCGATCGTGGCGCCCCAGGTCGCCCGGCTCGTGGACCGCGCGGGCCAGCGCCGTGTGATGACGCCGCTCCTCGTCACGACGACGGTCGGCCTGCTCGGGCTGGTCGTCGCGGCGGTGCTGGGAGCGCCGGAGTGGGCTCTGTGGGCGCTCGCGGCCCTCGGCGGCGGCGCCCAGGGCTCCTACGGCTCCATGGTCCGCGCCCGCTGGTCGTACCTGCTCACGGACCCGCGGCGGCTGCACACCGCCTACTCGCTCGAGTCCGCGCTCGACGAGGTCGTCTTCATCGTCGGGCCCGTGGCCGCGACGGTGCTCGCCACCGGAGTCACGCCGTCGGCCGGCCTGCTCGTCGCGACCGTCGCGGGCGGTCTCGGCGCGGTGTGGTTCCTCTCGCAGCGGGCGACCGAGCCGCCGGTCGGGCCCGCGACCCCGGACGCACCGGTCGATCCCGCGGCGTCGCGCTCGGCCCTGCTCATGCCCGGCATGCCCGTGCTCGCCGTGGTCTTCGTCGCGATGGGCGTGCTGTTCGGCTCGAGCGACGTCGCGACGGTGGCGTTCGCCGAGGAGGTCGGCGCCAAGAGCGCGGCCGGCGTGGTGCTGGCCAGCTTCGCGCTCGGGTCGATGCTGTCGGGGTTCGCGTACGGGGCGCGACACTGGCTGTCCCCGCTGTCGCGCCGGTTCGCGGTCGGCGCCTGCGCGCTCGCAGCGGGGGTGTCCCTGTTCCTCGTGGTCGACGGCCTTGTCGCGCTCGCCGCGGTGATGTTCGCCGCGGGCTTCGCGATCGCGCCCACGCTCATCAACGGCAACGCCCTCGTCCAGGCGCTGGTCGCCCCGCAGCAGCTCACGGAGGGGCTGGCCTGGGTCAGCACCGCGCTCGGCGTCGGCGTCTCGGTCGGGTCGTGGCTCGGCGGCGCCCGGATCGACGCGGCGGACGCCCACGCCGGGTTCTTCGTCGCCGTCGTCGCGGGCTGGGTGTGCGCGGGGCTCGCCGTCGCGGCGCTGCCCACGCTCCGCCGCCGGGCCCCGTACGCGACGCAGGCGGCGCCCGCGGGGTCCGACACCGCCTGATCGCAGACGCGCAGGACCCGCCGTGCCGAGGAGTCCTCGGCACGGCGGGTCCGTACCGCGGCGGAGAGAGCCACCGCTCCCGCTGAGACGACCTGTGCCGGCGACCGAGCCCCCTGCGCCCTGTCGCCGGCGGCCGACCCCCGGCGGGGAGGAGTGGAGGCGGGGCCACCCCCCAGCGATGTCCCGCGCCCACACCACCCCGGCGGGGGGCGACCGTGGTCGGTCCCTGTCCGGGGGCGGGCTCAGCCGGCCGCCGCAACCGTGACCGCGGTCGCCTCCCAGCGGCGCCGCAGGCCGATCAGCGTGAGGCCCAGCGTCACGAGCAGAAGCGCGAGGCTCGCCATGCCGGCGTCGG
>JAPSLQ010000058.1:10952-15698 GCA_031180595.1 Isoptericola sp. | reverse complement strand
TGCCCCGCGACTCGACCGTCCCCGGCCCGGGTCAGGTGCAGAACAACTTCAACTCGAACCCGACGATCTCCGAGCAGCTCAACATCCTCGAGCGCGGCTCGTCGACCGTCGTGCGCGGCAACCAGCTGACGCTCCCGGTCGGTGGCGGTCTGCTCTACGTGCAGCCGGTGTACATCCAGTCGGCGGGCGGCACGCAGTTCCCGCTGCTGCGCCGCGTGCTCGTCGCGTTCGGCGACCAGACCGGATATGCGGAGACGCTGGACGAGGCGCTCGACCAGGTGTTCGGCGGCGACTCGGGTGCGAACGCCGGTGACGCCGAGGGCGAGACCGAGACCGAGGTGCCCACCGATCCCGTCGAGCCGGGCACCGACCCCGGCACCGACCCGGGCACGGAGCCGGAGCTTACCGAGCCGGCGGCACCGCCCGCGGAGGGCGGTGGCGACCCGCGCGCCCGCCTCGACGCGGCGCTCCAGGAGGCCAACCAGGCCCTGGCGGACAGCCAGGCCGCGCTGTCCTCGGGCGACTTCGGTGCGTACGGAGAGGCGCAGGACCGGCTCCAGCGGGCGATCGAGGAGGCCGTGGCGGCCGAGGCCGAGCTCGGGGGCTGACCCGAACCGCACGGGCCGAAGGGGTCGTCGTCCTGCGGGACGGCGGCCCCTTCGGCGCTCCCCGCAACCCTTCGCCGTTCCGGCGGGACAGGCTGTGACCTGCGTCCCATGTGGCCGGTTCGATTTGATGTGGGTGATTCGATGCCGTAATGTTCAGGGAGTCGACGCGGGGTGGAGCAGCTCGGTAGCTCGCTGGGCTCATAACCCAGAGGTCGCAGGTTCAAATCCTGCCCCCGCTACGAAATCAGGCCCGGAGATCTGCGGATCTCCGGGCCTGAGAAGTTTGTAGAACTCGAGCACCGCAACGGATGGGCTGCTGAGCGGCCTGTTCGATCCGGATCTGGAGTTCGAGTACGGAGCGCGCTGGTGCGCTCTGGAGGAAGGCCCGCACCTATGGTGCGCGGAGGCCTTCACCACATCCGAAAACGGCGGACCCGATGTGGGGCTGGAGCCGCTGCTGAGCACACAGGACCTGGCCGAGCACTCTCGGGATATCAGTGGCCACCCTCCAGGACCGCACCCACGCGGGAGTCCGGCCGGCGGTCGGGCTCCCGCGTGGTCCAGGACCCGGCTCAGCGCAGACGCGTAGCGGCAATGCCGCCGTCGACGTCGATCGTGGCGCCGAGCACGAACCTGCCCTCGTCGGAGACCAGGTGGCGGACGGCCCACGCGATGTCGATGGGGCGGACCGGGACGCCGGCGGGCGTGCCTGCGCCCATCTCGGCGAGCTGGTCGGCCGCGTCCGCGTTCCCCGGCGTCGCGGTCGCACCAGGTGCGACGCCGTTCACGCGGACGCCGCGCGGTCCGTACTCGGCGGCCCATGCGCGGGTGAGCTGCTCGATCGCTGCCTTCGTCGCGGGGTAGAGCGCCATGAACGGCACGCCCACCCGCGCCATCCACGACCCGATGTTGACGATGGCGCCGTCGCCGCGCGCCGCCATCGCGGGCGCGAGGTGCGCGACCAGCACGTGCGGTGCCCGGACGTTCGTCGCGAGCACCGTGTTGAGGACCGCGTCGGTCACGTGCTCCGTCGGGCCGGCCGGATACACGCCGGCATTGTTCACCAGGATGTCGACCCGGCCCCCGAGGGCGTCCGTGGCGCGTCGCGCGAAGTCCCGTACGTCGTCCGGCGCGGCGGCGAGGTCGGCCGTCACCGCACTCGCTCGCTCGCCGCGGGCGGTGATGGTGTCCACCACCCGCGCCGCACGCTCGGCGTCCCGGCCGCTGACGACGACGTGCGCCCCAGAGGCCGCGAGCACGCGGGCGATCGCCTCGCCGATCCCGCTGGACGAGCCCGTGACGATCGCGGTGCGTCCAGCGAGCCGATCATCCGAGGTGAGGGTGGAGAGCAGTTGTTCGTTCGATGTCATGCCTCCACCGTCACACCGGCTCGCCGGGCATGGTTGCCTGATCACGTCGGATCCTTGCCAGCTTCGGACGTGTCCCGGCTGAGTTGCCCGGCGCCGGTATGGAGTTGAATGGTGCGGTGACCGAAGCAGTGGACGCACACCTGGACCGAGCTGTTGCCAGCGTCCGGCGGCACCTCGGCAACCAGGCACGGGCCGAGGCCCTGGGGCTGCGACTCGACCTGACCCAGGAGCTCACCGGGCTGAACTACCAGTACTACACGCCGTCGCTGTCGATGGTGCTCACCGGACGCAAGCGGTCGATCATCGGCGAGCACGACCAGCGCTGGGGACGCGAGCACTTCCTCATCACACCCGTCGACCTGCCGGTCATGGCCGGGGTCGTCGAGCTGGACGCACAGGGCGAGTTCCTTTCCGCGATCTGGCGGCTCGACCCCGTGATCGTGACCGAGGTCGCGGGGGCCATGGCCCGGACGGCTGGTCCGGCGCCGGCCAAACCGGCCCGCCTGGGCACATGGACCCCGCAGCTGGCTGATGCCGTCGCGCGGCTCCTCGGGCTCCTCGACACCCCTGAGGACATCCCGGTGCTCGCACCCCTCTTCACGCGCGAGGTGGTGCTGCGCCTCCTGCAGACCGAGCAGGCGCCCCGGCTGCTGGCAGCGGTCGAGACGACCCACAGCGGGATCGTGGTGCGTGCCATCGAGGCGCTCAACGAGTCGATCGAGAAGCCCTGGTCGCTCGCACGTCTCGCGACGACCGTTGGCTCGAGCCCGTCCACGCTGGCCCGGCGCTTCAGGCAGGTCACCGGGATGACCCCGCTGCATTACCTCAAACGACTCCGGCTCGGTGAGGCGCGACGGCGGATGGTCGTGCTCGGCGAATCGGCCGGACAAGCCGCCACCGCGGTCGGCTACCTGAGCGCCTCACACTTCTCCCGCGACTACCGCGCCGCCTATGACACGACGCCGGCAGCGGACGCGACTCGGGTGCGGGCGCGCCTGCGGTCAGCCCCCGTATGACAGCCGGGTCAGCTCCGCGCCGTCCTGCCGGGTCTGCAACCGCCGCTCGTAGACACCAGTGACCACCTGGTGCGCCTGCGCGCCGAACCGCACGCGCAGCGGCGGGCGCTCGCTTGTCCACGATCTCCAGCAGTGCCGTCGCGGCCGCCGCGGGGGACCCGGGCGCATGTCGGTCTGGCCGAGGCCGGCCTTGAGTGCCGTCGCGTGCTGCATGTACCCGCGGGTGGTGCCGGGTGCGTCGCCGGTGACGGCGCTGAGGGACCGCCTCGCGGAGCCGGGCGGGTAGGTCGGGGTCGCGGGTCGGGGGCCTTCCGTCATTCCCCCGGCGGGGCACCGGCGCGGGCCGCGTCGCCGGGGCCCGAGCGGTAGCCGTTGACCTTGTGCGTCCCGTCGCACCACGGCGGGATCGCCGTGCCGCCGCAGCGGCACAGCGCCACGGTGGCCCTGTTGCGCGGGACGGGCTCGCCGTCGGCGCCGAGGATCGTGGCGGGCCCTCGGACCAGCAGCGGACCGTCGGGGCACGCGGTCACGGTGACGTCCTCGGGCGGTCCCTGGACCGTCATGCGGCCTCCTTCCTCGTGCCGCCCTGCTCGGGCGCGCGTGACGGTTCGACGGCCCGGCGGCGCAGCTCACGCACCGGGTGCGCCGCGGTGCGGAGCCGCGTCCCCGCGTACGGCACGCCCCCGCGCAGCCGCCACATGACGGCGAGCCAGACGCAGACGGCGCGCTCGGCCAGCCACAGGGGCGCCCACAGCGCCGCCGCCGGCTCGAAGTGCGCCGCGCCGCCGCCGCGGCGCCGTCCGGCCTCGGCGAGCATGACGGCGACGGCGGCCACGACCGCCGGCACGGCGGCCGTCCGGGGGCCGTGCCGGCGGCCCCGCGGGACCAGCGCCGGGGCCACGGTCAGCGGGAGGACCGCCAGCTCGGCCGCGAGGCGGGCCGGCTGGGCGAACGAGTCGTACGCCTGCCGCACCCGCTGCTCCAGGAACTTGCGGACGGTCGGCGGCTGCCGGTCGACGAAGACGTCGAGAGCCTGGTGGACCCGCCCGCCGTGCGCGCGGACGGTCCGGAGCAGCTCGAGGTTCTCGAACAGCACCCGGGAGTCGTAGCCGTCAGGTCCGAGCGCCGAGCGCCGCACGGCGAGGGTCCCGGGGAAGTCGCCCCCGAAGGCGCGGTTCAGCAGCGATCGCGCGGTGTCCCAGCGCGCGTGCCAGGGGAGCGCGTCGTACACGTTCTGCGGGACGACGGCGTCGGCGTCGTCCAGCAGGCCCACGACGCGCTCGAGCGCGGCGGCGTCGTACCGCACGTCGTCGTCGGCCACCACGACGCGCTCGGCCGTCGTCGTGGCGAGCCCGGCCAGGACCCCGACGACCTTGCCGTTGGTCCCGGCCACCGGGGCGGGCACGGGGACGACGCGGGCGTGCCGGCCCCACGCCCGCTCGTGCTCGGCCCGGACGGCGGGCGGCGACCCGTCGGCGACCACCACCTGCACGACCTCCCCTACGCGCGCCAGGTAGGCGGCGAGCTCACGCACGTCGTCGGTGTCGACCTCTGCCCGCCGGAGCGGCAGCAGGTAGACGGCGTCCTCGAGCACGGCCCTCGTCATGCGCACCTCCTCATGCCCGGTCGAGCGGGCGCCGCAGCGCGGACTCGCCGCGCTGCCACCGCTCGAGCGCGTGGGCCGCGACGTCGCCCTCGACCGCGAGGCACAGGGCCGCGCCCCACACGACGTCGTCGCGCAGCGCGGGCTCC
>JAPSLQ010000058.1:0-10852 GCA_031180595.1 Isoptericola sp. | reverse complement strand
GTCGAGCGGGCGCCGCAGCGCGGACTCGCCGCGCTGCCACCGCTCGAGCGCGTGGGCCGCGACGTCGCCCTCGACCGCGAGGCACAGGGCCGCGCCCCACACGACGTCGTCGCGCAGCGCGGGCTCCTGCTCGACCAGCCCGCCGGCGAGGTCCCGGGCCGCGATCTGCTCGTGCACGGCGTCCGCCTCGACGTGCTCGTCGAAGTACCACGTGGTGTCCGTGCCGTGACCCAGGCGGCGGAAGCCGTTGCCGTACAGCCGGCTCGGGATCGACGACGTCATCTCGAACGCCGCGAGGTGCCCCACGATCGCCCCGCGCAGGCGGCGGTGCAGCCCGAGCAGCGACATGGTGTTGACGGCGACGAGCGACACCGCCGGCACCGCGTCGACGTACCGGCCGTAGGAGTCGTCGAGGCCGACGCCTCGCATGGCCTGCGCGAAAAGCTCGGCGTGCATGCGCCCGGGCCGACCACCGCCGTACTCGTCCGCCTGGATCTCGACGAGCGCCGCCTTGGGTGCGCCGGACAGCCGCGGGACCGCCCAGGTGTGCGGGTCGGCCTCCTTGAGCTGGTAGACCGACTTCAGGGCCAGCAGCTCGCGCGCCTGGGCGGCGTCCGCCTTCTTCGCGACGTAGCGGGACAGGCTCGGTCCGTCGTCCTCGGCCGCGAGCGCGAACAGCCGCGCGGCGACGGCGGCCGCGTCGACGCGGGTGCCGTCCTGCGGCCACGCGGGCTGCGGGACCCGCGCGCGCAGCGCCGTCTCGAACGGGCGCTCGACCCGGGCGCGCAGCGCGAGGAGCCCGGGGTGCCACTCCCAGCCGTCGTCGACGCCGTCGACGCCCCGGTAGTGCAGCTCGTAGAGCACCAGGAGCGCGAGCTGCACGTCCTCACCCAGCACGACTCGCGGGCCGTCCGGTCCGTCGATCCCGGCAGCGCCGAGCGCGTCCGACACCGGCCCCAGCCCCGCCTCGTCGGGAGGCCCCTCGAGCGCGGCGAGCAGCGCGGCGCTGACCGGGCCCCGAGGTCGCGGAGCCGGCATGCGCCAGGGGTCGGCCGGCCGCGTCTCGGGCAGCGGCGCTGCGTCGGTCGGCAGGGGTGTCGTCGTCATGGAGCCTCCTGGTGCGAGGCGGGGTTGCCCGCCGTGCGTGTCGTGCGAGCACATGCTGGAGCACGACGCGGCCACTCGCTCGACGACCGCGACCCTCCTGCCCGACCTTTCCGCCTGACCGGCCCGACCGACCGGCCTGCCCGCCCGGTCGTCATCTGCCCTCGGAGGTCTCGGGCGTCACCGCCGCCTCGTCGAGGAGGGCGACGTCCGCCAGGACGTCCGCCGGCAGGGCCTGCCGTCGTCGCAGCGCCGGCAAAAGCTCCTTCGCGGCGTCGAGGACACCGCGGCGCTCGGGCCGCCCGGCACGCAGGTCGTCGGCCACCCGGCGGCCGGCCTGCCGCCAGGGGAGCCGCATGACCGCGGTGAGGGTGCGCGACCGCGCGACCGCGCGTCGTCGGGCCTGCGGGTCGTGCCGCCGGGGCGACGGGTGGTGGTGGACGACGACGCCGGGCAGGTGCGCGAGGTCGAAGCCGTGCGCGGCGAGGTCCCAGGCCAGGCGCTCCTCCTCGCCGGGGAAGCGGACCACGTCGTCGAACCCGCCGGCGTCGAGGAACGCGCTGCGCCGGACCATCGCGGCGCACGCCATGAACCCCAGGACGCGCGGGCCGGGCAGCGGCCTGCCGGCGCGGGCGGGCAGGGGAGAGGCGGCCAGCTCGTCGGTGAAGGGGTCGCGGCGCTCCTCGGCGCCGACGAGCGTCTCGACCGCCACGAGCGCCAGGTGGGGGGTGCGCTCGAGGGCGGCGGCGGCGTCACGCAGCGCGCCCGGCGCCCACCACGAGTCGTCGTCGGCGAACGCCACGAACGGCGTGCGTGCCCGCCGGACCCCGATCGTCCGGGCGGCCGCCCCGAGGTTGCGGCCGAGCTCCACGACGTCGACGTGGGGATGGGCGCTCCGGACGGCGTCGGGCGTGCCGTCGCTCGAGCCGTTGTCGACGAGGATCACGGGCGCGCGGTGCCGGCCCAGCGAGCGGACCAGCTCCTCGCGCCGGTCACGGCTCGCGACGACGACGGTGACTCTCGGGTCCTCGGTCGGCTGCATCCTCCCGTCCTATCCCGGGCTCGCCCCCGCGGCACGGCGAGAGGCCCCCGGGCCCTCGCTGGTCACGACTCCGTCACGCTCGCCGGCGCACCCTTGACACCCGCACGAGACGAGGTCGAAGGTGAGCGAGAACCAGTTGACAGCGCTGTCAATGCGAGGGAGGGCGACGTGGCCCAGGCGCAGAAGCAGGGACGACCGGTCATGGCCGACGTCGCCCGGAATGCCGGCGTCTCCCTCAAGACCGTCTCCCGCGTCGTCAACGGCGAGCCCAACGTCCGCCCGGAGGTGCGCGACCGCGTCCTGGCCGCGGTGCGCGAGCTCGGGTACCGCCCGAACGCCGCGGCCCGGGCGCTCGCGGCCCGCCGGAGCCGGGTCATCGGCGCGGTGATCCCCGGGACGGCGCACTTCGGCCCCACGTCACAGCTCTTCGGCGTCGAGCGCGCCGCGTGGGAGGCCGGGTACTCGGTCGTCGTGTCGTCCACGTTCGAGGCCACGCCCGAGGAGCTCGTCCGTGCCGTGCGCGAGCTGGTCAACCACGGGGTCGACGGGATCGTCCTCGCGACGCCGGTGCACATGGCCCCGATCGGGACCGACGACCTGCTCCAGCAGATCCCCGCGGTGTCCCTCGACCGCCTCCCGGGCGACCTCGTGCTGCCGAGCGTCCTCCCGGACCAGCGGGGCGGCGCGCGCGCGGCCACGAAGCACCTCCTGGAGCAGGGGCACCGGACCGTGTGGCACGTGTCGGGACCCCGGTCGTGGCACTCCGCCCGCGAGCGGTCCGACGGATGGCGCGACGCCCTCGAGGCCGCCGGCGCGCCCGTCCCCGACCCGTTCGAGGGGGACTGGACCCCGGGGCAGGGGTATGCGGCCGGGCGCGAGCTCGTGGCCCGCGGCGACGTCACGGCCGTGTTCGCGGCGAACGACCAGATGGCCATGGGGATCATGCGCGCGTTCTACGAGGCCGGGCGTCGCATCCCGCAGGACGTCTCGGTCGTCGGCTTCGACGACGTCCCGGAGGCCGAGCACCTGTTCATCCCCCTCACGACGGTGCGCCAGGACTTCGGCGCCACCGGACGTCGCGCCGTCGGCGAGCTGCTCGCCGCGCTGCGCCACGACGGTCCCGGTGACGGCTCCCACAGCTCCGCGCCGGCCCCGGAGGTCACCGTCCCCGTCGAGCTCGTCGTCCGCGCGAGCAGCGGGCCGCCCCAGCGCGACCCGAACCCAGCAGGACCCGTACCCACACGGAAGTAGGTAGTGACATGCGAACCAACCAGCGCCGAGCAGCGGCCTTCGCGTCCGTCGTCGCCGCAGGATCACTGGTCCTCGCGGCGTGCGGCGGGGGCGGAGGCGACACGGGCGAGGGCGGGGACGACGCCTCGCCCGCCGAGGAGGTCTCCCAGGAGGAGATCGACGAGGCGCTGTCCACCCCGACCCAGCTGCTCTTCTGGACCTGGGTCCCCGACATCCAGAACCAGGTCGACCTGTTCATGGAGGAGTACCCCGAGATCGACGTCGAGGTGGTCAACGTCGGCCAGGGCGCCGATCACTACCAGAAGCTGCGCAGCGCGCTCGAGGCCGGTACCGGCGCCCCGGACGTCGCGCAGATGGAGTTCCAGCACATCTCGTCGTTCCGCCTCGGGGACAACCTCATGGACCTCGCGCCGTACGGCGCGGGCGAGCTCGAGGGCGACTACCCCGAGTGGGTCTGGTCGCAGGTGTCCGACGGCGAGGCGGTCTACGGGATCCCGCAGGACGTCGGTCCGATGGGCAACCTCTACCGCGAGGACCTCCTCACGGAGGCCGGCATCGAGGAGGCCCCGGCCACGTGGGAGGAGTTCGAGGCGGCGGCCCGCACCTACCGCGAGGCGAACCCCGACTCGTACCTCACCAACCTGCCGAGCAACCAGGCCGGTCAGTTCATGGGCTTCCTCTGGCAGGCGGGCGCGCGTCCGTTCAGCTACGACGGCGCCGAGACCGTGAGCATCAACCTCGAGGGCCCCGAGGTCGACAAGGTGGTCGAGTACTGGAGCCGGATGCTGGCCGACGACCTCGTCTCGACCGACGTCGACTTCACCGACCAGTGGTACCAGGGTCTGTCGGCAGGCAAGTACGCCTCGTGGCAGACGGCGGCCTGGGGCCCGGTCTTCCTCCAGGGCACCGCGGGCAACACCTCGGGTCTGTGGCGCGCCGCGCCGCTGCCGCAGTGGGAGGCCGGCGAGAACGTGTCGGGCAACTGGGGCGGCTCCACCGACGCCGTGATGTCCACGACGGAGAACCCGATCGCGGCCGCGGAGCTCGCGAAGTGGATCAACACGGCCCAGGAGCCGGCGCTCAGGCTCGCGACCGAGCAGTTCCTCTTCCCGGCGTACACCCCGGTCCTCGAGGACCCCGCGTTCCTGGAGCAGGAGGCGGAGTTCTACGGCGGCCAGAAGGTCAACCAGCTGTTCTCGGAGATCTCCGAGACGGTCAGCACCGACTTCGGCTGGCTGCCGTTCATGGACTACGCGTACTCGTCCTACACCGAGACGGTGGGCAAGGCGATCGAGGACCGCGGTGACCTGGCTGCCGGTGTGCAGGCATGGCAGGAGGACCTCCGTTCGTACGCGGAAGACCAGGGCTTCACCGTCGAGTGACGCCGGCGGGCGGACCGGTGCGCGGGCAGCGCACCGGTCCGCCCACCCCGACCCAGACTGGAGGCGGACACCGATGTCCACCAGCACCACCTCGGCGCCACCCGGCGCCGCTCGTCCCCCTGCGGCAGGCAGGACGGGCCGCCGGAAGTCCCTGCAGCGCCCGGAGAAGATCGCGGCCTACCTGTTCGTGACGCCGTTCTTCCTCATCTTCCTCGCCATGATCGTCACCCCGCTGGTCTACTCCGGGTACCTGTCGTTCTTCCGCGAGCAGCTCATCGGCGGGGACGCCTTCGTCGGCTTCGAGAACTACGCCGACGCGCTGCAGGACTCGGCCTTCATGAGCGGCGTCCTGCGGGTGCTGCGCTTCTTCCTGCTGCAGGTCCCGATCATGCTGGCGCTCTCGGTGCTGTTCGCGCTCGTGCTCGACAGCGGGCGGCTGCGTCTGCAGCGGTTCGTGCGCCTGAGCATCTTCGTCCCGTACGCGGTCCCGAGCGTGATCGCCGCTCTCATGTGGGGTTACCTGTACGGCCCCGACTTCGGCCCGTTCGCCCAGCTCGCCGAGGCACTGGGCGGGTCGGCGCCACGCTTCCTGTCGGGCCAGTGGGCGCTGGCGTCGATCGCCAACATCGTCACCTGGGGGTTCGTCGGTTACAACATGATCATCCTGTACGCCGCTCTGCGCTCGATCCCGACGGAGCTGTACGAGGCGGCACGCATCGACGGCGCCGGCGAGGTGCGGATCGCGCGGTCCATCAAGCTGCCGGCGATCCGCCCGGCGCTGGTGCTCACCCTGATCTTCTCCGTCATCGGCTCCTTCCAGCTCTTCAACGAGCCGAGCCTGCTGCAGAGTCTGGCGCCCACCGTCATCACCAACGCCTACACGCCGAACCTGTACGCCTACAACCTCGCCTTCGTGAACCAGGAGATCAACTACGCAGCGGCGATCGCGTTCCTGCTCGGGTTCGTCATCATGATCGTGTCGTACGTGGTGCAGCTGAGCTCGCAGCGACGGGAGCGCCGCTCATGACCACGCCACCCACATCTCAGCCCCTGGCCGCCCGCCCCGCCGCGGGTTCCGACGTCGTCGCCGGACCCCCCGTCTCACCCGCAACCGCCCGGCGCAAGCGCCGCCCGGTCGGTGGCCGCCCGAGCACGGTGCTCACGATCGCCATGCTCGCGGCCACGGCCTACTTCCTGCTCCCGCTGGTGTGGGTCGTCGTCGCCTCCACCAAGTCGAACGCCGACCTGTTCTCGTCGTTCGGCCTGTGGTTCGCCGACGACTTCAACCTGCTCCAGAACCTCCAGGACGTGTTCTCCGCCCAGGGCGGCGTCTTCGCGAAGTGGCTGCGCAACAGCATCGTCTACGCCGTCGTCAGCGGCGTCGGGGCCGCGATCCTGGCCACCATGGCCGGGTACGCGTTCGCGAAGCTCCGGTTCCCCGGCGGCAACGCGCTGTTCTCGGTCATCCTGGGCGCGATCATGGTCCCGATGACCGCGCTGGCCATCCCGACCTACCTGCTCTTCGCCAAGGTGGGGCTGACGGACACGCCGTGGGCGATCATCGTCCCGTCGCTGGTGAGCCCGTTCGGCGTCTACCTCATGCGGGTCTACGCCGACGGCGCGGTGGACGACTCTCTGCTCGAGGCCGCCCGTGTCGACGGGGCCGGCGAGGGTCGCATCTTCCTGCGCGTCGTGCTGCGCCTGCTCGCCCCCGGCTTCGTCACGGTCCTGCTCTTCCAGCTCGTGGCGACGTGGAACAACTACTTCCTGCCGCTCATCATGCTGAACACTGCGGACCTCTACCCGCTGACCGTCGGCCTCGCCCAGTGGCAGGCGACGTCCGCCGCCGGGTCCGGTGCGCAGGCCCTGTTCTCGACGGTCATCACCGGGTCGTTCGTCTCGATCATCCCGCTGGTCGTCGCGTTCCTGTTCCTGCAGAAGTACTGGCAGTCCGGACTGACGGCCGGCGGTGTCAAGCAGTGAGTACCTCCGACGAAAGGAAGACCGTGGCGACCGACCTGCCTCGGCCGGTGCTCTTCGGCGCCGCGTACTACCACGAGTACCAACCCTCACCACGGCTCGAGGAGGATCTCGACCTCATGAAGGCCGCGGGCTTCTCCGTCGTCCGCGTCGGTGAGTCCACGTGGTCGACGTGGGAGCCGGAGGACGGGCGGTTCGAGCTCGAGTGGCTCCAGCCCGTGCTCGACGCCGCCCACGATCGCGGCATCTCCGCGATCCTCGGCACGCCCACCTATGCCGTGCCGCCGTGGCTGGCGCGCAAGTACCCCGAGATCGCGGCCGAGCGGCGGACCGGTGAGCGGATCGGCTGGGGCGCCCGCCAGGAGATGGACTTCACGCACCCCGCCTACCGCTTCTACGCGGAACGGGTGATCCGAGCGGTCGTGGGCAGGTACCACGACCATCCCGCCGTGATCGGGTTCCAGGTCGACAACGAGCCAGGCCTGGAGCTCTTCCACAACCACGGGGTGTTCCAGGCGTTCGTCGACGACCTGCGGCGCACGTACGGCGACGTCGAGACCCTCAACCGGGAGTGGGGCCTCGTCTACTGGTCGCACCGCCTCTCGACGTGGGCCGACCTGTGGACCCCCGACAACAACGCCCAACCGCAGTACGACCTGGCCTGGCGGCGGTTCCAGGCTCGGCTCACGACGGAGTTCATCGCCTGGCAGGCGGGCATCGTGCGCGAGGTCGCGGGCGAGGGCAGGTTCGTCACGACCTGCCTGTCCTACACCCGGCCGGCTCTCGAGGACCGCCGCCTGACCGCCACGCTCGACGTCACCGCGGGCAACCCGTACTACGCGATGCAGGACGGCCTCGCGATGCCGGGCGCCGGCGCCGGCCGCCAGGGCTGGACGACCCACGGGACCTGGACCGTCTTCCACAGCGCCGACCGGATGTACTCGTCGCGGCAGGAGCCGTTCCTCGTCACCGAGACCAACGCCGCGGCGATCGGCGGGTCGGCCACGAACTTCCCGGCCTACGACGGCCAGTGGCGGCAGGTGGGCTGGGCCATGGTGGCCCGCGGCGCCCGCATGATCGAGTACTGGCACTGGCACACGCTGCACTACGGCACGGAGACGTACTGGGGCGGCATCCTGCCGCACGACCAGCGCCCCGGCCGGGTCTACGCCGAGCTCGCGCAGCTCGGCAACGAGCTCGCCGACGCCGGACCGCTCCTCGAAGGGCTCGTGCCCGACGCCGGGGTCGGTCTCGTGTGGTCGCACCCGTCGCTCTGGGGGCTCGCCGGCCAGCCCGCGTGGGAGACGGACGGACGGCCCGACGCGCGCAGCTACGAGGAGATCGTCGAGGCGTTCTACCGGGGAGCGTTCGACGCCGGTGTCCCCGTCCGGATCGTGCACGACAACCAGCTCGTGGACGACGCCGGCGGCGACCTGCGCGACCCGGCCGACGTCGCCGCCGAGCTGCCCGTGCTGCTGGTCCCGGCTCTCTACGTCGCGTCCGACGAGCTGCTCACCTGGCTGCGGCGCTACGCCGAGGCGGGCGGGCACCTGGTCGTCGGGCCGCGGACCGGGTACGCCGACACCGAGGCCCGGGCGCGCCGCGAGGTCAAGCCCGCGCTGCTGTCCGACGTCGCGCGGGTGAGCTACCAGGAGTTCTCGAACCTCGCGGACCCGGTGGCGGTCACGGCGGAGGGAGACGACCTCGGCGGCCGTGCGACCCGCTGGGTGGACGGCCTCCGCGCCGAGGGCGCCGACGTCGTCGCCACGTACGACCACCCGCACCACGGGCGCTTCGCGGCGGTGACGACGGCGCAGGCCGGTGCCGGGCGGGTGACCGTCGTCGGCACCGTGCCCGACCGGACGCTCGCGCGTGCGCTCCTCGACCGGCTCGTGCCCGCCGACGCGGACCCGTGGCGGGCGCTGCGCACCGGCGCGGTGACGGTGACGTCGGCGACGACGGCGGGAGGGAGGCTCCGCGTGGTGCACAACTGGTCGTGGGAGCCGGCGTCGTGCGCCGTGCCGGCGTCGGTCCGTGACGTGGTCGGAGGCGACGACCTCCGCGCGGGCGACACCCTCGATCTCGCGCCGTGGGACGTGCGCGTGCTGCTCGAGAGCTGACCGGTCCGCCTCGTGCCGGGCCCTCGGCGAACCGCCCTCGCCGGGCGCATGATGGAACCACGACGCATCGCTCGACGACGAGACGGAGGACGGTCATGAAGGCGTCGGTGGGTGACCGGATCGTGACGGCGTCCGGCGTGGTGGGCGCCGCGGTGCGCGAGGGGGTCGTGGTCAGCGTCCGCAACGCGGACGGGTCGCCGCCCTACCTGGTGCGGTGGGCGGACACGGGTGACGAGTCGCTCGTGTTCCCCGGCCCCGACACGGTCGTCCGGCACGACGACGGCGGGGACGCGGGCGGGTCCGCCGCGGGCCGGGGCACCCCGGGCACGAGCGCGCCGGCGCGGTCGACGACGTGGCACGTGCAGCTCACGCTCGTCGAGTCGGCGGGGAGCACGACGGCGGAGGCCACGCTGCTGGCCGGGCCGGCCGAGCACGGTGACGTCGGGCCGCTGCGCGGCGTCGGGCACGCGCGCAAGGACCCGGGCGACGAGGAGGTGCCCGTCATCGGGGACGAGGTCGCCGCGGGACGGGCCCTGCGCCGCCTGGCCGACGCCCTGCTCGGCCAGGCGGAGGAGGACATCGCGGCGCGGACGGGCAGCAAGGCTCAGGTGCACCGCTGAGCTAGGCTCGGCGTCGTCGTCCCACGCAGAACGGAAGGCCTCGCCGTGCGTACGTCCCGCCCCGCCCTCGCAGCCACCCTCCTCCCGGCCCTCGCGCTCGGTCTCGCCGCGTGCTCGTCGCCGGACGACGGCGGCGAGACCTCCGCGACGCCGTCCGCCACCGGCGGCGCCGGGCCCGAGTGCGCCGCCGGCGAGCTGCCCACGCTCACCGACGGCACGCTCACCGTCGGCGCGGGTGAGCCCTTCGAGCCCTGGTACGTCGGCGAGCCGACGAGCGGCGAGGGCTTCGAGTCCGCGCTCGTGTACGCGGTCGCCGAGGAGCTCGGGTACGCGCAGGAGGACGTCGAGTGGGTGACGGTCACGTTCGAGCAGATCATCAGCCCGGCGATCAAGCCGTTCGACATCGCCGCCTACCAGACGACGATCACCGAGGAGCGGGCCCAGGCCGTCGACTTCTCCAGCCCGTACCTGACGAGCCGCCAAGGCGTCATCGTCGCGGACGAGGGCGAGTACGCGGAGGCGGCGTCGCTCGCCGACCTCGAGGGCGCGCGCGTGGGCGTCACCGCGTCGCAGACCTCGCTCGACTCCGCCGAGGCGGCGTGGGGCGACGCCGTCGAGGTCGTGCCGTTCAGCGCCGCGGGGGACGGCATGACGGCCCTGTCGTCCGGCACGATCGACGCGATGGTCATGGACGTCGACCAGGGAGTGGCCGCATCGACGGTCTACTTCCCGGACACCCAGGTCATCGGCACGCTGCCCGACGCGGGCGAGCCCGAGCAGCTCGGCCTGGTGCTCGACAAGGACTCCGAGCTCACGGCGTGCGTCTCGCAGGCCGTCGAGGCGCTCGAGGCCGACGGCACCCTGCAGCAGCTGCGCACCGAGTGGCTGAAGTCGGACGACGTGCCTGAGCTGTCCTGAGCCACCGGTCTCGGGAACGACGCGGATGACCGACGCCTGGGTGCCGTCCGAGCGTGCCCGCGCGCGCGAGGCGTTCCGGCGTGCGCAGCACCGCCGCGCCCTGCTCGTCGCGGCGGTCGCGACGGCGATGGTCTGCGTCGGGGTCGCGCTCGTCGTGACCAACGCGCCCGGGTGGGAGCGCGCACGCGAGGCGTTCTTCTCCCCGGAGCGCGCGTGGGAGGTGCTGCCCGAGGTCGCGGCCGGCCTCTGGCTCAACCTGCGGGTGTGGGTCGTCGCGTCGGCCGTGGGGCTCGCCGTCGGGCTGCTGCTGGCGGTGGTGCGCACGTCGCGCCTGCCGGCGCTGTTCCCGCTGCGCGCGCTCGCGACCGTCTACGTCGACGTGTTCCGCGGGGTCCCGGTCCTGCTCGTGCTGCTGCTCGTCGGCTTCGGGCTGCC
>JAPSLQ010000057.1 GCA_031180595.1 Isoptericola sp. | reverse complement strand
CGGCCGGCGTCGTCGTTGCAGACGTGCGCACCGGCCGCCCGGCGCAGGACGACGCGCTCCGACCAGCGGAACGGCACGGGATGACGCTTGCGGAGGTTCTGGGCGCTGTAGACGACGAACGGTGCGGCCGGCCCGGCGTCCCTCCCGCGCAGGCGGTCCCACGCCCGCCGGGCCGCGCGCAGCGCGAGCACCTCGGCGGTCGCGAGGGCGAACGGCTCCTCGTGGACGTCCAGGACGTCGTGCGGCTCACCGAGCGCCCGCCACAGCGGGCGGGGGTCGTAGACGAACAGCGCCGGGTGGGTGCCCCACGTCCGCACACCGACGACGGGCTCGCCGTCGTCGGGCGTGAGCCGCACCGGACGCCCGCCCTCGTCCCACACCCGGGCCGACAGCAGGACGACCTCGAGGCCTCGACGGCGCAGCTCGCGCTCGCGCTCGCGCCACGCGGACACGACCGCGCTGTGCGACACGCGCAGCACCCTCATGGGTCCGATCGTCGCCTGCGGGGCAGGGGGGCGGAACGAAGCACGGCACGAATCACCCGCCGCCGCCCGAGGTTCACCCGGTCGAGCCCTCTCGCCGTGCCGCACGGGCTGGGTAGCGTCGACACGCCGAGCGGCGCCGTGCCGCCGGGCGTGTCCGGGAGGAAAGCCCATGCGAGTACTCGTCGACGGCGACCGCGGCTACATCGGTGCGGTGCTCGTCCCCTTCCTGCTGCGTGCCGGCCACGAGGTCGTCGGGCTCGACGCCGGGTGGTACGACGGCTGCGACTTCGGCCCAGGACCGGGCGGCTACGAGCAGCGGACCGGTGACGTCCGCGACGCCCGGCCCGAAGACCTCGAGGGCTTCGACGCCGTGGTCCATCTCGCGGCGATCAGCAACGACCCGATCGGCCACCTCCACCCGGAGGCGACGTACGACGTCAACGCGCGCGGCGCCGTGCACATGGCCCGCGCCGCCAAGGCGGCCGGCGTGCGGCGCTTCCTGTTCTCGTCGTCGTGCTCGCTCTACGGTGCCGGCGGCGACGCGCCCGTGGCCGAGGACGGCGAGTTCCGGCCCGTCACGCCGTACGGCGAGAGCAAGGTGATGGCCGAGCAGGCGATCTCGCCGCTCGCGGACGACAACTTCTCGCCGACCTACCTGCGCAACGCGACCGTGTACGGCTCGTCGCCGCGCCTGCGCGCGGACGTCGTGGTGAACAACCTCACGGGAGCCGCGTTCACGCGCGGCGAGGTGCGGCTGCAGTCGGACGGGACGCCGTGGCGGCCGCTGGTCCACGTGGAGGACGTCAGCCGGGCGTTCCTCGCGGCGCTCGAGGCGCCCCGCGAGAGGGTCCACGACCAGGCGTTCAACGTCGGCCGCGATGAGGACGTCGTGCAGATCCGGACCGTGGCCGAGCAGGTCAGCGACATCACGGGCGCACCCGTCACGTTCGCGCCGGGCGCCGGCGCGGACACGCGGAACTACCGGGTCGACTTCGCCAAGGTCCGGGCGCTGCTGCCGGCCGCGGCCCCGGCGTGGACCGTGCGCGACGGGATCGAGGAGCTCTGGGCCCACGCGACCGAGCGCGGTCTGACGACCGACGACGTCGAGCGGCGCTTCGTGCGGCTCGCGCGCGTGCAGGAGCTCGCCGCGGCCGGTGTCCTGGCCCTGGCCGACCTGCGCACGACGGCGGTGCCGGCATGACTGCGCCGTCCTGCCGCCTCTGCGCCGCCCCGCTGACCCGAACGTTCGTCGACCTCGGGATGTCGCCGCCGTGCGAGAGCTTCGTCGCGGCCGACGCCGTCGACGCCGGCGAGACGTTCTACCCGCTCCACGTCCGGGTGTGCGACCGGTGCCTGCTGGTCCAGCTCCCGGCGTACGTGCCCGCCGAGGAGATCTTCGACGACTACGCGTACTTCTCCTCGTACTCGGACTCGTGGGTGGCGCACGCCCGCAAGTTCGTCGACACCGCCGTCGAGCGGCTCGGGCTCGGGACCGGGTCGTACGTGGTCGAGGTGGCGAGCAACGACGGCTACCTGCTCCAGCACGTGCTCGACCGGGGCATCCGGTGCCTCGGTGTCGAGCCCGCGGCCAACGTGGCGGCGGCTGCCCGCGAGATCGGCGTCCCGACGGTGGTGGAGTTCCTCGGCGAGGCCACGGGCTCGCGCCTGCGGGCGGAGCACGGCCCGGCGGACCTCGTCGTGGCGAACAACGTCCTCGCCCACGTGCCGGACATCGTGGACTTCGCACGGGGCCTGCGCGCCCTCGTGGCCGACGACGGCCGGGTGAGCGTCGAGATACCGCACCTGCTGCGCCTCATCCAGCGCAACGAGTACGACACGATCTACCACGAGCACTTCAGCTACCTGTCCCTGCTGACGACCCAGCGCGTGATGGCCGCGGCCGGGCTCGTCGTCGTCGACGTCGAGGAGCTCCCGAGCCACGGTGGTTCCCTGCGGACGTGGTCCGCGCCCCGCGAGGCGGTCGACCGCGACCCCGCCGCGGGACCGTCGCCCGAGGTGGCGCGCGTCCTGGCCGAGGAGACGGCGGCGGGCCTGCACACCGTCGAGGGGCACGCCGGGTTCGCCGACCAGGTGGCGGCCGTGCGCGACGACGTGCTGCGCTTCCTCCTCGACGCGCGGCGTGACGGGAGGAGGGTCGTCGCCTACGGCGCCCCCGGCAAGGGCAACACCCTCCTCAACCACTGCGGCATCCGTGCGGACCTCATCGAGTTCGCGGTCGACCGCAACCCGTACAAGCACGGGCGGTACACCCCCGGCACCCACATCCCGATCCACCCGCCCGAGGCCCTCGACGCGGCCCGGCCGGACCACGTGGTGATCATGCCCTGGAACCTGCGCCGCGAGATCTCGACCCAGCTCGCGCACGTGGCCCGCTGGGGCGGGACGCTCGTGACGTTCCTGCCCGAGCTCGAGGTGTTCGAGCCCGGGACGTGAGCGCGCCGTGACCGACCCGCTGCCGTCACCCGACCCGGCGTGGCGCGACCGCTGGTCGGGCCTGCCCGGCGGTGCCGTCGTGCTCGACCTCGGGCTGCAGCCCCCGGCCGACCTGTTCCCCCTGCCCGGTGACCCGCTGCCGGACCCCGAGCACCGGCTGCGCATGGTGCTGTCGACGCGGTCCGGGCTGGCCCAGCTCGAGACCGACCCCACGACGCCCGACGAGCCGCGGGACGTGGAGCCCGCGGCGCTCGTCGCGCAGGCGGCGGCCGCGGTCGACCAGGCCGCGGCCGCCGGGTTCGTGCGTCCCGGGGCGCGCGTGCTCGAGTACACGAGCCCGCACGGCGGCTCGTGGGCCGGCCTGCTCGCGCGGCACGGCGCCGTCGTGGTCGACGACGGTCCCGCGGACCTCGTGGTCGACTCCTTCGGGATGATGCACAGCCCGGACCAGCACGCGGCCCTCACCGGGCGCCGGGACCGCCTGGCCGACGAGGGGGTCCTCCTGCTGCAGTTCCACACGATCGCGGCGATCGTGCGCACCGGTATGTGGAACGCGCTCCGGCACGGGCACTTCGCGTACTACTCGACGCCGGTGCTCGTCGGGATGGCCCGGGAGGTGGGGCTGGTCGCCGTCGGCTGCTGGCACTACCCCTTGTACGGGGGCACCGTCCTGCTGGCCCTCGCGAGACGGGGCTCGGCCGTCGCCGCCGCGGGACAGCACCCGGACGTGACGGCGACCGTCGAGCGGGAGCTCGCGGAGGGCGTCACCACGCCGCGGCGGGTCGCGTCGCTCGGCTCGGCGGTCGAGGAGTCGGTCGCGGCGATCGGGGACTTCCTGGGCGCCGCGACGGCGGCGGGCCTGCGCGTGGCCGGGTACGGGGCCGCGTCGCGCACCTCCGCCCTGCTGCGCCGCGCCCACGTGACCCGCGACCAGGTCGTGGCCGTGGCGGACGCCTCGGTCGCCAAGCACGGCCGCAGCATGCCGGGCAACCGGATCCCGATCGTCTCGCCCGCCGACCTCGTGGCGATGCGGCCGGACCGGGTGCTGCTCTTCGTGCCCGACCTGCTGGCGGAGGTCCGCGCGGCGCTGCCCGAGATCGAGGCGGGCGGGGGGCGCTGGGTCGTCCTGGACCCCATGCCGCGCGAGGTGCCGGTCAGCGGCCCAGCGTCGCCCGGTACTCCGCCCAGCTCGACCCCTGCCGGTCGTTGGCGCTGACGAGCGTCACGGGCGCGGGCCACGGCACGGCGAGCTCCGGGTCGTCGTACGCCACCGTGACGCCCTCGTCAGGCGCGTAGTAGTCGTCCATGCGGTACGCGACGTCGGCGGTCGTGGTGAGCGCCTGGAAGCCGTGCAGGAACCCGCGAGGCACGTAGACCTGGCGGCACAGCTGGTCGTCGAGGAGGAAGGTCGCCATGCGCCCGAAGGTCTCGGAGCCGGGCCGCGCGTCGATCACGACGTCGAGCACCGCGCCGTGCGCGCACCGCACGAGCTTCGCCTCGCCGCGGCCGGACCGCCCGTGCAGTCCGCGCACCACGCCCTGGTGCGAGCGCGACTGGTTGTCCTGGACGAAGCCGGCGGGGTCGATCCCGGCGCGCGCGACGACCTCGGCGTCGAACGTGCGCGTGAAGTACCCGCGCTCGTCGCGGTGCGGGGTCGGCTCGAAGACGACCAGCCCGGCGATCGGCGTCTCGACGATCTTCATACCCGCACGGTAGGTCGCCCCGCGCGGACGGCACCGGGCCGAGCGGATGAAATCGGGGCCGGGGCGCTCCGCAGGCGGGTGAACTCCCCTGACGCGCCTTCCGCGGCGCTCGCGGTGGATCGCAGACTGGCAGTGCCCGCGGGCCCGACGCCCGCGCGGCCCGGAGGGACCCCCATGACCGCACAGCCCGCGGCGACCGGCGTCGTCCCCGACGCCGCGCCGGCACCACGCCGGACGTTCACCGCCTCGGCGGCCGCGCAGGCGAGGCTCCACGCGCTCGTGCCGGGCGGGGCGCACACGTACGCGCGGGGCTCGGACCAGTACCCGGAGAACATGGCGCCGGTCCTCGTGCGGGGCGCCGGTGCCCGGGTGTGGGACGTGGACGGCAACGAGTACGTCGAGTACGGCATGGGACTGCGGTCGGTGACGCTCGGGCACGGCTACCGGCCCGTCGTCGACGCCGTGGCGCGCGCCGCGCACGACGGGGTGAGCTTCTCGCGTCCGACGGTGCGCGAGCTCGAGGCCGCCGAGCGTCTCGTCGCCCAGGTCCCCGGCGCCGAGATGGTCAAGTTCGCGAAGAACGGCTCGGACGTCACGACCGCCGCCGTCCGGCTGGCTCGGGCCGTCACGGGCCGCGACATGGTCGCGGTGTGCACGACCCAGCCCTTCTTCTCGACGGACGACTGGTTCATCGGCACGACGGCGATGCGGGCGGGTGTCCCGGCCGCGCTCCAGGAGCTGACGGTCGGCTTCGCGTACGGCGACCTGACCTCGGTGCGCGACCTCCTCGACCAGAACCCGGGTCGGGTCGCCGCCCTGGTCCTCGAGCCGGCGACGGCCACGGCGGAGCCCCCGCCGGGCTTCCTGGAGGGGCTGCGGGACCTGGCCGACAGCGACGGGTTCGTGCTCGTCTTCGACGAGATGATCACGGGCATGCGCTGGTCCGCGGGCGGTGGCCAGTCGGCGTACGGGGTGCTGCCCGACCTGTCGACGTGGGGCAAGGCCCTCGGCAACGGGTTCGCCGTCTCCGCGCTGGCCGGCCGGGCCGACCTGATGCGGGTGGGCGGCCTGGACACCGACGCCGCGCGGCCGTTCCTGCTGTCGACGACGCACGGTGCGGAGGCCACCGGTCTGGCCGCCTACCTCGCCGTGGCCGACGCGTACGCGGAGCGCGACGTCGTCGGGATCATGGAGGCGCAGGGCAGGCGGCTGCGGGCCGGACTGGAGGAGGCCGCGGCCGAGGCGGGGGTCGCCGACCACGTCACCGTCACGGGCCGCCCCTCCTGCATGGTGTTCGGCACGCGGGACCCGGAGGGGAACCCGTCACAGGCGTTCCGCACCCTGTTCATCCAGGAGCTGCTCGAGCGCGGGGTCCTCGCCCAGTCGCTCGTCGTCTCGGCGGCGCACACCGACGCCGACGTCGACCTGACCGTCGAGGCGGCGCGCGGCGCGATGGCCGTGTACGCGCGCGCGCTCGACACCGGCTCCACCGAC
Organism: Isoptericola sp.; assembly: GCA_031180595.1. Taxonomy (GTDB): domain Bacteria; phylum Actinomycetota; class Actinomycetes; order Actinomycetales; family Cellulomonadaceae; genus Isoptericola. The sequence continues at coordinate 9,595 of JAPSLQ010000057.1, read as the reverse complement.
GGCTTCCTGCGGGGCCGTCCCGTCGCACCACCCTTGCGCGAGCGCGCCGCGCCGCGCCGACTTCCCGACGCCCCAGTGGAGGTGACCCCGTGAAGGTCGTGCTGTTCTGCGGCGGCCTCGGCATGCGCATGAGATCGGGCCCCGAGTCGCTCCCGAAGCCCATGGTGCCGATCGGCTCCCGCCCGGTGCTGTGGCACATCATGAAGTACTACGCCCACTTCGGGCACACGGAGTTCATCCTCTGCCTCGGCCACGGCGCGACCGCGGTCAAGGACTACTTCCTCAACTACCAGGAGACGCACTCGAACGACTTCGTGCTCTCCAAGGGGTGCAGCGAGGTCGAGCTGCTGTCGACCGACGTGAGCGAGTGGCGCATCACGTTCGTCGACACGGGTATCGACACCGCGATCGGGGAGCGGCTGCGGCGCGTGCGGGCCTTCGTCGAGGACGACGACGTGTTCCTCGCCAACTACGGGGACGTGCTCACCGACGCACCCATGAACCAGATCGTCGACGACTTCCTCGCGACCGACGACGTCGGGTCCCTGCTGGCCGTCGACCCGCAGGACTCGTTCCACGTGGTGCGGATCGACGCCGACGGGCACCTCAGGGGGATCGAGCCCGTGGCCGAGATGGAGATGCGTATCAACGGGGGATACTTCGTCCTGCGCCAGGGCATCTTCGACTACCTCGAGGAGGGTGACGACCTGGTGATGGACGGCTGCGTGCGCGCCGCGCGCGACGGACGGTTCCGGGCGGTGCGCTACGACGGGTTCTGGGCGCCGATGGACACGCTCAAGGAGCGCACCCAGCTCGAGCAGCTCTACCTCAGCGGCCGCAGGCCGTGGGCCGTCTGGGAGCACGAGGCCGGTTCGCTGCCGGCGCCCCGCCCCGTGGTGCTGCCCGACGTCGGGCTGCCGGCGGTCGTGCCGTGATCGGTCTCGCCCTGCCTGCGGGGCGCCTGCGCCTGCTGTGCGTGGCGGCGCACCCGGACGACGTCGAGATCGCGTGCGGAGGCACGCTGCTCGAGCTCGGCGTGCGCGGCGGTGTGCGGGCGACGTTCGCCACGCTCACGGGTTCGCCCGAGCGGCGGGCGGAGGCGGAGGCGGCCGCCGAGGCCTTCTGCCCGGGGGCCGAGGTCCGGTCGTGGGACCTGCCGGACGGGCGGCTGCCGGCGCACTGGGACGCTGTCAAGGCCGCGCTCGAGGAGCTGGCGCTCGACCTCGCCGACGACCCGCCCCAGGTGGTGCTCTCCCCGAGCCGCGACGACGCCCACCAGGACCACCGTCTGCTGGGCGAGCTGGTGCCGACGGTGTGGCGGGACGCGCTGGTGCTCGAGTACGAGATCCCCAAGTGGGACGGCGACCTGCGGCGCGTGACGACCTACGTCCCCGTGGCTCCGGAGCACGCACGGCGCAAGGTCGAGCTCCTCACGAAGCACTACCCCTCGCAGGCCGGGCGGGACTGGTGGGACGACGAGGTGTTCCTCGGTCTCCTGCGCCTGCGCGGCATGGAGTGCCGGTCCGGGTACGCCGAGGGCTTCACGGTCCGCAAGCTGCGCGTCGACCTTGCACCGGCGGGGTGAGCGCCATGACCGGTGCGCGCCGGGCGCCCCGCGGGGCACCTCGCGTCGCGCTCCTCGGCGAGGTGGGCGTGGGCAACGTCGGCAACGACGCGTCGTTCGCCGCGGTCGCCGCGCTGCTGCGCGAGCGCGTCCCGGACGTGCGCCTCGTGCCGGTGGGACGTGACGTCGGGTGGGGCGATGGGCGGGCCGCCGTCCGGCCCGCAGGCATGCCGGCCGCGCTCGCCGAGGCGGTGCCGCTGACGTCGGCGCTCTCGCGGCGGCTCCGGGCCGCCGGGCGCAGCGGCGTGCCGGCGCGGACGCTGTCCAAGGCGGCCGACCTCGTGCACCTCGTGCGTCTCGTGGGCGCCTTCGACGCCGTCGTCGTGCCCGGCACGGGCGTGCTCGAGCGGGCCCACCACCGCGGACCCGGCGGGGTCCTGGTCTGGCTCGCGCTCGTCTCGCTCGCCTGCCGCCTGCGGCGGACCGCGACGGCGTGGTTCGCCGTGGGCGGCGGCAGCTACACCCACCGGGTCCCCGCCTGGACCGCCGCCGGGGCGGCCCGCGGGGCTCAGGTCCGTTCGTACCGCGACGCCGAGACGCGCGACGCCCTGCCCCCGTGGTCCGGGGCCGGCCGCGACCCCGTCGCGTACGACGTCGTGCTGAGCCGACCCGAGGCGGTGGACCCGCCCGTGCGCTGGGCGGCGGCCCGGGAGACCCAGACCTCCGGTCCGCGCCGCGTCGCCGTCGCCGTCATCGACCACGACCCGGCGCCCGGCGCTCCCGGTGCCCGGCTCCGCGAGCGCTACGAACGGCGCGTGGCGGAGCTCGTGCGAGCCCTCGTCCGGTCGGGCGTCGAGGTCGACCTGCTCGCCGCGGACACGGCCGACCGGGCCCCCGTGGCCTCCGTCCTGGCGGCGGTCACCGCGCAAGACCCGGGCGCCTCCACCGGCATCACGGTGCACCACGAGCAGGGCGGCCTCGACGTGCTGCTCGAGCGCGTCGCGGCCGCCGACGTGGTCGTCGCGAGCCGCTACCACGTGCTCGTGGCCGCGATCCTGGTCCGGCGTCCCGTCGTCGCGCTGTGCCACGCCGACAAGGACGCCGCCCTGCTTCGCCGGCTGGGCCTCGAGGAGTACCTCGTGCCCGTGGACGACGTCGACACGGACCACGTGCTGGGCCTCGTGCGCGCGGCGCACGCCGGCGCCCCGCGGCTCCGCGCCCGGCTCGACCGCTTCTGCCGTCAGGCCCACGCCGCCGTGCACGCCGACGCCGACCGGGTCGTGCGCGGCCTCGGCCTGGTCCGGGTGACCCCGCGCGCACCGTCGCCCGCGCCGACCGCCGGAGGGCTCTCGTGACGCGCGTGCCCCGCGTGACCGTCGGCGTGCCGGTGCACGACGGCGAGCGCTACCTGCCCGCGGCGCTCGCGGCGCTGCAGGCCCAGGACTTCGAGGACTTCGCCGTCGTGGTGGCCGACAACGCCTCGACCGACGGCACGGCGGAGATCGCGCGGCAGGTGGCGGGCGCCGACCCGCGCTTCACGTACGTGCGTCACCCGCGCAACGTGGGCGGTGCGCGCAACGCCAACTGGCTGCTCGCCCGGGCACGGTCACCGCTGTTCGCCTGGGCGTACCACGACGACGTGCGGGAGCCCACCTGGCTGCGCCGCAGCGTGGAGGTGCTCGACGCCGCGGGCCAGGATGCGGTGTGCGCGGTGCCGCGCGTCGTGCTCGTGGACGACGACGGGCGCGAGGTCGGCGAGCACGACGACGGCGACCTCGACCTCGCCTCGGGGCCGGCGCACCGCCGGCTCGCCACGGTGCTGCGCCGCATGGTCGGCCAGGTCCAGTTCGGCGTGATCCGGACGGCGACGCTGCGCGACGTCGGCGGGGTGACGGTCTCGACGGCGGGCGAGATGGTGCTGCCGGCCGCGCTCGCGCTGCGGGGACGCCTCGAGCTGGTCCCCGAGCGCGGCCTCCTGGGCATCCGTCAGCACGCCGAGCGGCACGGCGGCGACCGGGCGACCGAGGCGGCGTGGGTCGACCCCGCGCGCCCGCGGACCGTCTTCCCGTACTCGCGCTCGACGGCGCTCCTGCTGCGGGCCGTGGCGGCCGCGCCCCTCGACGCCGCCGAACGGGCCAGGTGCGTCGCGACCGTGCTGGGCCGCTGGACCCTGCCCAGGTGGCGGACGATCGTCGGCGACGTCGTGCGGCTGCCGCGCGACGCCGGCCTGGTCGGGAGCGCGCGATGAGGCGCAGGCCCGTGCGCCGCGTCGCCTTCTTCGGGGAGACCGGGATCGGCAACCACGGCAACGAGGCGTCGCTCGCCGCGGGCCTGGCACTGCTCGACGGCACGGACGTCGAGCCGCTCGCGGTGGCGCAGCTGCCCGCCGTCGTGGCGGCCGAGCACGGCGTGCCTGCCGTGGAGATCCGGCATCCCTCCGCGCCCAGGCGCGGCGCCAAGGGGCTCGTCGGCCGCGTTGCCGACGTCGTGCACATGGGTCGCACGGTCCGGTCCGTGGACGCCGTCGTGGTCCCGGGCACCGGCATCTTCGAGGGCAACGGCGTGCGGCCGCGCGGCATCCCGTTCTCGCTCTTCTGGCTCGCCGGGTGGGCACGCGTGTGGCGCCGCCCGCTGCTGCTGCTGAGCGTCGGCGTGGACGAGCTGGGCAGCCCGGGCGTGCGCCGACTCTTCGCCATGGTGCTCGCCTGGGCCGACGACGTCACCGTCCGCGACGACCTCTCGGCGCGCGCCGTGGCGGCGCTGGGCGTCCGGCGGCCCGTGCGGGTGGTGCCTGACCTCGTGCTCGGTCGCGACCCCGTGACGGCGCCTCCGGAGCCCGGATCGGCGCTCGTGGACCCGGTCGTCGCGGTGGGCGTCATGGACTGGGGCGGCACCGAGCGCGACGTCGACCGCGAGACGTACACCGCGCGCAGCACGGAGCTCGTGCGCGCGCTGCTCGCCACGGGGGTGCGCGTGCGCGTGGTCGTCGGCGAGGACCTGGACCGGCGGGTCGCCGCCGAGGCCGTCCGCCGGGTGCGCGCGGCGGACCCGGGTGCCGCCGTCGAGCTCCCGCAGGTGCGGTCCGTGGAGGACGTCGCACGCGCCCTGGGCGGCTGCCACGTCCTGGTGGCCACGCGCTACCACAACCTCGTCGCGGCGGTGACCGAAGGCGTGCCCGTCGTGGCGACCGGCTACGCGCACAAGCAGACGTCGCTCGTGACCGCGTACGGGCGGGCCGGGCGGACGCACGACCGCGACACGTACGACGCGCGCGCGATCGTGGAGCAGGTCCACGAGATCCTGGCCGACCACGCCGCCGAGTCGGCCCGTGTGCGCGCGGTCGCGGCCGCGGACCGGGCGGCCGTGCGCGCCGAGGCGGACCGGGTCCGGCGCATCCTCGGTGTCGCGCGGCCCGTCCCCGCTGCCGCACGGCCATGACCGGGCGGCTGCGGACGGTGGTGGCCGTCCTCGCGTGCCTCGGCCTCGTGGCCATCGCCGGGTGGGCGGCGTACCGGGCGCTCCGGGACCCGCCGCAGCAGGACGGCTGGGAGGCACGCCCGCCGGCGCAGGGAGAGCCCGTCCGGCCCGTCGAGCCGACGACGGGACAGCGGGCCGAGGACGGCGGGCCGCGATACGTCAGTGCCGTCAGCGCCGACGGGCGCCACTTCGTCGACCAGGACGGCGAGCCGATCCTGGTGCGCGGCGACGCACCCTGGTCGCTGCTGGTCGACCTCACGCCGGACGAGGCCGAGGCGTACCTCACGACACGCTCCCAGCAGGGGTTCAACGCGATGGTCGTGTCGCTCCTGGGCGACCCGGCCAACGGCGGGCCGCACGGCGACGGGACGACGGTGGACGGTCTGGCCCCGTTCGTCGACGGCGACGTCACGCGCCCGTCGGGTCCGTACTGGGACCGGGCGCACGCCGTGCTCGCCCGCGCCGCGGAGCTCGGGATCACCGCGCTGCTCTACCCGGTGGACAGCTGGACCATCGACCGCGTGTTCTCACCGTCGTCGGCCGCGGACTGCACCGCGTACGGCGAGCACGTGGGCGCGTGGGCCGCGGACCTGCCCAACATCCTGTGGATGACGGGTGGTGACTACACGCCGACACCCGAGCACGACGCCTGCTTCATGGCAGTGCAGGAGGGCATCCGCGCCACGGGGGACCGCAGGCCGTTCTCCGCCCAGCTCATCACCGTGCGCTCGCCCGCGGAGGACGAGCACTGGGCGCCGCTGGTCGACTGGGACTTCGTCTACACCTACCAACCCGTGCACGAGGCGGTGCGCCAGGCCTACGACGACCGGTGGGTGCGACCCTCTCTGCTCAGCGAGTCGAACTACGAGGGCGAGAACAACACGGGCGGGCCGCTCACCACGACCGAGACGCTGCGGCGGCAGGTGCTGTGGGCGGTCACGTCCGGCTCGCCCGGGGACATCTTCGGCACGGACGACTGGGAGTTCCTGCCGGGGTGGGAGGACCGCCTGCGCTCGGAGGGCGCCGAGCAGGTGTCCCGCCTGCGGGACCTCGTGGCCGCGCTGCCGTGGTGGACGCTCGTGCCCGACGACGGCCGGCTGCTGCGCGCCGGCGCCGGAGGGGAGCAGGAGGCGTGGGACCAGCTCGAGTCCGACCTCGCCACGGCGGCCGTGAGCCCGGGGGGAGACCTCGCGCTGGTCTACGTGCCGACGGAGCGCACGATCACGCTCGGGCTCGACCAGCTCGGGCCGGGCTCCGGTGCGCAGTGGGTCGACCCGAGCACCGGGACGGCCGTGCCGGCGACCCTGGAGGAGACGATGACGACGCCCGGCGCCAACGCCGCCGGCGGCCAGGACTGGCTGCTCGTGCTGGGCACGCACCCGGTCACGTGAGGCGCTTCAGCCGGTGGCGCGCACGCCGCCACGTCTCCCGGGCCGCCGCCCGGGCGTCGACGCGCACGGCACGTCCCAGCATCAGGGCGGCGCCCGCGAGCCGACCCTGCCGCACCCGGGCGATGCCCTCGCCGACGGAGTCCGCGGCGTCCTGGGCGTCCAGCGACGCCAGGTTCGCCCGCACGTCGTCGAGGACGCGCGGGTCCGGGTGGTTCTCGGCACCCCAGAGCTGCATGCGGATCATGCGCCGCGCGGCGTCGTGCACCGCGGTCGGCGCCACCTTGGTCACGTTCTGCTCGTGGCGCCGGTAGAGGGTGAGCACCTGCGGCACGCCGATCATCCGCGAGTACTGGAGCATCCGGAACGTGAGGTCGGTGTCCTCGGCGTACCGGAAGGCAGGGTTGAACCCGCCGACCCGCAGCAGCTCGGTGCGTCGGTACAGCACGGACACGACGTTGGGGAACGGGTACCGGCCGGAGAGCAGGTCACGGCCCGACTCGCCGTCCGCGACGAACAGCGGGCCGCGGCGCCGTCCCTGGGAGTCGATGACGTCGACGGACGAGTACACCGCGCCCGCCGCGGGGTCGGCGTCGAGCGCGTCGACGAGAACCTGGAGCCGCTCGGGCAGCCAGACGTCGTCGTCGTCGAGGAACGTCACGAACTCGCCGCGCGCGAGCGCCAGCCCGTGGTTGAGCGGGATCGACACGACGTGGCCCTTCTCGCGCACGAGCTCGCAGCGCGGCACGCTCGCGGCGATCTCCGAGAGCCGGTCGGGGTCGGGGGACCCGTTGTCCATGAGCAGCACGTGCCAGTCCGTGAAGGTCTGGGCGACGACCGACTCGAGGGCCTCGGTGAGGTAGGGCGAGACGCGGTTGGTCGACATGACCACGGTGACGCGCGGCGGGGTCTGCATCAGATCACGTCCGCGAACTCGCGCTCGCGGCGCTGGAAGACCAGCAGCCCCGCGAGGACCGCGACCACCGACGTCACGAGCAGCCCGACCACCTGCCACAGCGGGGGCGGCGCCGTGCCGAGCAGGGCCCACCGGAAACACTCCATCAGCCACGTGAGCGGGTTGGCGTCAAACCACAAGGACAGGCCTGCCGGGACGGCGTCCAGGGCGTAGGCGACCGGCGTCGCGTACATCAGCACCTGGACCAGCCACGGCAGGGCGTAGGACACGTCCCGGTACTTCACCATGACGGCCGACGCCGCGAGCCCGGCACCCGACCCGAGCGCGAGGGCGCACAGCGTCCACAGCGGCAGGGAGAGCACGGCCCAGCCGGGGTTGACGTCGTTGACAGCGAGGAGCACGCCGAAGAGCACGAGCGAGACCCCGAAGTCGATCAGCACCGAGAGGTTCGCCGACAGCGGCACGACGACGCGCGGGAAGAACACCTTGGACACGAGCGCCTGGTTCGCGACCAGCGACGGTGCGGCGCGGGTCAGCACACCGGCGAACACCGTCCACGCGATCGTGCCGGCGAACGCGAAGAGGAAGTACGGCACGTCGCCCGACGACAGGCCCGCCACGCGGCCGAAGACGATCGCGAAGATGCCCGCGGTGACGAGCGGCTGGAGCACGACCCACGCGATGCCCACGGCGGTCTGGCGGTAGCGCAGCACGACGTCGCGCACACCGAAGCGGTAGAGGATCTCGCGCGCCTCCCAGATCTCGCGGGCCCGCGGGAGGTTGAGCCGCCCCGGGGGCAGGAGGACAACGTACGGCTGGCCGCCGGGCTCGCGACGCATGGTCACCACGCCTCGTAGTCGAAGTCGCACAGCACGGCACCGAAGAGCCCCTCGTCGGTCACGAGCTCGGGGTACGGGATGTGGGGGAGCACCTCGAACGCCGCTGCCGCGCGCCACTCGTCGAACACGCCCGCCTGGCACAGGTACATGTCGATCGTGTACTGCCCGGGCCGCAGCCACAGGTCCTTGATCCGCAGGACGCCCTGGCGCGGCTCGGACGGGTCGAGCCACAGACCGACGAGCCGGGAGTCGCACTGCGCGACGAGCAGGCCCGTGTCGTCGCGGACGTGGCACGAGACGAAGTACTTGCCGACGATCTCGGGGTTGACCCCGACCTTGAAGGCGACGACCGTGTCGTCGGTCGGCTCGCGGATCTCGGTGGTCGTCACCTCCTGGAGCCGGATCTGTCCGCTGCCCGGCCGCCGTTCGGGGTCGAGCTGTCGCGCCCGGAAGGTCTGGAAGCTGTCGCGGTAGGCGTCCATCACGGACTCGACCGACCCGCTCGTGATCAGCCGGCCCTCGTCGAGGAACATCGCCGAGGTGCACAGGGCGGTCACGGTCTGGAGCTGGTGGCTGACGTAGAGCACGGTCCGGCCGTCCTTCGCCACGTCCCGCATCTTGTCCAGGGAACGGCGCTGGAACTCGGCGTCGCCGACGGCGAGGACCTCGTCGATCGCGAGGATCTCCGTCTCGAGGTGGGCGGCGACCGAGAAGGCGAGGCGCACGTACATGCCGGACGAGAAGCGCTTGACGGGGGTCTCGAGGAACCGGGCCACGCCGGAGAAGTCGACGATGTCGTCGAACCGGCGACGGATCTCGCGGCGGCTCATGCCCAGCAGGGAGCCGTTGAGGTAGACGTTCTCGCGGCCGGTGAGCTCGGGGTGGAACCCCGTGCCGACCTCGAGCAGGCTCCCGACCCGCCCGCCCAGCTCGACCCGACCGCCGCTCGGCGCGGTGATGCGGGTGAGGATCTTGAGCAGCGTGCTCTTGCCGGCGCCGTTGCGTCCGACGATCCCGACCGCCTCGCCCCACGGGATGTCGAACGTGACGTCGGACAGCGCCGCGAGCGTCTCGAACTCCTGCCGGTGGAACGGGTGCTTGGCGCGCGCCACGAGCGCCTCGGTGAGACGGTCGTGGGAGCGGCCGGAACGGGCGATGCGGTAGGACTTCGACAGGTTCCTGGCCGTGATCGCGGACTCAGTCATGCGGTGTCCTCGCTCCGGCGTGTCGGCGTGCGGCAACGCTAACCCCGCGCGGTCACGGCGCTGGGGGTGCCGAGGTCCTTTTCACCCCGGCCGGGCGCGTTTTCCACCCGGTCGGCGACGGGCGGCGACCAGCGCGCCGCGAGCGCCTCGAGCACGCGCGGCGCCCGGCCGTAAGCACCGAGCGCATGGGCGGCGAGCGCGGTACC
>JAPSLQ010000314.1 GCA_031180595.1 Isoptericola sp. | reverse complement strand
GTCACCGCAGCGCGAGCAGCTCCGCCACGACCGCCGGCACGGCCTCCGCGACGTCGAGCGCCGTGACGGGGCCGCCCCGGCTCGCCCGCTCCCCCGCGAGCCCGTGCACCAGCGCCGCGGCCGCCGCCACCTCGGCCGCGAGCGCCGGCCGCTCGACGGTCTCGGCCGACCGCGCGGCGAGCATCGCGCCGAGCACGCCCGCGAGCACGTCGCCCGCGCCGGCGGTCGCGAGCCACGGCGGCCCGTCCGCCTGGGCGTACGCCGTACCCGAGCCGACGACGACGGTGACCGCGCCCTTGAGGAGCACCGTCGCACCGGTCGTCTCGTGGGCGCGCCGCGCCCACCGGAGCGGCTCCGCCTCGACCGCCGGGCGGTCCACGTCCTCGCCGCGCGCACGCAGCAGCGTCGCGAGCTCGCCCGCGTGCGGCGTGAGCACGAACCACGCCGGCGACGTCGGCCCGAGCAGGCCGAGCCCGCCCGCGTCGACGACGGCGGGCACCGTCCGCTCCGCCTGCGCGCCCGGGCGACCGCCCGCCTCGGCCAGGGCGTCGCGTGCCCGCCCGTGCTGGCCGTCGTCGTCGCCGGACTGCTCGGCACGGCCGCCCGCCGGCACGCCCGACCCCAGCGTCCACGCCTGCACCCGCCCCGACGCGGTCACCACCTCGGGGCGCGCGGCGAGCACGGCCTGGCCCACGGGACGGGGTCCGACGTACCGGACCATCCCCGCACCCGCGCGCACCGCGGCCGACACGGCGAGCACCGCCGCGCCGGGGTAGGTCGACGTACCCGCCACGACCCCCACGACCCCGCGCGTGTACTTGTGGTCCGTCGGTCCGGGCACCGGCCAGGCCGCCCCGACGTCGGTGTCCTCGATCCGCCGCAGCGCGGGCTCGCCGTCCAACGTCAGCCCGATGTCGACGACGGTCAGCTCGCCCACGAGGTGCGCCGCAGGCGGCAGCAGCAGGCCCGGCTTCGGCGCCCCGAACGTCACCGTCCGGTCGGCGCGCAGCACCGGGCCGCGCACCGTGCCGTCGTCGACCCCGATGCCCGACGGCAGGTCGACCGCGACGACCCAGGGACGGTGCGTGCCGGCGTCGAGCGCCTCCACCAGCTCGGCTCCGAGCCCGCGCAGGGCTCCCCGTGCGCCGATGCCGAGCAGCCCGTCGAGCACGACGTCGGCGCGCACGAGCTCGTCCACGACGGCACCCAGCCGCTCGGGCGATCCGTGCACGGCCTCGACCCGCCCGCCCGCCGAGCGCAGCGCCGACAGGCCCGCGGCGTGCGCGCGCTCGGAGACCAGCACCGCGACGACGCCCACGCCGCGGCGCGCGAGGTACGCGCCCGCGTGGAGCGCGTCGCCGCCGTTGTTCCCGGCCCCGACGAGGAGCGCGACGCGAGCGCCGCGCACGGACCGCCGCCGCGCGCGCAGGTCTCGGACCACCTGCACGGCGAGCGCGAACGAGGCGCGCTCCATCAGCGGGACCCCGGCCGCCAGCAGCGGCTCCTCGGCGGCGCGGACGTCGGCGGCGGACCAGGCCTCGATCATGCGACGAACATACGCCGACCGTCCCGGACACGTTCCCGGACGCCCCGGCGTGCTCGGGGCGACGGGCATAGGCTCGGGGCCATGCGATTCGGACTCTTCATCCCGCAGGGCTGGCGGCACTCGCTCACCGACGTCCCGCCGGAGCAGCACTGGGAGACGATGCTGTCTCTCCTCCACTACGCCGACAACGCCGCGGCGGGCGAGGCCATCCCGGGCGGGGAGTTCGCCTGGGACAGCGTGTGGGTCTACGACCACTTCCACACCGTGCCCGTCCCGAGCACCGAGGCCACGCACGAGGCGTGGTCGCTCATGGCCGCGTTCGCCGCGGCATCGCAGCGCGTGCGCCTCGGCCAGATGTGCACGTGCATGTCCTACCGCGAGCCGACGTACCTGGCGAAGGTCGCCTCGACGGTCGACACGATCTCGGGCGGCCGCCTCAACATGGGCATCGGCGCCGGCTGGTACGAGCACGAGTGGCGCGCGTACGGCTACGGCTTCCCGAGCGCCGGCGAGCGCCTGCGCGCCCTCGACGAGGGCGTGCAGATCATGACGAACATGT
>JAPSLQ010000056.1 GCA_031180595.1 Isoptericola sp. | reverse complement strand
TCCGAGGAGGCCACGGACGCCGTCGTCGACGCGGCCGAGGAGACCAAGTCCGAGGGGGACGGCCCCAAGAGCTGAACCAGGTGCACCGAGACGCCGAGAGCCCCCGTCCGCTCGGGACGGGGGCTCTCGTGCGTCGGTGGAGCCAAGGGGACTCGAACCCCTAACCCCCTGCTTGCAAAGCAGGTGCGCTACCAATTGCGCCATGGCCCCGTGCGGGCCGGCACGGCCGCGCGTCGGGTGGAGCGTCAGTCGAGGCTGTCCGTGACCTCGGACCACAGGTCACGCTCGGCCGCGTCGCCGGAGAGCCGGCGCCACACCGCGTAGCCCGCGCCCAGGGCGAGGAGGACGACGACGATCTTCTTCACTCGGACCTCCTCGTCGCGGCCCGCGCGGGGTCGCTGCGTTCGTGGCCGGGGAGTGGGGCTAGGAGGACTTGAACCTCCGACCTCTTCCTTATCAGGGAAGCGCTCTAACCGTCTGAGCTATAGCCCCGGGCCGCGCTCCGTCGAGCGCGTGCAGCACGGAACACTACCTCACCGCCGGGCCCGTGCCCAAACCCGGGCGGGGCCGCGCGGTGTGATCTGCGTCCGAGCAGGGGCCACCGCGCGGCCGGCGCTCACTCGTCGGTGAGCGTCAGGTGGACGCCGCCCACGAGGGCCGCCGTGATGTTGTACAGGATGGCCATGATCGTCGCGATCGCGGTCATCAGCACGATGTTGACGAGCGAGATGAGCGTGGCCAGCGAGATCATCCGCTCGAACTCGACGAACTGGATGATGTTGACCGTCGCCTCCGCGCCGACCGTCTCCCGGATGAAGTTCTGGATCGTCGCGAACACGCCCAGGTCGTTCAGCACGTACCAGACGACCGCGGTGGCGACCACGGTCATGATCGCGACCGCGACCGCGAGCAGGAACGCGAGCTTCATGATCGACCACGGGTCGATGCGCGAGACCGAGAGCCGCACGCGGCGAGGACCGGCGTCCGGCCCGACGGCGGGCGTCGCCCCCGTCGCGGTCGGCACGTCCCCGAGGCGGGCCGCGGAGCCGTGGACCCCGCCGGCCTGGTAGTGCATCTGCGGACGAGGGGTCGAGCCGCGCGTCGACGGCGACGCCGACGCCGACGCCGCCTCGTCCGCGCTCGAGGTACTGCTCGGCGCGGCCGCGGCCTGGACCTTCTTCGCGGCGTTCCGCGCGGCGGCGAGGGCCGCGGCGGCCGCCTTGACGGCACCGGCCTTGACCGCGGTGCCCGCGCCCTCGGCCTCCTCGCCGTCCCGGTCGCTCTCGGCGGGCCGGCTCGTCCCGTTGCCCGCCGCGCGCCCCGCGGGCGCCGAGACGTCCGGCAGGCGCCGGTGCGTCGTGTCGTCCGGGACGTCGGCCGGCGGCGCCGGAACCTGGGTGGGCGGCGGGGCGGGCACGGGAGAGAACGTCTGCGTACGCTCGGCGGACGACTCCGCGGGCCGGCCGGGGGTGCCCCGGGCCACGCTGGGCGCGCTCTTCTCGCTCGTCATCGGTTGTCCTCGTCCCCGCTGTCGGTCTGCTCCACGGCCGGCTCGTCGGCGGCCTCCTCGCCCACGCTAACGGACTCCTCGTCGACGCGACGCTCGACGTTGCGGGCGATGGCGATGATTCGGTCGTTCTTGTCCGGCTTCGCGAAGGTCACACCCTGCGTGTTGCGGCCCGTCAGGTTGACCTCCGAGACGGCCGAGCGGACGATCTTGCCGCGCTCCATGATGACGAGCACCTCGTCGTCGCCCTCGGTCACGAGAGCCCCGACGAGGTCGCCGCGGGCCTCCACGAGGTTGGCCACCTTGATGCCGTAGCCGGCGCGACCCTGGACGCGGTACTCGTCGATCCGGGTGCGCTTGGCGAAGCCGCCCTCGGTCACCACGAACAGGTCCGTGCCCGGCGTGACGACGTCGGAGGAGAGCAGCTCGTCGCCGTCGCGGAACCGCATGCCCGTGACGCCCGACGTCGCGCGGCCCATGGGGCGCAGCGTGGCGTCGTCGGCGGGGAACCGGATCGACTGGCCCTTGCGCGAGACCAGGATGAGGTGGTCGTCGGCGTTGACCAGGCGGGCCGAGACGAGCTCGTCCGGGGCGCCGTCCTCGTCCTCGCGCAGGTTGATCGCGATGAGGCCGCCCGAGCGCGGCGAGTTGTACTCCGACAGGCGCGTCTTCTTCACCAGGCCGCGGCGCGTGGCCAGGACCAGGTAGTCCGCGGCGTCGTAGTCCCGCAGGTCGAGGACCTGCGCGATCTTCTCGCCGGGCTGGAACGCGAGCAGGTTGGCCACGTGCTGGCCCTTGGCGTCGCGCCCGCCCTCGGGCAGCTCGTACCCCTTGGCCCGGTAGACGCGGCCCAGGTTGGTGAAGAACAGCAGCCAGTGGTGCGTCGTCGTGACGAAGAAGTGGTCGACGATGTCGTCCTCGCGCAGCTGGGTGCCGCGGATGCCCTTGCCGCCACGGCGCTGCGCGCGGTAGGAGTCCGACCGCGTGCGCTTGGCGTACCCGCCGCGCGTGATCGTGACGACGACCTCCTCCTCCGGGATGAGGTCCTCCATCGACATGTCGCCGTCGTAGGGCAGGATCGTCGTCCGACGCTCGTCGCCGTAGCGATCCACGATCTCGTCGAGCTCCTCGCCCACGATCGAGCGCTGCCGCTCCGGCTTGGCGAGGATGTCGCGGTAGTCCACGATCCGCCGCTCGATCGCGTCGTGCTCGTCGATGATCTTCTGCCGCTCGAGGGCCGCCAGACGGCGCAGCTGCAGCGCGAGGATCGCGTTGGCCTGGATCTCGTCGACCTCGAGCAGCTCCATGAGGCCCGTGCGCGCCTCGTCGACCGTGGGGGAGCGGCGGATGAGCGCGATGACCTCGTCGAGCGCGTCGAGCGCCTTGAGGTAGCCGCGCAGGATGTGGATCTGGTCCTCGGCCTCCTTGAGGAGGTACTCGGTGCGCCGACGCACGACCTCGATCTGGTGCGTGGTCCAGTGCCGGACGAACGCGTCGAGGCTCAGCGTGCGCGGCACGCCGTCGACGAGGGCGACCATGTTGGCGCCGAAGCTGTCCTGCAGCTGTGTGTGCTTGTACAGGTTGTTGAGGACGACCTTGGCGACCGCGTCGCGCTTGAGCACGATGACGAGGCGCTGGCCGGTGCGGCCCGAGGTCTCGTCGCGGATGTCGGCGATCCCCTGGATCCGGCCCTCGTTGACCATGTCGGCAACCTTGCTCGCAAGGTTGTCCGGGTTGACCTGGTAGGGCAGCTCGGTGATGACGAGGCAGATCCGGTTCTGGATCTCCTCGACGTTGACCACCGCGCGCATCGTGATCGAGCCACGGCCCGTCCGGTACGCCTCTTCGATGCCCTTGGTGCCGAGGATCTGTGCGCCCGTGGGGAAGTCGGGGCCCTTGATGCGCTGCATGAGCGCGGCGAGCAGCTCTTCGCGCGTGGCCTCCGGGTGCGCCAGGTGCCAGCGGATGCCCTCGGCCACCTCGCGCAGGTTGTGCGGCGGGATGTTCGTGGCCATGCCGACGGCGATGCCCGCCGAGCCGTTGACGAGCAGGTTGGGGAAGCGCGCCGGCAGGACGATCGGCTCCTGCGTGCGGCCGTCGTAGTTGTCCTGGAAGTCGACCGTGTTCTTCTCGATGTCCCGGACCATCTCGAGCGCCATCGGCGCCATGCGGCACTCGGTGTACCGCGGGGCGGCGGCCGGGTCGTTGCCGGGCGAGCCGAAGTTGCCCTGGCCCGCGACGAGCGGGTAGCGCATCGTCCAGTCCTGCACGAGGCGCACGAGCGTGTCGTAGATCGCGGTGTCGCCGTGCGGGTGGTACTTGCCCATGACGTCGCCGACGACGCGCGAGCACTTGGAGAACGCGCGGTCGGGGCGGTAGCCGCCGTCGTACATCGCGTACAGCACGCGCCGGTGCACCGGCTTGAGGCCGTCGCGCACGTCGGGCAGCGCGCGCCCGACGATGACGCTCATCGCGTAGTCGAGGTAGCTGCGCTGCATCTCCAGCTGCAGGTCCACCTGCTCGACGCGGCCGTGGTGGACCGCCACCAGAGCCTCGGCGGCCTCCTCGGGCACGCCGTCCGTCATGTCAGGACCGGGGGTCTCGTCCGTCACCGTCTACCTGTTCCTTCCCACGCCGCCCGGGCGTGATCTCCGTCCTCGACCGGGTGTACATCGGCGCACAGGTGATCTGTACACCGACGCCACCGTCAGATGTCGAGGAAGCGGACGTCCTTGGCGTTGCGCTGGATGAAGCTGCGGCGGGACTCGACGTCCTCGCCCATGAGCACTGCGAAGATCTCGTCCGCCGCGGCGGCGTCGTCCATGGTGACCTGCAGCAGCGTGCGGTTCTCCGGGTCCATCGTGGTGTCCCACAGCTCGCTGTAGTCCATCTCGCCGAGACCCTTGTAGCGCTGGATGCCGTTGTCCTTCGGGATCCGCTTGCCCTCGGCCAGGCCGGCCTTGAGGAAGGCGTCGCGCTCCCGGTCGGAGTACACGTAGTCGTGCGGCGCGTTCGACCACTTCAGGCGGTACAGCGGCGGCTGCGCCAGGTACACGTGGCCGTGCTCGATGAGCGGGCGCATGTACCGGAAGAGCAGCGTGAGCAGCAGCGTGCAGATGTGCTGGCCGTCGACGTCGGCGTCGGCCATGAGCACGATCTTGTGGTACCGGAGCTTCGCGAGGTCGAAGTCCTCGCCGATGCCCGTGCCGAACGCCGTGATGAGCGCCTGCACCTCGGTGTTCGACAGCGCCTTGTCGAGCCGTGCGCGCTCGACGTTGAGGATCTTGCCGCGCAGCGGCAGGATCGCCTGGTTGTGCGGGTCGCGGCCACGGACCGCCGATCCACCCGCCGAGTCGCCCTCGACGATGTAGATCTCGCACTCCTCCGGGCGGTTGGACTGGCAGTCCTTGAGCTTGCCCGGCATGCCACCGCTGCTGAGGAGGCCCTTGCGCCGGGTCGCCTCGCGCGCCTTGCGGGCCGCGATCCGCGCCTGCGAGGCCTGGAGGGCCTTGCGGATGATGTCCCTGGCCTCGTTCGGGTGCGAGTCGAACCAGTCGGTGAGCTGCTCGCGCACCACGCGCTGGACGAACGTCTTGGCCTCGGTGTTGCCGAGCTTCGTCTTGGTCTGGCCCTCGAACTGGGGCTCGCCGAGCTTGACGGAGATGACGGCCGTCAGCCCCTCGCGGATGTCGTCACCCGTGAGGTTCTCGTCCTTCTCCTTGATGATGCCCTTGTCGCGCGCGTAGGTGTTGACGAGCGAGGTCAGCGCGGCGCGGAAGCCCTCCTCGTGCGTGCCGCCCTCGGTCGTCGCGATCGTGTTCGCGTAGGTGTGGACCGACTCGCTGTAGGCGTTGGTCCACTGCATCGCGACCTCGACGGAGATGCGGCGCTCGACGTCCTCCGCCTCGAAGTGGACGATCTCGGCGTGCACCAGCTCGACCTTCTTGGCCGAGTTGAGGTGCGCGACGTAGTCCATGAGGCCGTCGTCGTACTTGTAGGTGATGGTCCGGATCCCGGTGCTCGGCGCCGGCGCCCCGGTCGAGCGGGCCGGGTCGCCGTCCGCGGAGGTCGACTCGGCGGCGTCGCCGCCGGGGCGGCCCGTGACCTCGTCGACGTCCACCGCGTGACCGGCGCGCTCGTCGGTGAGCGTGATCTTGAGCCCCTTGTTGAGGAACGCGTACTGCTGGAACCGCGAGCGGAGCGTCTCGAAGTCGAACTCGGTCGTCTCGAAGATCGACCCGTCCGGCCAGAAGGTCTGGGTGGTGCCCGTCTCCTCGGTCGGCTCGAGCCGCTCGAGCCCCGTGACCGGGTTGCCGCCGTCGGCGAACTCCTGACGCCACGCGTAGCCGTCGCGCCGGACCTCGGTGACCACGCGCACCGAGAGCGCGTTCACGACGGAGATGCCCACGCCGTGCAGACCGCCGGAGACGGCGTACCCGCCGCCGCCGAACTTGCCGCCCGCGTGCAGGATCGTCATGACGACCTCGACGGTCGGACGGCCCTCGGTGGGGTGCATCGCCACCGGGATGCCACGGCCGTTGTCCGACACCCGGACGCCACCGTCGGCGAGCAGGCGCACGTCGATCGTGTCCGCGTGGCCGGCGAGCGCCTCGTCCACCGAGTTGTCCACAACCTCGTACACAAGGTGGTGCAGGCCGCGCTCGCCCGTGGAGCCGATGTACATGCCTGGGCGCTTGCGGACGGCCTCGAGGCCTTCCAGGACGGTGATGTTCCCGGCGTCGTAATTGCCGTCGGATCGCTGAGCCACAGGCTGTAGCACTCCTCGTCATCCACGCACGCGACAGGGCTCCCGGAAGGGCCTTCCGGGCCGCAGCACGAGGTATGGCACGCAGGATGCCGGCTGCTGGTCGGTGCTCGAACGTCCCGGACGACCACCCGGGCCCGAGCGGTACGCGACCGGCCCTGGATCAGAGCCGGTCGGACGCGCGCGTCGAGCCCCGGACGCCGCCCGAGGACGTGCTCCAGTCTACCGTCTGCGCGCCGGAAACCGGGGATTCCGAGGCCCTCGGAGTGTGGAAGAACACCGTTTTTCCACAGGTTTCTCCACACCGTGGCTCACAACCCCGCCGACGCGTCCGGAGGCGCCCGAAATCGCCCGTGACGGACGCCACAGGAGCGTCTCCGCGGTCCCTGTCAGCCCCAGGTGTCCCTGGGTCCCGGACCACGCACCGACCGGCGCCCGCGCCGGAACCCGGGCCCCGCAGGCCCGAGCACGGTCACCTGCTCGACGACGCCCTCGCCGATCTCCTCGGCGAGCCGGCGCAGCAGCGTGGGGACCAGCAGGCGGACCTGGGTAGCCCACGCCGTCGAGTCGGCACGGACGACGAGGACCTTGTCCTCGAACGTCTCAGGGACGCAGTGGTCGGCCACCTGGTCGCCCACGACCTCGCGCCAGCGGCCGATGACGCCGCCGACCGACACCTCGGCGACCCAGCCCTTCTGCCGCAGCAGCGACGACAGGACGTCCGACAGCAGGCGCGGGTCGCGCGCACCGGGCCCCTTGCGCTCGGTATGGGGCTCGGCGAGGGGCGAGCGACGCGACGGGGCACCCGGTCGGAGGCCCTTGGCGCGCGCCGCCGCCTTCGCCCGGTTCAGCGCCTCGCGGGCCACCTCCGACGGCGGCGTGAGCTCCACGCGGTCTCCCACGGGGAGACGTCCCCGGTCGTCGTCGGTCGCGGACGCGTCCTCGCGCGGCTCGTCTCGACCCGGCTCAGGGGGCCGCTCAGGGGGCTGCTCAGCCGGCACGGCGCACCTGCCCCGGCGTGACCTCGAAGCGCGCGCCCATCAGTCCGGGAGGGACGTCGGCGGGGACCGCCGCGGTCACGAGCACCTGGCGCGCGGGCGCGACGAGCTCGGCGAGGCGTTCGCGACGGCGCACGTCGAGCTCGGCGAACACGTCGTCGAGGATGAGCACCGGGTCCGCGTCGGTGCCGTGGTCCGGGTCCCAGAAGACCTGCTCGCGGGCCGGGCCCTCGAGCGCGGCCGGGGCGCCGTCGTCGGGCAGCCCGACGGCGCTGCCGCCGAGGAGGCGGTACGAGGCGAGCCGCAGCGCGAGGGCGAACGACCACGACTCACCGTGGCTCGCGTACCCCTTGGCCGGCAGGCCGCCGAGCGTGAGCACGAGGTCGTCGCGGTGCGGCCCCACGAGGCTCACGCCGCGCTCGACCTCCTGCGGGTGCGCCTCGGCCAGCGCCTCGAGCATGGCCTTCTCGAGGTCCGGGGCCGACGGCGCGGGGTCGCCCGCGGTGGCCGGCACGCTCGAGCGGTACTCGAGCTCGGCGAGGCCGTTCGCGTCGCTCACCTGCTCGTACGCCGCCGCGACCCGCGGGCGCAGCGCCGCGACGAGCGCGTGCCGCATCGCGAGGATCTGACCGCCGAGCTGCGCCGCCTTGGCGTCCCAGACCTCGAGCGTGGACAGGTCGGGCGCGCGGCCGGCACCGCGCACCTGGCGCAGCGACTTCAGGAGCGCCGAGCGCTGCCTCACGACGCGCTCGTAGTCCTGGAGCAGCCCGGCCGCACGGGGCAGGAGCTGAACCACCAGCTGGTCGAGGAAGCGTCGCCGGCCCTCGGGGTCGCCCTTGACGAGCGCCAGGTCCTCGGGCGCGAACAGCACGGTGCGCAGGATGCCCAGCACGTCGCGGGCGCGGCCCGCCTGCCCCCGGTTGACGCGCGCCCGGTTGGCCTTGCCCGCGGTGATCTCGAGCTCGATCGTCGACGCCCGGTCCCCGCGCACGACGCGTGTGCGGATCACGGCCCGTTCGGCCCCGGCACGGATGAGCGGCGTGTCGTTCGCGACCCGGTGGCTGCCGAGGGTCGCGGTGTAGGCGATCGCCTCGACGAGGTTCGTCTTCCCCTGCCCGTTGCGGCCGACGAACGCGTTCGGCCCGGGCTCGAGCTCTACCTCGACCGACTCGTAGGAGCGGAAGTCGAGGAGGGACAGGTGCGAGACGTACATGGTCTCCCTGGGGCGCCGTCAGGCGGGGGGCTCGAGCGGACCCGCTCCGGGCGACGCGGGGCCGGCCGGCTTCACGGCGTGCCCGCCGAACTGCTGGCGCAGGGCGGCCACGGCCTTCATCGCGGGCGACTCCTCCTGGCGCGAGGAGAACCGCGCGAACAGCGCCGCGGAGATGACGGGCAGCGGCACCGCGTTGTCGATGGCCTCGTCGACCGTCCAGCGGCCCTCGCCCGAGTCGTCGACCCAGTCGTCGATCGCCGCGAGGCTCGGGTCCTCCTCCAGGGCCTTGACCATGAGGTCCAGCAGCCACGACCGGACGACCGTGCCGCGGGTCCAGGCCTTCATCGTGCCGTGCACGTCCGTGACGATGTCCTTGGCGGCGAGGAGCTCATATCCCTCGGCGTAGGCCTGCATGAGCCCGTACTCGATGCCGTTGTGGACCATCTTCGCGAAGTGGCCGGCGCCGACCGAGCCGGCGTGCACGAACCCCTCCTCGCGCGGGCCCTCGGGGCGCAGCGCGTCGAACACCGGCATCAGGTGCTCGACGAGCTCGCGCTCGCCGCCGACCATGAGGCCGTAGCCGTTCTGCAGGCCCCACACGCCGCCCGAGACGCCGACGTCCACGTAGCCGATGCCCTTGGGCTTCAGCGCGGCCGCGCGCTCCTGGTCCTCGGGGTAGTGCGAGTTGCCGCCCTCGATGACGATGTCGCCCTCGGCGAGGAGGTCACCCAGCTCGGCGACGACGCCACGCGTCGGCTCGCCCGCGGGGACCATGACCCACACGATGCGCCGACCCTGCGGGAGCGCGGCGACCAGCCCGGCCAGGTCCGGGACGTCGGACACCTCGGGCCGGGGGTCGTAGCCGGTGACCTCGATCCCGCCCTTGCGCAGCCGCTCGCGCATGTTGTTGCCCATCTTCCCCAGACCGACGAGTCCGATGTGGCTGACCATGGAGTTCCTCCCGAAAGGCGCTGGTGGATCAGGGCGAGCGTACGGCCGTGCAGCAAGGCGTGCCGGACGGCCGGAGCGCCGGACGCCGGCGTCAGCCGGCGAAGCGGATGGGCACCAGCAGGTAGCGGTAGTCCGACGAGTCCTCGCCGTCCAGCGACTCCTGCCCGGTGAACTCCACCGGCTTGTTGGGGTGCGTGAACGACAGGCGCACGAAGTCCGTCCCGAGCGCGCCGAGGCCGTCGAGCAGGAACTGCGGGTTGAACGCGACCTGGATGTCCTCGCCCACGAGCACCGCCTCGAGCGCCTCGGACGCCTGCGCGTCGTCGCCCTGACCGGCGTCGAGCACGACCTGGCCGTCGGTGAACGACAGGCGGATGGGGGTGTTGCGCTCGGCCACGAGCGACACGCGCTTGGCCGCGTCGATGAGCGGTGCCGTCGCGACGACGGCGTGGATCGGCGTCGCGTCGGGGAAGAGGCGTCGCACGGGCGGGTAGTCCCCGTCGACGAGCTGCGACGTCGTGTGCCGGCCGCCCGCCTCGAAGCCGATCAGGTCGACCCCGTTGCCCGTCGACAGGCCGACGTTGACGAGTCCACCGCCACCGCCGAGCGACTTGGCGACGTCGTTCAGCGTCCGGGCGCGCACGAGGGCCACCGCCGAGTAGCCGGGCGTCGCCGGCGTCCACGTGAGCTCGCGCAGCGCGAGGCGGTAGCGGTCGGTCGCCAGGAGCGTGATGCGCTCGTCCTCGATCTCCATGCGCACGCCCGTGAGCAGCGGGAGGGTGTCGTCACGGCTCGCGGCGACGCTCACCTGGGCCACCGCGTGCGTGAGGGCGTCGCCCGAGACCGTGCCCGTGAGCTCGGGCATCTGCGGCAGGGCCGGATAGTCCTCGACCGGCATGGTGAGCAGGGAGAAGCGCGAGGCTCCGCACGTGAGCATCACCTTCGTGCCCTCGAGCGTCACGTCGACCGGCTTGTTGGGGAGCGAGCGCGAGATCTCGGCCAGGAGGCGGCCCGAGACGAGCACGGTGCCGGGCTCCGCCACCTCGGCGGGGATCTCCGAGCGTGCCGAGACCTCGTAGTCGAAGCTCGAGAGTCCGATCGTGCCCTGCGCGTCCGCCTCGATGCGGACGCCCGCGAGCACCGGGGCGGGCGGGCGCGTGGGGAGGGTGCGCGCCGTCCAGGTCACGGCCTCCGCCAGGACGTCACGTTCAACCCGGAACTTCATCCCACTCCTCAGGTCGGCTCGGTCGGTGGACGACGGCGCACCGGCAGGTCGTGCGCGGCCAGCGGCGGCCGCGGCGGACCGGGTACGCGCGCGGTCGTCCGTGCCAAACCCTACGCGAGTCGCGGCCCCGGCGGCACTCGATCCCCAGGTGACCCCTGTGTGCTCCTGCGGGGCTCCGGTCGCCGACCAGGCTCGGGGCGGCACCGCCTGATGAAGGCGCGATGTCATTTCTCCGAGAAAGAAGAGTCATCGTCGTCATAGGGGTTGTGGAACCTGGGGAAATCGGACGTCGTCCCAGGTCACGGCCCTGCCAGCGGTGTGGATCGTCTGGGGGCGGCCCTGTGGGTGAGCTGGCGCTCCTGTGGGCGACGGATCTTGTACCCACAGGCGTCCACCGATCGCACCCTGCTCGTCCACCGCCGTCGGGCCCCGGTCCACATGCGTCCACAGCGTTGTCCACAGGTGTGTATGGGTGGCGTGGGCCGTCAGACCCCGCTTGTCCACGGATCTGGTCCACAGGTTGGGGAAGACCAGGACGAAACGGGACGTTTCCGCGCCCGGGCATGTGGGGCTCCGTGTGGACGGCGTAGTTGTCCACAGATGTCCACAGCCTGGGCAGACATGACGAGGCCCGCACGGGCGCGGAGAACGGCGCGTGCGGGCCTTCGGTCTCGTGCGGGCGTCAGCCCCGGTGCTGCTGCTTGATGCGGCTCGTGAGCTCGGTGACCTGGTTGTAGGTCGAGCGCCGCTCTGCCATCTGGCCGGCGATCTTCTTGTTCGCGTGCATGACCGTGGTGTGGTCGCGGCCGCCGAACTGCTGCCCGATCTTCGGCAGGGACAGGTCGGTGAGCTCGCGGCACAGGTACATGGCGATCTGGCGTGCGGTGACGAGGACGCGCGAGCGCGAGGACCCGCACAGGTCCTCGATCGTCAGCCCGAAGTAGGCGGCGGTCTGGGCGATCACCATCGCCGGCGTGATCTCGGCCGTGTCGTCGTCGGTGATGAGGTCCTTGAGGACGATCTCCGTCAGCGCCAGGTCGACCTGCTGCCGGTTGAGGTTCGCGAACGCGGTGACGCGGATGAGCGCTCCCTCGAGCTCGCGGATGTTCGTCGAGATGCGGGACCCGATGTAGCTGAGGACCTCGTTCGGGACGTCCAGGCGCTCGCTCGAGGCCTTCTTGCGGAGGATCGCGATGCGCGTCTCGAGGTCCGGCGGCTGGACGTCGGTGATCAGTCCCCACTCGAAGCGTGAGCGCAGCCGGTCCTCGAAACCGTTGAGCTGCTTGGGCGGGACGTCGGAGGTGATGACGACCTGCTTGTTGGCGTTGTGCAGGGCGTTGAAGGTGTGGAAGAACTCCTCCATCGTCTGCTCCTTGCCCTGCAGGAACTGGATGTCGTCGATGAGGAGCACGTCCACGTCGCGGTAGCGGCGCTGGAACGCGCCGGCGCGGCCCTCGCCGATGCTGTTGATGAAGTCGTTGGTGAACTCCTCGGAGTTCACGTAGCGCACGCGCACGTGCGGGTAGAGGTTGTGCGCGTAGTGGCCGATGGCGTGCAGCAGGTGCGTCTTGCCGAGACCCGAGTCCCCGTAGATGAACAAGGGGTTGTACGCCTTGGCCGGTGCCTCGGCGACCGCGACGGCGGCGGCGTGCGCGAAGCGGTTGGACGAGCCGATGACGAACGTCTCGAAGATGTACTTCGGGTTGAGCCGCGTGGGCTCGGCCTGCTTCTTGGGCACCGGTGGGATCGCGGGCGCGACGTCGGCCACGGTGACGCCGGGGATGCCGTCGTCGTCCGACGGCTCGGTGTAGTCGGGCGACGGCCCGGCCAGCGCGTCGTTGCTGAGCTCGGGGTCGACCGTGATCCCGAACCGGACGTCCCTGCCGAGCGAGGACGACATCGCGGAGACGAGCTGGTCGCGCACGCTCGTCTCGAGGTAGGCGCGGGTCTGCTCGTGGGGGACCGCGATGAACACCGTGTCCTCGAGGATCGCCATCGGCTTGGCGAGCTTGATGAAGGCAAGCTGACGCGCGGTCATGTCGGGCCGCGCCTCGAGGGTCGCCAGCGTCTGCGCCCAGACGTCGGTGATGTTCTCGTCCGGCTGGGCCACGGGCGTTCCTTCGGGTCGAGGGTGGTTCGGGTGCGGCCCGCAGGGCTGCTTGCGGTGCGAGTGTGCCATGCCGGCCCTGCTTCCACATAGTTGTCCACACCCTGTGGAAGCTGTGGACAACTCTGTGGTCGGTCACGGTCCGGGCGGGGGTGCGGTGCCGTTCATCGTAGCCATCCTGAGCCGGTTTGACCGGGTGAGGCCCGGTCGCGTAACGTCGGACAGCCGTTCCAGGTACTTTCGCGCGCCTACAGACCAGCAGGCACGGGCGCGCACCCGGGTCGGCGAGGTCGTCGCCCAGCGTTCGCGCCGGAGTCGGCCTGCAACCAGACCTGCATCGTCGAGGAACTGACGGTGTACCTCCCCGACGTTTCTTGGAGTACCTCGTGAGCAAGCGGACCTTCCAGCCGAACAACCGTCGTCGCGCCAAGACCCACGGGTTCCGGCTGCGTATGCGCACCCGTGCCGGCCGCGCCATCCTGGCGAACCGCCGCCGCAAGGGTCGCGCCGAGCTCTCTGCCTGAGCCGTGCTGCCCGCGGCGCACCGACTGCGCCGTTCCGTCGACTTCGAACGGGCGGTGCGCCGCGGCACGCGTGCAGGCCGATCGACCGTGGTGGTCCATCTCGCGCTCAGCGAGCCGGGAGGACCGCCGCAGGTCGGTCTTGTCGTATCCAAGGCCGTCGGGAACGCCGTGCACCGGAACCTGGTGAAGCGCCGCCTGCGCAGCGCCGCCTACGCGCACCTCGACGTCCTGCCTGACGGTGCCCTCGCCGTCGTGCGTGCGCTGCCGTCGTCCGCGGGCGCGCCCTTCGCGCAGCTCGACCACGACGTCGCACGGGGATTCGCGAAGGCCGTGGAGCGCACCCGGACTCCGGCCGGCGGGAGGAGCTCGTGATGAGCGCCTCGCTGGCCCACGGGCGCGACGCGCTGCGCGGGCTGCCCGCGGCCGTCCTGATCGGGATGATCCGGGTCTACCAGGCCGTCTTCTCCCCGCTCACCGGGCCTACCTGCAAGTACTACCCGTCGTGCTCGCAGTACGCGATCATCGCGATCCGTACCCACGGCACGTTGCGCGGGACCGGGATGGCGCTGTGGCGCATCCTGCGGTGCAACCCCTGGAGCCTGGGGGGCGTCGACGACGTCCCGCCGGCTCGTCCGGCGTCGCGCGAGCGCGACGCGCACCGCGGCGCACGCACGCACTGACCTCCCCGGCCGCGCCACCGGGACCCACGCACTTGCGGACATAGGAGACAACTCAGTATGGATGGTGGCGGGTTCTTCGCGTTCCTCTACCCGATCGAGTGGGTCGTGGCCTGGATCATGTACGGGTCGCACACGTTCTTCACCACGCTCGGCCTCGCGTCGGGGCCGGGCATCGCCTGGGTGCTCTCGATCGTCGCCCTGGTCATCGTGATCCGGATCGTCCTGATCCCCCTGTTCTTCAAGCAGATCAAGGCGTCGCGCGGCATGCAGCTCATGCAGCCCGAGCTCCAGGCGGTCCAGAAGAAGTACAAGGGCAAGACGGACCCGGCGTCGCGCGAGGCCATGACGCGCGAGACGATGGAGCTCTACAAGAAGCACGGGACCAACCCGTTCGCCTCGTGCCTTCCGATCCTGCTGCAGTCGCCGATCTTCTTCGCGCTCTTCCGGGTGCTCAACGGGCTCGAGCCCATCGCAGTGGGCGACCGCGACCCGATCGGCCCGATCGACCAGGCCGTCGCGAGCGACATCGAGAGCTCGACCCTCTTCGGCGCTCAGCTCTCCGACATCTTCATGCGGACCGACGACTGGCTCGCCCGCGGCGTCATCCTGTTCCTCATCATCGCCATGAGCGCCACGACGTTCTTCACGCAGCGTCAGCTCACGATGAAGAACATGCCGAAGGCCGCGCTCGAGGGCCCGATGGCGAACACCCAGAAGATGATGCTGTACATCCTGCCGCTCATCTTCCTGATCTCGGGCGTCAACTTCCCCGTGGGCGTCCTGATCTACTGGACCGTCACGAACATCTGGTCGATGGGTCAGCAGTTCTACACGATCAAGCGCATGCCGGCGCCGGGCTCCGAGGCCGAGCGCATCCTCAAGGAGAAGCAGGCGGCCAAGGCGGCGGCCAAGGGCATCGTGGTCGAGGAGCCGGCGCCGGAGCCGGAGAAGCCGCGGGGGCAGCGCGAGCAGCCCAAGCGCAAGGGTCGGCAGAAGAGGAAGTGACGCCGTGAGCGCTGAGAGGACTGATCCGATGGACACCGAGACCTCGCTCGAGAGCGACGTCGACCGGACCAAGCGGCTCGAGGAGGAGGGCGAGATCGCCGCCGACTACCTCGAGGAGCTTCTCGACATCGCCGACCTCGACGGTGACATCGACATCGACATCCGGCACGACCGCGCGGCGGTCGAGATCGTGGCCGACGACGACGCCGGTCTGCGACCGCTCGTCGGCCGGGGCGGCGAGGTGCTCGAGGCCCTCCAGGAGCTCACGCGGCTCGCGGTGCAGGCTCGCACGGGGGAGCGGAGCCGACTCATGCTCGACGTCGCCGGCTTCCGTGCGGCGCGGCGCGAGGAGCTGACTCGCCTTGCCGAGCGCGCGGTCGAGCGTGTTCGAGAGACGGGCCGGGAGGTCGAGCTCGACCCGCTGAACGCCTTCGAGCGCAAGGTGGTGCACGACGCCGTTGCGGCGTCCGGGCTGCTCAGCGACTCGCGCGGCGTGGAGCCGGAGCGCTACGTCGTCGTCCAGCCGACGGTGCAGTCGGACTGACAGCGGTGCGAGGGGCCCGTCGTTTCACGTGAAACGACGGGCCCCTCGCTTCTGTGTGAGGTGGTCAGGATCGTGCTGAGGTATCCGCACGGTCCGTCGAAGTTCCCAATGGCGCACGTGGAGGGACCAGGGTGATGAGCGATTTCGGAAGCGGTGCTGAGCACGGCGACACGGCTGAGGACGACACCCTCGGGGCGAGCGCCGGAGTCCGCGACTTCCTGGG
>JAPSLQ010000313.1 GCA_031180595.1 Isoptericola sp. | reverse complement strand
TCACGAGCTCGAGCAGCGCCTCCTGCTGGTGGGCGTACAGGTCGCGGCCGGTCGACGACGCCCACTCGCCGAAGCTCTCGAACAGCGCGTCCGGGTCCGGGGCCTTGCCCGTCGGCGCGGGCAGGTAGGGCAGGAGCGTGCCGGCGGGGCGGGTGGTCGAGGGGCTCGTTGCTGTCGCGGTGGTCGTCATCGTGCGGCCATTGTCCCAGGCGCTGCGCGCGGCCGACGAGTCACACAGTGTCCTGCACCGCTGCTGCAACTGCTGCACTCACGCGGTCGACGTGCGGCCGTGTCGACCCGCCGGGGCGCCGCGCCAGGTAAAGGGTGTTGATCGGCGGGTCGTCGGGGTGGAGAAGTAGCACGAGCCGGCCGGCGTCCAGCTCATCCCGGCACAGGTAGGTCGGCAGAACCGTGACTCCCGCCCCGGCCGAGGCAGCGGCTCGGACGGCACGCAGGTCCGGGAAGGTGAGTTCCGGCTCCCGCTCCAGCCGGCGGCCGAACACGTGTCGCCAGTACCGGCGCACGATCGGCACGTCGGGTGCGTACGCGAGCAGCGGGACGCCGTCGAGCGCGGACGGCCCGTCCTGGACCACTCGGCTCGGCGTGAGCCCCTGCCGCGCGGCGAGGGCAGGGGCGGCGACGAGCGCGAAGGTCTCGTCCGTCAGCGGCGAGGCGACCAGCGACCGGCCGCGCGGTCGCTCGGCGGCGACGACGAGATCGAGCAGCCCGGTGCGCAACGCTTCCACGAGCTCTCCGCTGAGGCCAGGCACCACCTGCACCCTGACGCCGTCGGCCACGAGGGGTGCCAGAGCGGGCACGACCACCTCGGCGAGCAGCTCGCCGGCGCCGCCGAGCCGCACCGGGGGCTGCCGCGCCGGACCCATGCCCGTAGCCCCCACGACGGCCTCGGCCACCGCCTCGAACGGCCCGGAGAGCAGGGTCGCGAGCTCGTCCGCCCTCGGGGTCGCCTCGACGCCCCGTGGCAGGCGGACGAACAATTGCTCACCCAGCGCGCGCTCGAGGGCCTGGACATGTGCCGTGACCGCCGGCTGCGAGATGCCGAGCGCCCTCGCCGCCGCGGAGAACGACCCGGCGGTGTGGACCGCCAGGAAGGTGCGCCACCGCGAGAGATCGCTCGACCCATCAGAAATTCTGGAGGTCATATCGGAAAGGTATTGGAAGCACCGCTCCTGCGACGCCGTTGGCACGGGTGTCGCGAGGCCGGCCCGGCCTCGCGGACCACCCGCACTGCCGAGGAGGCCCCATGCCCGCCATCTTGTTCGCCGTCACCGGTGCCACCCGTTGGACGCTCACCGACGGCTCCGCGCACCCGACCGGCTACTGGGCCGAGGAGCTGCTGACTCCCTATCGCCTGCTCGTCGAGGCAGGTCATCAGGTCGTCGTCGCCACACCGGGCGGCGTGGTCCCGGTCGCCGACGAGGGCTCCCTGGCCCCGGAGGCGAACGGCGGTCACGACGTCAGGCCCGAGCTCGCCGCCGTCGTGGGCCTGCGAGCCCCGCTGCGTCTGGAGGACGTCGACGTCGCCGACTACGACGCGATCTACTACCCAGGCGGGCACGGGCCCATGGAGGACCTCGCCGTCGACCCGACCTCCGGCGCCTTGATCACCGCGACCCTCGATGCCGGCCGACCCCTCGCCGCCGTCTGCCACGGGGCCGCCGCCCTGCTCGCCGCACGGCGGGCCGACGGCACACACGCCGTCGCGGGACGTCGTGTCACGGCGTTCAGCGACGCCGAGGAGCACCAAGCCGGCCTCGCCCCGAAGGCACCCTTCCTCGTCGAGTCGCGCCTGCGCGAGCTGGGCGCCCACGTCGTCACGGTGGACCCCTGGAGCGACCACGTCGTCGTCGACGGCAACCTGATCACCGGCCAGAACCCGCAGTCGTCCGCGTCGGTGGCAGCAGCGCTGCTGCAGGCGCTCGAGCGCTGAGCCATCGCTGGGACCGGGTGATCGCGAACCGGTGGGTCGGAACCCGGAGTGTGGTCCGGTGCGTTCGGGGCGCCGGCTCAGCCGGACTCTCTGCTCGGCCGAGCCTGCGCCTCCGCTGCGGGCGAGTGCCTCGTTCCTCGGCCCTCACCCTTCGCTGCGCCTCCGGCTCAGCCG
>JAPSLQ010000312.1 GCA_031180595.1 Isoptericola sp. | reverse complement strand
CCGAGGCGCCCGGCGTGGAGGAGCTCGTCGGGGAGGTGCTCGCCCGCGTCGGGGCCGGCGAGCGGTTGAAGGAGGCGGTCGCCGACGTCGCGTCCGCCGCCGGTGTGCCCAAGCGCGAGCTGTACGCCGCCGCGCTCGCCGCCAGGTAGTGCTCGGGACGAGCGCGCGCTCGAATGAATCGGTCGCTGCGCTCCCTCTGCTCTCGCGCACACTCGTCCCGAGCGCTACCTCGGCGAGCGGAGCGCTACCTCGGCGACGGGGTGAGCTCGACGCCGGCCGCGACGAGCTCGGCGCGCGCCTGCTCGCCCTGCTCGGGCGACACGGGGATGGTCAGGTCGGTCAGCACGCGCGTGGCGAACCCGGCGCGCACGGCGTCGAGCGACGTCCGCTTCACGCAGTGCGACTCCACGAGCCCGACGACGTCGACCGCCTCGACGCGCGCGTCGCGCAGCACCTGCTCGAGGGAGCGCCCGCGCTCGTCGGCGCCCTCGAAGCCCGAGTACCCGTGCGCGTACTGGCCCTTCTTGACCGCCACGTCGGCCTGGAGGTCCGCCAGCGCGGGGTGCAGCTCGGCGCCCGGCGTCCCGGCGATGCCGTGCGGCGGCCAGGTGTCGACGAAGTCCGGGGTGTCGCTGAAGTGCTCCCCGGGGTCGATGTGCCAGTCCTGGGTGGTCACCACGAGGTCGTACCGGTCACGGTGCCGGGCGACGTAGGCGGCGACGTCCTCGGCGACCTTGTTGCCGCCGTCGACGGCCAGCTCGCCGCCCTCGCAGAACGTCGGCTGGACGTCGACGACGATCAGGGCGCGGCGGGTCCCGGTGGTCTCGCTCATGCGACCCACTCTGCCACCGTCCGGCACGGTCGGCGGAGCCTCACCAGCCGAAGCCGGAGAGCTCCGAGTGCCGCAGCGGCTCGACCGCCATCGTGCCCGCCTGCGGGCGTGCGCCCTCGGGTGCGGGCGGCACGTACGGGACGTCGCGGCGCCGTTCGGGCTTCGCCTCGCGGCTCCGGGGGCGCGTGAACCAGCGGGTGAGACGGGCGAGGATCCGCACGGTGGCCTCCATCCTTGGACTGACCTTGAACCGAGCATGTCACGAGGTTGACTCGTACGGTAACCGGCGCACGGCCCGGACGCGGTGGAGGATGGAGCCATGCGCCCCGGTGCACGACGGCGGCCCTCGGCCCGCGCGGCCCGCCTGCGGTCCGCGGCGGCCGCCGTCGTCGCGGCGGCCGCGCTCGCGGCATGCACCGGAGAGACGCCCGGCGTCGGGGTCTCCTCGGCACCGCCGGCCGCCTCGACCCCGTCCTCGCCGACGGCTACCACCCCGTCGCCGGGATCCCCCTCGCCCGAGGTGCCCGCCTCACCGACCGGTCCGGCCGGTCCCGGCCCGGGCCCCGCGTCCGCGACGACCGAGACCGTGGTCGAGGGCCTCGACGCGCCCTGGGGCCTCGCAGCCCTGCCCGACGGCACCCTCCTCCTCTCCGAGCGCGACGCCGCGCGCCTCGTGGTGGTCGACCCCGACGACGGCACCACCACGCCGGTCACCGGCCCCGGCGCAGACGAGCTGCGGGAGCAGACCCGGCCCCGCGGCGAGGGCGGGCTGCTGGGCGTGGCGGTCGACCCGGCCTCGGGCGACGTCGTCGTGTACCGCACGGGCCCCGACGACAACGCGGTCCTGCGCGGCCGGCTCGACGGCACCCGGCTCGGCCGTCTCACCACCGTGGTCGACGGCATCCCGCGCGCGTCCAACCACGACGGCGGCGCGGTCGCGTTCGGCCCTGACGGTCTCCTCTACGTGGCCACGGGCGACGCGGCCGACCCGCCCTCCGCGCAGGACCCCGCCTCGCTCGGCGGCAAGATCCTGCGCGTGACCCCCGAGGGCGAGCCCGCGCCCGGCAACCCGGAGCCCGGGTCCCCGGTGTGGTCGTCCGGCCACCGGAACGTGCAGGGCCTCGGCTGGGACGCCGCGGGAACGATGTACGCGAGCGAGTTCGGCGCGCGCACCTACGACGAGCTCAACGTCGTCGAGCCGGGGAGGAACTACGGCTGGCCCGACGCGGAGGGCCCGGGCGGCCCCGAGGGCACCGTGGACCCCGTGGCGTGGTGGCCGACCTCGGAGGCGTCGCCGTCGGGCATCGCC
>JAPSLQ010000311.1 GCA_031180595.1 Isoptericola sp. | reverse complement strand
TGGGGCTTCGTCGTCGGCAAGACGGCGAGCTGCGCGGCCATGGCGCTGACCTTCGGCGCGTACGCCGCGCCGCCGGGCTGGGAGCGGCCCGTCGCCGTGCTCGCCGTCGTGGCGCTCGCGGCCGTGAACTACCGGGGCGTGACCCGCACGGCCCGCGCCGCGCGATGGATCGTCACGGTGGTGCTCCTGGCGCTCGCCGTCGCGGTCGCCGTGGCGCTCGGCGGCTCGACGCCCGACTGGGCGGCGGTCTGGGGATCGTCCGGCGCCGGCGGCGGTGCGGCCGAGGGGTCGGGCGGCTTCCTCGGCGGCCCGGCGGGCTGGTACGGCGTGCTCCAGGCGGCGGGCCTGCTGTTCTTCGCGTTCGCCGGGTACGCGCGCATCGCGACGCTGGGTGAGGAGGTGCGCGAGCCGCGCCAGACGATCCCCCGCGCGATCGTCGGCGCGCTCGGCGGCACCATGGTCGTGTACGCGGTCGTCGCGGTGACGCTGCTCGCGGCGCTGGGGCTGTCCGGCGTCGGCGGGACGGCGACACCGCTCGCGGCCGCCGTCGAGGGCTCACCCTGGGCGGGGGTCGTGGTCCGG
The DNA here is from genome assembly GCA_031180595.1 of Isoptericola sp. Classification (GTDB taxonomy): domain Bacteria; phylum Actinomycetota; class Actinomycetes; order Actinomycetales; family Cellulomonadaceae; genus Isoptericola. The sequence continues at coordinate 1,570 of JAPSLQ010000311.1, read as the reverse complement.
GTCGGCGCGGCCGCCGCGTCGCTCGGCGCCCTGCTCGCGCTCGTCGCCGGCGTCGGCCGCACGACCCTCGCCATGGCCCGCGAGGGCGACCTGCCGCGCGCGCTGTCCGCCGTGCACCCGCGATTCTCGGTGCCGCACCGCGCCGAGGTCGTGGTCGCCGTCGCGGTGTGCGTGCTCGTGGCGACCGTCGACCTGCGCGGCGCGATCGGCTTCTCCTCGTTCGGCGTGCTGCTGTACTACGCGGTCGCCAACGCGTCGGCCTGGACGCAGACCGGCGAGCACCGCCTCTACCCGCGGTGGCTCCAGGGCCTCGGCCTGGCCGCGTGCCTCGTGCTCGTCGCGACGCTCCCCCTGGCCGCCGTGCTCGCCGGGCTCGGCGTGCTCGCCGTCGGGCTCACGATCCGGGCCGTCCGCCTGCGGCGGGAACGGACCGCCGCCACCGGCTGACGGGCGGCGACGACGAGCAGGACCGCGGCCAGGAGGCAGGCCGCGCCGGACCACGTGAGGAAGAGCGGGTCGCCGACGGCGGCGGCCGCGAGCGGGGCACCGGCGCGTGCCAGGGCCAGCGGCGCGGCCATCGCCGCCGCGATCGTCGCGTACCGGAGGGTGCCGTAGCGCTCGAGGAGGAACGCGGGCTTCGCGATCGTCGCGACCCCGAAGCCCAGGCCGAACGCGACCACGCACGCCACTGCACCGCTCAGCGTGCCCGCGTAGGGCATCGCGAGCGCGCCGGTCCCCTGGACGGCGAAGACGACTGCCGTGACCGTCGCGACGCCGAGGCGCGCCGACACCCCGGTGAACACGACCCGGCCCGCCACCGAGAGCACTCCGAGCAGGCCCGAGACGGTCGCCGCGACCGTCGCCGCGTGGCCGGCGGCGACGAGGTGGGATACGAGCAAGGTGCCCACGGCCGAGACCGCGACCGTCTGCGCGACGAATGCGACGGTGGCCCACCAGAAGCCGGGGTCTCGCAGAGCCACACGGACGCCGACACCGGCACCGACGGCGGCGCCCGACCGGGACGCGCCGGGCCGGGGCGGACGGCCGCGGGGGACGGCGAGCGCGTGCCCCGGCACGGCGACCACCGCGAGCAGGCACGCGAGGCACACGAGCGCCTCACGCCAGCCGAGGCGGTCGGCGAGCAGGCCGGTGAGGGGGAAGAAGATGCTCGAGGCGAGACCCGCGACGAGGGTCACCGCGAGCATGGCACGGCGCCGGTCGGCGGGATCGTCGATCGTCGACACCAGGACGGCGAACGCCGCCTCGTAGGTCGACGCGGCGAGCGCCAGTCCGACGAGTCCCAGCGCGAGGTACAGCTCGAGCGGCGTGGTGGCCCGGGACCAGGCGACCACGGCCGCGGCCCCGACGAGCGACCCGGACGTCATGAGGGCACGCCCGCCGCGGCGGTCGAGCCATCGTCCGACCGGTACGGCGGCGAGGGCCGCGACCACCAGCGAGGTGGTCGCGGCCCCCGCGGTCACCACGGTGGGCACCCGCAACGACTCCGACACCGGCACCAGCAGCACCGGGAGCGCGTAGAGCAGGACCCCGTACCCGACGGTCTGGGTGA
>JAPSLQ010000055.1 GCA_031180595.1 Isoptericola sp. | reverse complement strand
CGCGGTTTCCCTGGTCAAGGGCACACCCGGGCGTGTCGTCGCCTTGATCCGTGCCTCGGCGACGAGGGACCTCAGCGGGCGGCGGTGCGGCGGGTGAGCAGGCCGGCCAGCATGCGCCAGCCGAGCATCGTCGCCGCGAGGAACCCGGCCGTCACGACCGCGAAGCTCCACGCGAACCCGCCACCGGCCAGGGGCCGCAGCAGCAGGCCGAGCGCGACGGTCGAGAACCAGACCGCGACGCCGGTCGGCCACGGGCTCGCCGGGGCGCGCCACGCGCGGGAGGCGAGCCACCCGGCGGCGAGCCCCACGAGGAACGGCAGGGTCACGAGCGCGACGTGACCGGCCGAGCCCGCGGTCGCGTGGGACGCGGTGCCGACGAGCGTGAACACGAGCACGCACACGACGTCGGCGACGACGGCGGGCCACACCCGGTTGCGCACGATCGGGTCCCTCCCGCGGGTCACAGCTCGTAGACGCCGCCGGGCACGGCGGCCTCGAGCGGTCCGGTGTACTGCTCGCGCGCCTCGGCGAGCGCGACCCCCGGGTCGCTCCACGCCGTCAGGTGCGTGAGCAGCAGCCGCCGTGCCCCGGCGGACGCCGCGACCTTGCCGGCGCGCCGGCCGGTGAGGTGGATGCCGCGCTCGACGACGTCGTCGCGGCCCTCCTGGAACGCGGCCTCGCACAGCAGCAGGTCGACGTCGCGCGACGCCTCGACGAGCGACTCGCAGTGGTCGGTGTCGCCCGAGAACACCAGCGTCGCCGTCTCCCCGGGGCGCAGGGACGACGGGCCGGTGACCTTGATCCCGTACGCCTCCACGGGGTGGAACACCTCGAACGGCTCGAGCGTGAGCGGGCCCACCCGCACGGACGACCCGGACCGCCAGGTCCGGAAGTCGTACTCGGCGTCCATCGTCTCGCCGGGCTCCAGCCCGTACATGGCCGCCGCCCGCTCCCGCGTGCCCGACGGCCCGTACACGGGCAGCCCTCGCGGGACGCCGGTGCGGGCGCTCCCGCGCACCGGGTGGTACCGCAGGTAGACGTACAGCCCCGAGAGGTCGGCGCTGTGGTCGGGGTGCAGGTGCGAGAGCCCCACGGCGTCGACGTCGGCCGGGTCGACGTGCCGCTGCAGCGCGCCGAGGCCGCCGTTGCCCAGGTCGAGCACGACGTTCCACTCGCGCTCGCCGTCGTGCCCCTGCACGAGGTACGTCGAGGCGGGTGAGTCCGGCCCCGGGAACGAGCCCGAGACGCCGACGGTCACGAGCCTCATGCCGCTCCCACCAGCGTCACCTCGGGACCGAGGAAGCGGCGCGCGAGCTGCTGGAACGGTGCCGGGCTGCCCGTGGCGAGGAAGCGGTGGGCCGGCGGCCCGACGTCGGGCGAGCGCTCGAGGTCGTGCTCGACGAGGTTGCGGTACACGTCCTTGGCCGTCTCCTCCGCGCTCGACACGAGCGTCACGTCCTCGCCCATGACGTACGAGATGACGCCGGTGAGCAGCGGGTAGTGGGTGCAGCCGAGCACGAGCGTGTCCACGCCGGCCGCCTTGAGCGGCTCCAGGTACTCGTGCGCGATCGCCAGCGCCTCGGGTCCCGACGTCGTCCCCTCCTCGGCCAGTCGGACGAACTCCGGGCACGCCTGGCTCGTGACCTGCAGGCCCGGCGTGACGTGGAACGCGTCGTCGTAGGCGCGCGAGTCGACGGTGGCCTTGGTCGCGACGACGCCGATGCGGCCCGTGCGCGACGTCAGCACCGCCCGGCGGGCGGCGGGGAGGACCACCTCGACCACGGGGATGCCGCGACGGACCGTGTAGCGCTCGCGCGCGTCGCGCAGCGCGACCGACGACGCCGAGTTGCAGGCGATGACGAGCATCTTCACGCCGTCGTCGACCAGCCGGTCCATGACCGCGAGAGCCATCGCACGCACGGCGGCGAGCGGCTTGGGTCCGTACGGACTGTTCGCCGTGTCCCCGATGTAGAGCAGCTGCTCGTGGGGAAGCTGGTCGAGGATCGCGCGGGCGACGGTGAGTCCGCCGACCCCGCTGTCGAAGATCCCGATGGGGGCGTCGTTCACGGCTGGCAGCCTATCGGTGACGGCGCGTCAGAACCCGGTGACGTGACCAGGGACACGGGTGGCGCGAACCACACGTGGGCAGGTCACCGGCTCGCGGCGGGGCCCCCGGCCGCCAGCTCCTGGGTCTTCGCCCACGAGGCGAGCAGCCTCAGACGCTCGGCAGAGGACGACCCCGGCTCGGCGGTGTAGACCAGGAGCACCTGGCCCGGCTCAGCCGTGATCGCCAGCTCCTCGTACGTCAGGACGAGGTCGCCGACCAGCGGGTGGCGGAATCGCTTGGTGCCCGACCCGTGCGTGCGCACGTCGTGAGCGCCCCAGAGCCGGCGGAACGTCTCGCTGCGGGTCGACAGCTCGCCCACGAGGTCCTGCAGGCCGCGGTCGTGGGGGTCGCGCCCCGCCTCGGCCCGCATGACCGCGACGCACATCTCCGCGAGGAGCTCCCAGTCGGGGTAGAAGTCGCGGGACGCCGGGTCGAGGAACTGGAAGCGGGCGAAGTTGGGCGTGCGCCCGCCGTCGCCGATCAGCGGCGAGTAGAAGGCGCGCCCGAGCGCGTTCGTGGCGAGCAGGTCCTGCTGCTGGTTGCGCACGACGGCGACGCCGTCGACGATCGCGTCGAGCGCCCGCTGCAGGCTCGGGCGCGGCTGCGCGGAGCGTGCGGCGCGGCGGCGACGGCGTCCCGACGCCGGGATGCCGTCGGCGGCGCGGGCCAGGTCGAGCAGGTGCGCACGCTCGGTGTCGTCGAGCTGCAGCGCCTGGGCGATCGCGTCGAGCACCGCGGCCGACGCGCCGGCGATCGCGCCGCGTTCGAGCTTGGCGTAGTACTCGACGCTCACGCCCGCCAGGTCGGCCACCTCGGAGCGCCGCAGCCCCGCGACGCGTCGGTTCGGCCCGGCGGGGATGCCCGCCCGGTCGGGCGTGACCTTGGCGCGCCTCGACATCAGGAACTCGCGCACCTCGGCTCGGTGGTCCATGCGGCCAGCGTAGGTCGGCGACCGCGCGCGAGAGGTGCCCTGTCGGTACACCTCCCACCAGGGACTCCCCCGGTCCCCCGCACGCACGTTGACTGGGACGCGACATGGAGACCACGACGCACCCCTCGCCCGCCACTCCGGCAACCGCGGCGCCCGCGCGCGGTCGGGCGCTGCCCACCGTGCTGCTCCTGCTCACCGTCTTCGGGCCGATCTCGATGGACCTGTACCTGCCGGTGCTGCCCGCCCTCACGACCGAGCTCGGCGCCGCGCCGTCGGGAGCCCAGCTGACCATCACCGCGTGCCTGCTCGGGCTCGCCCTGGGCCAGCTCCTCACCGGACCCGTGTCCGACCGGTACGGACGCCGCACCCCGCTGCTCGTCGGCGTCGTGGCGTACGTCGTCACGTCCGCGCTCTGCGCGCTCAGCCCGAGCATCGAGCTGCTCGTCCCCGCCCGCTTCGTCCAGGGGCTCGCCGGTGGCGTCGGGATCGTGATCGCCCAAGCGGCGGGGCGCGACCTGTACTCCGGCGGGCGGCTCATCCGCTACTACGGGCGGGTGACCGTGCTCAGCGGTCTGGCGGCGGTCGTCGGGCCGTTGCTCGGCGGCCAGCTCGCGCGGTTCACCGACTGGCGCGGCCTCTTCGTCTTCCTGGCGCTGACCGGTGCCGGGATCCTGCTGGCCGTGGCCCGCGTCGCCCGTGAGACGCTGCCGCCCGATCGCCGCACGTCCGGCGGCCTCGCCCGTACGGCCCGCGACTTCCGCGCGCTCTTCGCCGACCGCAGGTTCCTCGGCGTCGTGCTCGTCGCCGGCCTGACCGGGGCGGCGCTGTTCGCCTACCTCAGCGGCGCCACCTACGTGCTCCAGGGCGTCTACGGGCTGACCCCCCAGGGCTACGCCCTGGCCTTCGGACTCAACTCGGCGGGGTTCATGGTGTTCGGCCACCTCGCCGGACGCTGGTCGGAGCGGTGGAGCGTGCACGCCACACTCCGCGTGGGACTCGCCATGTGCTTGCTCGGCGCACTCGGGCTGCTCGGCGTCGGGCTCGTCGGCGGCCCGCTCGCCGTCGTCGTCGCCTCGCTGTTCGTCATGGTGAGCGGCGTCGCGGTCACCACCCCGCCGACGACGACGCTCGCGCTCGAGGGCTACCCGCACATCGCGGGCACCGCTTCGGCCGTGCTCGGCACCGCACGCTTCGCGATCGGCGGCGTCGCGGCGCCGCTCGTCGGCGCCGCCGGCGACGCGATGATGCTGCCGCTCGGCATCGTCACCGCGACGTCGATGATTCTGGCGATCGCCGCGCTCAGCCTGCTGCGGCGCCGTGACCTCCCGGCACGCACCGTCGAGATCGCCCTGATCGATCCGGCACACACCTGACCACCCACCAGAACCGAAGGAGACCCTCCATGCGCGGAGCACTCATGTACGGCCCCGGAGACGTGCGCGTCACCGAGCGCGAGGACCCGACGATCGTCCAGCAGACGGACGCGATCGTCCGTGTCACGGCTGCCTGCATCTGCGGCTCGGACCTGTGGCCGTGGCGCGGACAGGAGGACCTCGCGGCGACCCCCGCCCCGATGGGCCATGAGTACGTCGGCGTCGTCGAGCAGGTCGGCTCGGACGTCACGGACGTCACCGTCGGCGACTTCGTCGTCGGCACGTTCTTCGCCTCCGACAACACGTGCGAGATCTGCCGGGCCGGGTACCAGACGCACTGCGTCCAGAGGCAGCCCGGTGCCGCCACGGGTGCCCAGTCGGAGCTCGTGCGCGTCCCCCTGGCCGACGGCACGCTCGTCGCGACTCCCGGTCAGCCCGACGCCGACCTGGTCCCGTCGCTGCTCGCGGCGTCCGACGTGCTCGGTACCGGCTGGTTCGCCGCCGTCGCGGCCGAGGTCGGTCCCGGCAAGACCGTCGCCGTGGTCGGCGACGGCGCCGTCGGCCTGCTCGGCGTGCTCGCCGCCCGGCAGCTCGGCGCGGAGCGCATCATCGCCATGAGCCGTCACGCCGACCGCCAGGCCCTGGCGCGGGAGTTCGGCGCCACCGACGTCGTCACCGAGCGCGGCGACGAGGGCGTCGCCAAGATCAGGGCGCTCACCGGCGGGCTGGGCGCGCACAGCGTCATCGAGGCCGTCGGCACCCAGGAGGCGATGATGCAGGCGATCCGCTCGACACGGCCCGGCGGTCACGTCGGGTACGTGGGCGTCTCGCACGACGTCGCGCTCGACGGCCAGGAGCTGTTCTTCTCGGGCGTGCACCTGCACGGCGGACCTGCCCCGGTGCGCCGCTTCCTGCCCGAGCTCGTCGACCTCATCTGGCGCCGTGAGATCGACCCCGGCAAGGTGTTCGACCTGGTCCTGCCGCTCGAGGAGGCGGCCGAGGGCTACAAGGCCATGGACGAGCGCAGCGCGATCAAGGTCCTGCTCACCCCGTGATCCCGAAGGAGACCACGATGCCCACCATCGCCGTCGTCGGCGCCGGGACGGGGCTCGGCGCCGCCGTGGCCCGCAGGTTCGGCGCCGAGGGGTTCCGCGTCGCGCTCGTCGCACGCACCCAGGCCAGGCTCGACGCGCTCGCGTCGGAGCTCGGGGAGGCCGGCGTCGCGGCCCGCGGGTACGCGGCGGACGTGCGCGACGGTGCGGCGCTGGCGGCCGCGCTCGCGCGAGCGGCCTCCGAGCTCGGCCCGGTGGACGTGCTGAGCTTCAGCCCGGTACCGGCCCGCACGTCGCTGCGCCCGGTCCTCGAGACGTCGCGCGACGACCTCGTCGCGGCGTTCGAGCTGTCGGTGCTCGGCCCGCGCGCCGCGGTCGGGGCGGTGCTGCCGGGGATGCAGGAGCGCGGCGCAGGCAGCTTGCTGTTCGTCAACGGCGGCAGCGCCGTCCGGCCGAACCACGCCGTCGCCGGTACGTCGGTCGCGTTCGCGGCCGAGACCGCGTACGCCCAGATGCTGCACACGACGCTCACCGGCACCGGCGTGCAGGTCCGCCAGCTCATCATCCCGGGCGCGATCACGCCCGGTCACCCGACGCACGACCCGGACGTCCTGGCCGGGACGCTGTGGGCGATGCATGCCCGGCCGGGCTCGTTCCGCGAGTACGCCGACCAGCTCGAGGGGTGAGGACCGTGCGCCGTGCCCTTGTCACGACCGCCACGTCGATAGCGGCGCTCGCGCTGCTCGGATGCACCTCGCCCGGAGCGCCGACGGCGGACGGGCCCGGGCCCGCGCCCGCGGGCACGCGAACACCTGCGCCGTCGTCGTCGGCTCCGCGCGACGCCCCGGACCGCGACACCGACCGCGACACCGACCGCGACACGGGCTCGGTCTCCGGGTCGGTGGTCCGGTTCACCGCGGGCGACAGCTCGGTCGACGTCACCATCGCCGCCGAGAACGCAGCCACGCGCGACCTCCTGTCGATGCTCCCGCTCACGCTCGACGTCGAGGAGTACGCGGGCAGCGAGAAGATCGCCTACCTCCCCCGCCCCCTGGACACCACGGACGTCACGGGCTCGCGGCCGCGCGACGGCGACCTCATCTACTTCGCCCCCTGGGGCAATCTCGGGTTCTACTACGACGCCAGCGGCGCCCGGTTCCACGACGGGGTGATCCACCTCGGGACCTTCACCGCGCCCCTGGAGGAGCTCGTCGCGCTCGAGGACGGCGACGTCGTGGTCGAGCGCGTGCGGTGACTCAGCCGCGCCGGGCGCGCAGGTCGGCGAGCATCTCGTCGACGAGCGACTCCTGCGCGAACCCGGCCGCGACGAACACCCCGCCCCAGTACCGGCGCTGCTCGCCGTCGACGGCGGTCGGGTCGCCTGCGTCGTCGGTTCCGTCCACGTCGTCGGTCTCGTCGAGCTCGTCGCCCGCGACACCGGCGATGACCTCGTCGTGCAGCTGCTCGACGGCGTCGTCGTCGTCGAGCCCGAGGCGCTCGGCGAGCACGATCCGCACGTCGGTCAGCGCGCCGGCGAACGCCTGCGCGTCGTCGCGCGCCACGACGACCTGGGCGTCCTCCGCCCAGTCCTGCTCGTCGAGCTCGCCGTCGAGGACGCGCGAAGCGGCCTGCGCGGGGTCGAGCGCGTCGGCGAACGCCTCGAGGCGGGCGATCTTCGCGGCGGCGAGGTCGGTCTGGGTGAGGTGCCGGAAGTCGGCCGCCACGTCCGGGTCCTCCTTGTGCGCGTCGGGCAGCAGCCGCTGCACCGCGGGGTCGTGCGGCACGCGACCGACTCCCGTGAACGCGATCCCGGCGCCGGCCTCGACGTCGGGCCCGACGCCCGACTCGGCGCGGACCAGCTCGGCGACGTCGCGCGCGACGCGGGCGAGCACGTGCCGCTCCACCGCCTCCCAGCGCGCGACGTAACCGTCAGGGGTCGAGCGGAACGGGGTCATGCCGCACCTCCTTCCGCGCCGCCGGCGCCCGCGGCGGCGCCCTGGCCCGACTGCTGCAGCGTGGCCCACAGGCCGTAGCCGTGCATCGCCTGGACGTCGACCTCCATGCGCTCGCGCGGCCCGGACGACACGACCGCCCGGCCGTCGTGGTGGACCTGCAGCATGAGCTTCCTCGCCTTCGCGGGCGGGTAGCCGAAGTAGCTCTCGAAGACGTAGCTCACGTAGGACATGAGGTTCACGGGGTCGTTCCACACGATGGTGACCCAGGGGTCGGCCAGGCCCGGCACCGTGTCCGTCTGCGCGTCGGTGCGGGTCTCCTCCTCGGTGGCGGTCCCGGCGTCGGCCAGGGTCGAGAGCATCGGTCTGGTCGTCGCACTCACCCTCCCAGCCTATGCGTGCCTGCCCACCACGCGGGCTCGACCTGCCTGACCGGTCCGCGGGCTCTACGGTGTTCCCCATGACCGACGCGACCCGGGGCGCCGACGCCCCGACCTCCGTCCCGGCCGCACTGCCCGTCTCCCTGCCCGCAGCACCGAAGCCGACGCTGCGCCCGTCGCTGGCGCTGCTCACCGACCGGTACGAGCTGACCATGCTCCAGGCCGCGCTGGCCGACGGCACGGCGCACCGCCACTGCGTCTTCGAGGTCTTCACGCGTCGGCTCCCGGCCGGCCGTCGCTACGGGGTGCTGGCAGGGACGGGACGTGTCCTGGAAGCGCTCCCGCACTTCCGGTTCGACGACGCCGAGCTGGCGTTCCTCGAGCGCACCCGCGTCGTCGACGACCGGACGCTCGACTTCCTGTCCGGCTACCGGTTCACGGGGACCATCCAGGGCTACGCCGAGGGCGAGATGTTCTTCCCCGGCTCGCCGCTGATGCAGGTCGAGGGCACCTTCGCCGAGGCCGTGCTGCTCGAGACGCTCGTGCTGTCGATCCTCAACTACGACTCCGCGGTCGCCTCGGCGGCGTCGCGCATGACCAGCGCCGCCGTCGACCGGCCGTGTCTCGAGATGGGGTCGCGACGCGCCCACGAGCAGGCGGCCGTCGCCGCGGCGCGTGCCGCCGTCATCGCGGGGTTCGCCGGCACGTCCAACCTCGAGGCCGGGTTCCGCTACGGGCTCGACACGATCGGCACGGCCGCGCACGCGTTCACGCTGCTGCACGACGACGAGCCGTCCGCCTTCGCGTCACAGGTCGCGTCGCACGGGACCGGCACGACGCTGCTCGTCGACACGTACGACGTTCGGCGCGGCGTCGAGAACGCGGTGGCCGCCGCCGGGACCTCGCTCGGGGCCGTGCGCCTCGACTCGGGCGACCTCGGCTCGCTCGCCGTCGAGGTCCGCCAGCAGCTCGACGAGCTCGGTGCCACGGGCACCAGGATCGTGGTGACCTCCGACCTCGACGAGTACGCGATCGCCTCGCTCGCCGCGGTCCCGGTGGACGTGTACGGCGTCGGCACCTCGCTCGTGACAGGTTCCGGCGCGCCGACGTGCGGCATGGTCTACAAGCTCGTCGCGCGTGCCGACTCCTCGGGGGTGCTGCAGCCGGTCGCGAAGGCCTCGACGAAGAAGTCGAGCCAGGGCGGGCGCAAGGTCGCCGGCCGGCGGCTCGGCCCGGACGGGCGCGCGACGGAGGAGGTCGTCATCACCGGGCCCGACGAGCGCGTCGTCGCCTGGACACCCGAGGAGGCCGCCGTCGCGGACGGGACGCTCCGCCCGCTGCACGTCCCCCTCGTGGTCGACGGCGCGGTCGACTCGCGCTGGGTCGGCGCCTACGGCGTCCAGAACGCGGTCAAGCACCACCGCACCGCGCGCGCCGAGCTGCCGCGGGGCGGCCGTCGGCTCTCGGCCGGCGATCCCGCCATCCCGACCGTCGAGGTGACGCTGGACTGAGGCGCGCGGCGTTGCCGCGCGCCGGCGCCGCCCGGTAACGTCGTCGGCAAGCGCTTCCCGACGTCGGGCCGGGCGCTCCGTACGAGAAGGGCATCGACGCCATGGACACGTCCCGCACCCGCCGCGTCTTCATCGTGGGGGACTCCACCGCCGCTCCCAAGGCGCTCGACGCACGGCCGGAGACGGGTTGGGGCATGGCCCTGCCGTTCTACCTCGCGCCCGGGATCGCGGTCGAGAACCACGCGCGCAACGGGCGCAGCTCGAAGAGCTTCGTCGACGAGGGCCGGCTCGAGCCGGTCCTGGCCGCGATCGCGACCGGCGACGTCCTCGTGATCCAGTTCGGCCACAACGACGGGAAGTCCGAGGACCCCTCGCGGTACACCGAGCCCTGGTCGACGTACCGGCAGCACCTGGCCGGCTACGTCTCGGCCGCCCGGGACCGAGGTGCCGTGCCCGTGCTCGCGACCCCGGCCGAGCGCCGCAGGTTCGACGACGGCGGCAAGGCGCTCGAGAGCCACGGCGAGTACCCCGACGCGATGCGGGCCCTGGCGGCCGAGCGCGACGTCCCGCTCGTGGACGTGCAACGGGCGACGCTCGACCTGTGGCAGGCGCTGGGACCGGACGAGAGCAGGGCGTGCTTCAACATCAGCCAGGACCTGGAGGACAACACGCACTTCAGGCCGCGGGGCGCGGCGGCCGTCGCCGCGGTCGTCGCCCGCGGCCTCGTGGACGCCGGCGTCCTGGGCCGTGCCGAGGTGCGCCGTCTCGACGAGGCACCCGACGACGGCTGGTTCACCTGGCTGCCCGAGCCGCCGGCCTGACACCGCCCGCCTACACCGCCTGCCTGACACCGCCGCCCCGGCACCGCGGTCGCCCGGCACCGGGCGAGCCCGGCGGCCGGCCTCAGCGCTTGCCGACGAACCAGCCGCGCACCATCTCGACGCGCGCCTGCAGCTGCTCCGCCGTCGCGAGCGGCACCTCGGGGCCGCCGCAGCGGCGGCGCAGCTCCGTGTGCACCGACCCGTGCGGGCGGCCGGACTTGCGCGCCCACGCCGAGACGAGCTTGGACAGCTCCTTGCGCAGCTCCGCGGCCCGGCGGTGCTCGGCCTCCGAGCGCTCGAGCGCGGCCTCGCCCGACGTCGCACCGCCACGGCCCCGCAGGTGCTCCGCCTGTCGCTGCCGCAGCAACGTCGTGACCTGGTCGGCCTCGAGCAGCCCGGGGAGGCCGAGGAAGTCGAGCTCCTCGGCCGACCCGACGTCGGCGCCCGTGCCGAACTCGCCGCCGTCGAACAGCACCCGGTCGAACGACGCCTGGGCCTCGAGCGCCTGGAAGCTGCCCTCGAGCTCGCCGGAGGCCTTCTCCTCGCGGTTGGCCGCCTCCAGCAGCGCCGCCTCGGGGTCGTAGTCGATCCCCTGCTCCTCGGCGGTCTGCGGCCGGTCGAGCGCGTGGTCGCGCTCGATCTCCATGCCGTTCGCGAGCTCCAGGAGCAGCGGGACGCTCGGCAGGAACACCGACGCCGTCTCGCCGCGCTTGCGCGCGCGGACGAAGCGTCCGACCGCCTGCGCGAAGAACAGCGGGGTGGACGTGCTGGTCGCGTACACGCCGACGGCGAGGCGCGGGACGTCGACGCCCTCGGACACCATCCGGACCGCGACCATCCACCGCTGCGTCCCGGCGGCGAACTCGTCGATGCGGGCGCTCGCGCCGTCGTCGTCCGAGAGCACGACGGTCGGGCTCTCCCCCGTGAGCCTCGCGAGGTGACCGGCGTAGGCGCGCGCGTCGGACTGGTCGGACGCGATGACCAGGCCGCCGGCGTCGGGCACGGCGCGACGCATCTCGGCGAGGCGCTTGTCGGCCGCGGCGAGGACCGACGGGATCCACTCGCCGTTGGGGTCGAGCGCGGTGCGCCAGGCCTGGGCGTGCATGTCCTTGGTCATCGCCTCGCCGAGGCGGGCGCTGACCTCGTCGCCCGCGCGGGTGCGCCAGCGCATCTGGCCCGAGTACGTCATGAAGAGCACCGGGCGCACGACGTGGTCGCGCAGCGCGTCGCCGTAGCCGTAGGTGTAGTCCGCCTTGGAGCGGCGCACGCCGTCCGGGTCCGGCTCGTAGGTGACGAACGGGATCGGCGCCGTGTCCGAGCGGAACGGCGTGCCCGTGAGCGCGAGCCGGCGCGTCGCGCCCTCGAACGCGTCGCGCACGGCCTCGCCCCAGCTCAGCGCGTCACCCGCGTGGTGCACCTCGTCGAGGATCACGAGGGTGCGCGCGGCCTCGGTGCGGGCGCGGTGCAGCGCCGGCTTGGCCGCGACCTGGGCGTACGTGAGGGCGACGCCGTCGTAGTGGGAGCCGTGGCGGCCCTGGCTGTTCTTGAACGACGGGTCGATCCGGATGCCCACGCGCGCCGCGGCGTCGGCCCACTGGTGCTTGAGGTGCTCCGTCGGCGCCACGACGGTCACGCGCCGCACGACGCCGGACTCGAGCAGCTCGGTCGCGACGCGCAGGGCGAACGTCGTCTTACCGGCGCCCGGCGTGGCGACGGCGAGGAAGTCCCGGGGCGAGCGCTCGTGGTAGAGGGCGAGCGCCTCGGCCTGCCACGCGCGCAGGTTCGACGCCGTCCCCCACGGTGCGCGGCGCGGGAACGCGGGGCTCAGCTGGGACGCGGCGGACGACGACGGCGACTGCGGCAGCCGCTGCGGGGGTTCCTCGGTGGCGGTGAAGAGATCGACGGACTCGGACTCGGGAAGCGGCCGCGCGGTCACTTGCCGGAGTCGCCCTCGCCGTCCTGCGGCTCACGAAGGCCGTCGTAGATCTCCTTGCACACCGGGCAGACCGGGAACTTCGACGGGTCACGGCCCGGCACCCAGACCTTGCCGCAGAGCGCGATCACGGGCTTGCCGGTCATGGCCGACTCCATGATCTTCTCCTTGCGCACGTAGTGCGCGAAGCGCTCGTGGTCGCCCGGTTCCGCCGTCTGCTCGCGGGTCTCCGGACGCTCCAGGACGCTCGTCCCCGCACCCGGCTCGTGCGGGTCCGCGGGCGGCTGCGACAGCGGGGACGAGAGGGGATCGCTCATGACCGGCAGTCTACGACGCACCTACCGACACCCTCTGCGAGGTCGCACACCGTCGCGCTCGCGGGGGGAGCCGTCAGAGCCCCTGCCACTCCGGCTTGCTGGCGTACGTCTGCCGGTAGTAGTCAGCGAGCTGCAGGCGTGACGCCGCGGCGTCGTCCACCAGCACCGTCGCGTGCGGGTGCAGCTGCATGACGGTGCCGGGCCACATCGCGGAGACGGGTCCCTCGACGAGCTGGTGCACGGCCTCGGCCTTGTGCCGGCCGGTGGCGAGCAGCACGAGGTGGCGGGCCTCCATGATCGTTCCGAGGCCCTGCGTGAGGCAGTGCGTGGGCACCTGGTCGACGTCGTCGTCGAAGAACCGCGCGTTGTCGAGGCGGGTCTGCCGGGTCAGCGTCTTGATCCGGGTGCGCGAGGCGAGGGACGAGCCGGGCTCGTTGAACGCGATGTGCCCGTCGGTACCGATGCCGAGCAGCTGGAGGTCCACTCCCCCGGCGTCCGCGATGTCCCGCTCGTAGGCGACGCAGGCGGCCGGGATGTCGGCGGCGAGCCCGTCCGGGCCCTGCACCTGGTCGGCCGGCCAGTCGACGCGCGAGGCGATCTCGGTCTCGATGACGTTGCGGTACCGCTGCGGGTGGTCGGGCGGCAGGCCCACGTACTCGTCGAGCAGGAACCCGCGCGCACGCGCGAACGACAGGCCGGACTCGCGGTGGCGCCGCGCGAGCTCGTCGTACACCGCGAGCGGGCTCGAGCCGGTGGCCAGGCCGAGCACGGCGTCGGGCGTGGCGCGCAGCAGCGCCTCGATCGCGTCGGCCGCGAGCGCCGCGAGCCGCTCGGCGGGAGCGATGACAACTTCCATGGGGACTCCAGTTCTTCCGTGGCGCTACCTCGCGACGACGCGCGCTACCTCGGCGGGAGGAGCGCTACCTCGGCGAGGAGCGCGCTACCTCGTGCGGAGGGGTTCGACGGCGGGCTGCGGCACCTGGCGGCCGAGGACGGCGGCACCCACCGCCCCGACGGGCACGCTACCCGGCGCGAGCCGCACCCTCTCCGGCAGGCGCAGGGAGGTGAGGAACGCGGACCCCGCCGAGGCGGCCGCGAGAGCGTCGCGCACGGCGTCGAGGAGCGGCTCGCCGAGCGCCGCGACGCCGCCCCCGAGGACGACCTCCCGCACGTCGACGGTGAGCACGAGCATGCGCACCGCGGCCGCGACGGCCGACGCGTAGCGGGCGCGTGCCGCCACGGCCTCCGGGTCACCGGCCGCAGCCGCCTTGAACAGCGCCACGGGCGCCGGGACCCCCGGGGCCCCCGGCCACAGGGCGCGGACCGCCGTGCCCGACGCGTACAGCTCGAGGCAGCCGCGCTGCCCGCACGGGCACACCGGGCCGGCCGGGTCGACCGGCACGTGGCCGATCTCCCCCGCCGCGCCGCGCGCCCCGCGCCGCAGCCGCCCGTCGAGCACGAGACCGGCGGCCAGGCCCGTCCCGAGCGCGAGGAAGGCGAGGTCCACGACCTCGCCCGTCTCCCGTCCGGCCAGGTGGGCGGCACCGAGCGCCGCGACGTTGAGGTCGTTCTCGATCGCGACCCGCACGCCGTCGAGCGCGCGCGACAGCTCGGCGACCAGCGGCAGCGGGCCGCCGTCGACGCCCAGGTTGACGGCGTGCCGCACGGTGCCCAGGCCGGGGTCGACGAGGCCCGGGATCCCGACCCCGACGGCCGCGACCCGCTCGAGGCCCACCCCGGCCTGCCCGGCGACGGCGCGCGCCGCGCGGGCGGCGCCGTCGACGACCCCCCGCGCTCCGGTCTCGGTCGGGGTCCGGTCCTGGGCTACCACGGCGCCGTCGGGGCCCAGGAGGACGGCAAGGGTCTTGGTGCCACCGATGTCGACACCGACGGCGAGGTCTGCGGGACGGTTCACGTCAGCCCTTCACCGCACCCGAGACGAGGCCGCCCGTCATCCGGCCGCGGACCACGAGGAAGAAGACGATCACCGGGATGGAGACGAGGACTGATCCGGCCATGAGGCCACCGTAGTCCGTGGCCTTCGTGGCCTGCTGGAAGGTCCGCAGCCACACGGTGAGGGTCATCGACTCGGGCCGGGACATGATCACCAGGGCGAGCACGAACTCGTTCCACGCCTGGATGAACGCGAAGATGCTCGTGGAGACCAGGCCCGGCGCGAGCAGCGGGAACGTGATGCGCCAGAACGCCCCGTTGCGCGAGCAGCCGTCGACCATCGCGGCCTCCTCCAGGTCGGCCGGCACCGACGACACGAACCCGCGCAGCATCCAGATGCTGAACGGCAGCACGCTCATCACGTACAGGATCGTCAGCCCGGCGACGGTGTTGAGCAGCTGCCAGCCGTCGACGATCCGGAAGTAGGTCAGGAGCATGGCCTCGCCCGGGATCATCTGGACCACCAGCAGCGAGACGATGAACGCGCGCCGGCCGCGGAACCGGTAGCGCGAGAGCGCGATCGAGGCGAGGAACGCGAGCACCATCGCGATCACGAGCGTGAGGAACGTGACCTTGAGCGACTGCTCGAGCGCGGGCAGGAACGGGGCCCGCTCCTGGCCGAACATGGCCGACTCGTAGTTCCGGAGCGTGAAGTCCCCGCCGGGGAAGAACGTGGGCTCGGCCGCGCGGACCAGGTTCGACGGCAGGAACGACGACTGGACCATCCAGTAGACCGGGAAGGACCAGAGCAGGAACAGCACGACGGCGATCGCGCCGTAGCCGAGGTTCGCGGCACGGCGCGCCGGGCGCACCCGGGGCCGGCGCCTCGGCGCGGGTGCGGTCGCACCGGGGCGTGCCGCCGTGGCGAGCGCCGGGGAGGTCGTGGCCGCCATGTCAGTCCTCCTCCTTGAGCGTCTCGCGCACGTAGTAGGCCGACACGGCCAGCATGATGACCACCATGACGATGGCGGCCGCCGCGGACATCCCGTAGTCGCCCGACGCGGTGCCGACCTGGTAGATCCACACGCCCAGGGTGGAGGTGTCCTCGTAGAGGCCGCCGATCCCCTGCAGCGCGTACACCTGGGCGAAGACGCGCAGGTCCCAGATCACCGACAGCACGGTGAGGATGACCAGGATCTGGCGCACGTACGGCACCTGGATCCGGAAGAACCGCTGGCGCGCGTTCGCGCCGTCGATCTGCGCCGCCTCGAGCACCTCGCCGGGCACCTGCGTGAGCCCCGCGTACATCGAGAACGCGACGAAGGGCACCGCGCCCCAGACGATGATGATGCCCAGCACCATGAAGAACGACAGGGGGTCCAGCAGCCACGAGTGCCCCCGCCAGCTCTCGCCCGTGACGCGGGACAGGACGTGGTTGACGACGCCGTACTGCGTGTCGAACATCCAGCCCCACACCATGACCGCGGACAGCGGCGGCATGGCCCAGGCCAGCAGCAGCCCGACCGACAGCAGGAACCGCAGGGGCCGCCCGAGCCGCGCGAGCAGCAGCGCGACGAGCGTGCCGATGCTGATGGTCAGCGCCACGGCCACGACCATGAACAGGAAGCTGCGCACGAGCACGGCGTAAAAGCCGGGGTCAGCGACCAGTGCGCGGTAGTTGCCGAGCCCGGCCCAGGTGGCCGGCGCGCCGAACGCCTGCTCGCGGCCGTAGTTCTGGAACGACGTGACGACGAGCTGCACGAGCGGCCAGGCCACGAGCACCGTCAGGACGACGA
>JAPSLQ010000310.1 GCA_031180595.1 Isoptericola sp. | reverse complement strand
CATGTCCGCCCGCTGCCAGGTGCTCGGCACCGAGCCAGGCTTCGGCCACTCGATCTCGCACTCCCACGTGCGGACCAAGCGCCGGTTCGACCCCAACGTCCAGAAGAAGCGGTACTGGGTGCCGACGCTCGGGCGGCACGTGACGCTGCGCGTGAGTGCCCGCGGCATCAAGACGATCGACCGCAAGGGGATCGACGCCGTCGTCGCCGAGATCCGGGCTCGGGGAGAGAAGGTCTGATGGCCCGCACCGACGTACGCCCGATCATCCGGCTCGTCTCGACGGCCGGGACCGGGTTCACCTACGTGACGCGCAAGAACCGGCGCAACGACCCCGACCGCATGGTGCTGCGCAAGTACGACCCGCGCGTGCGCCGCCACGTCGAGTTCAAGGAGACGCGCTGATGGCCAAGAAGTCCAAGATCGCCGCGGACGCCCGCCGCCGCGAGGTCGTCGCCCGGTACGCCGAGCGCCGCTCCGAGCTCAAGCGCGTGGTCGCGAGCCCGACGTCGACGCCGGAGGAGCGCGCGGCGGCCGTCGCCGAGCTGGCCCGCCAGCCACGCGACGCGAGCCGCACGCGCCTGCGCAACCGGGACGTCGTCGACGGGCGTCCGCGCGGACACCTGCGCCGGTTCGGCCTCTCCCGCATCCGCCTGCGCGAGATGGCGCACCGCGGAGAGCTGCCCGGCGTGACCAAGTCCAGCTGGTGAAGGAGACATCGTGAAGCAGGGCATCCATCCCGCCTACGGTCCCGTGGTCTTTCGCGACCGGTCGTCCGGGTTCGCGTTCCTCACGCGCTCGACGCTCGCGGGGGACGCGCCGGGCGGTCCCGGCCGCCCCCCGGCCACCGTCGAGTGGACCGACGGCAAGACCTACCCCGTCGTGGACGTCGAGGTGTCGAGCGCGAGCCACCCGTTCTGGACCGGTTCGTCGCGCGTCGTCGACACCGCCGGGCGGGTCGAGAAGTTCCGCCGCCGGTACGGCCAGAAGGAGGACCGATGAAGGTCCGCGCCTCGCTCCGCTCGCTGAAGAACAAGGACGGCGCGATCGTCGTGCGCCGCCGCGGCAAGACGTTCGTCATCAACAAGAAGAACCCGCGGTTCAAGGCCCGTCAGGGCTGAGCCGCCCGGGACGGCACCACCCTCGAAGAAAGGAGTGGGCGCGACTCGTCGCGCCCGCACACGACCCATGCAGCAGTCCATCCGCCCCCAGGCCAGTCGCGTCGGCACGGCGCTGGCGTTCGCCCTCCCGCTCGTCCTGCTCGGGGCGTGCGCCTCGACCACCGAGCCGGCAGGCCCGTCCGACGACGCGACCGGCGAGCCCGCCGCCGAGCCGGCCACCCCGACCGAGGTGCAGTCGCGCACGCCGCGCCTCGCCGTCACCTACGACGGCGGCATCCTCGTCCTTGACGCCCAGTCGCTCGAGGAGGTCGCCGACATCGAGCTCGCCGGCTTCAACCGGCTCAACCCCGCGGGCGACGGCCGGCACGCGCTCGTCTCCACCACGGGCGGCTTCCAGGTGCTGGACCTCGGCACGTGGGGCGAGCCGCACGGGGACCACGCGCACTACTTCACCTCGACGCCGGCGCTGACCGACGTCGTCTACGACGCCGAGAAGCCGGGCCACGCCGTCGTGCACGACGGCGTCACCGCGCTGTTCGACGACGGCACGGGGCTCGTCCGGCTCGTCCACTCCGAGGAGATCGCCGAGGCCGGCGCCCCGGTGGAGGAGGTCGCGCTGCCCGAGGCGCACCACGGCGTCGCGATCCCGCTGAGCGACGACTCGCTCGTCGTCTCGGTCGGCGACGAGGAGTCGCGCACGGGCATCAGCGTCCTCGACGGCGACGGCGAGGAGATCGTCGCGTCCGACGAGTGCCCGGGCGTGCACGGCGAGGCCGTCGCGGCCGACGAGGCCGTGGTCATCGGCTGCGAGGACGGCGCGCTCGTCTACGCGGGCGGCGAGATCACGAAGGTGCAGGCGCCCGACGCCTACGGCCGGATCGGCAACCAGGCCGGTTCCGAGGCCTCCCCGATCGTCCTCGGCGACTACAAGGTCGACCCGGACGCCGAGCTCGAGCGGCCGACGCGCGTCTCCCTCATCGACACGCGCGACGCGAGCCTGCGGCTCGTCGACCTGCCGTCGTCGTACACCTTCCGCTCGCTGGCCCGCGG
>JAPSLQ010000309.1 GCA_031180595.1 Isoptericola sp. | reverse complement strand
GGCTTCGTCTCCGTCGACGACGACCTCGTGACCATCGTGGTGGACGAGATCACCGAGAGCGCCGGCTCGTCCGCGCTGGCCTGAGGACCTGACGGTGCCGTTCGTCGCCTGGGCCGGGATCGCGGTTCTCGTCGTCCTGGCGCTGATCGTCGCGGCCGGCGCGTCACGGCTGCATACCCTGTCGCGGCGGGTGGGCTCGTTCCCGTGCTCCGCCCGCCCGGCGGGCAACCCCCACGCCGCGTGGTCGCTCGGCATCGCGCACTACGCGGTCGGGCGCATCGAGTGGTGGCGGTGCTGGTCGCTGGCACCGCGCCCCACCCGCACGTGGTTGCGCGAGGAGCTGATCATCACGGGTCGGGTCCCGCTCGACCAGGCCGGGCACCAGGACGAGTACCTGGTCCGGTGCCGGTACGACGGCACCGACTTCGAGCTCACGATGTCCTCCGGGGCCTACGCCGGACTCGCCTCGTGGCTCGAGGCCGCACCGCCGGGCCGGCGCGACCTCGTCGTCTGAGCACCCGCCCACGACAAGGAGGACCGTGCGTCTCGTCGTCGCCCGCTGCTCGGCCCGCTACACCGGCCGGCTGACCGCCCACCTCCCGCTCGCCAAGCGGCTGCTCGTCGTCAAGGCGGACGGCAGCGTCCTGCTCCACTCGGACGGCGGGTCGTACAAGCCGCTCAACTGGATGAGCCCGCCCTGCGCGATGGCCGTCGGCGAGCCGGACGCCGAAGCACGCGACCGGGGCGTCACCCAGGTCTGGACCGTGCAGCACCAGAAGTCGGACGACCGCCTCGAGATCGAGCTGCACGAGGTCCACCACGACTCGAGCCACGACCTCGGCGTCGACCCGGGGCTCGTGAAGGACGGCGTCGAGGCGCACCTGCAGGAGCTGCTCGCCGCGCAGATCGAGCTGCTGGGTACGGGGCACTCGCTCGTGCGGCGCGAGTACATGACCGCGATCGGCCCGGTCGACATCCTGGCCAAGGACTCCGACGGCGGCACCGTCGCCGTGGAGATCAAGCGGCGCGGCGACATCGACGGCGTCGAGCAGCTGACGCGCTACCTCGAGCTGCTCAACCGCGACCCGCTCCTCGCCCCGGTCCGCGGCGTCTTCGCCGCCCAGGAGATCAAGCCGCAGGCGCGCGTGCTCGCCATCGACCGCGGTATCGACTGCCTCGTCCTCGACTACGACGCCATGCGCGGCGTCGACGACGTCGAGTCCCGCCTCTTCTGAGCCCCGTCGGGCCCGGCGGGAGCGGTTTCGTGACGCCGTCGGCGTGCGGCAGGATGTCGCCCATGACCCCTGCCGACGACGTCGTCCTGCGCGGGCGGGTGGTGACTCCCGACGGCGTCCTCGACGACGGCGCGGTCGTCGTACGCGGCGACCGTATCGCGTGGGTCGGTGCGGCCGAGCAGGCGGCCGCGGCCGGTCATCCCGCGGTCGCCGCCTCGCCCGCTGCGTCGTACGGCACGACGCTGCTGCCCGGCCTCGTCGACCTCCACAACCACGGCGGTGGGGGAGCGGGCTTCCCTGAGATCACGTCCCGCGAGCAGGCGATGCTCGCGGTCGAGGAGCACCGGCGCCACGGCACCACCACGATGCTCGCCTCGCTCGTCACGGCGGGCCGCGAGGCGCTCCTCGAGCGCACCGAGCTGCTGGCCGGGCTGGCCGAGGCGGGGGAGATCGCCGGGATCCACGTCGAGGGCCCGTTCCTCTCGTACGCGCGGCGGGGGGCGCACACCCCGCAGGCGCTCGTGCCCGGCGACGCCGGCCTCGTGCGCGAGCTGGCCGCCACGGCTCGCGGCCACCTGCGGACGATGACGGTCGCGCCCGAGGTCCGGGGCGTGGCGGGACCGGGTGGCGCGGCCGAGGCGCTGGTCGAGGCCGGCGCGATCCCGTCGCTCGGGCACACCGACGGCTCGACGGAGCACGCCGAGGACCTCATCGCCCAGGTGGTCGGCGGCCTGCGGGCAGCCGCCGTCCGCGGTGAGCCGCCGCGCGAGATGACCGCGACCCACCTCTTCAACGGCATGCGGCCGCTGCACCACCGTGAGCCCGGCCCGATCGCCGCGTGCCTCGCGGCCGCCGCCCGGGGCGAGCTCGTCGTCGAGCTCATCGCCGACGGGGTGCACCTGGCCCCGGCGACCGTGCGCAGCGTCGTGCGCACCCTCGG
>JAPSLQ010000054.1 GCA_031180595.1 Isoptericola sp. | reverse complement strand
GAACGGTGCCGAGGTCATCGTGACTCCTCGAGCTGGTGCGGTCATGAAAAAAGACCTCCCGGGTACGGAAGGTCTGCGCGTCCGGTGGGCGGTCGGGCCGGACGCGCTAGGGAATGATCAGGTCCTGACGCGGGTGTGCGCGGCGTGTCATGCGCCACATGCTGCCACACGCCCCGGCGAGCGTCACGCACCGTCCGCGCCCCGGACACGCCGCCCCACCCCCTCGCGCACGCCATCACCTACCGCCACGGGGCCGGACGGCGCCCGGAGACCGCGCGCTCGGAGGGGTGGCGGTCAGGCGACGCCGGCCTCGCGGGCGACGATCGCGGCCTGGACGCGCGACGTGACGCCGAGCTTGGCGAGCACCCGCGACACGTGGGTCTTGGCCGTCGCCTCGGTGATGACGAGCTCGTCGGCGATCGCCTGGTTCGACAAGCCACGGCCCAGGGCCGCCAGGACGTCGAGCTCGCGCGGCGTGAGCCCGTCCGGCAGGGCGCCCGACGGCGGCACCCCGGCCGGCGCCGGGACCCCGGGCGCGCTCGGGCCCAGGCCGGGCCCCCGGCCCGGCGACGCGAACGCGGCGATCACGCGGCGCGTGACCTCGGGTGCCACGACCCCGTCCCCCGCGGCGACGCGACGCACCGCGTCGACCAGCGCGGCGGGCTCGGCGGACTTGAGCAGGAAGCCGCCCGCGCCCGCGCGCAGCGCGCCGAAGACGTACTCGTCGAGGTCGAACGTCGTCAGGACGAGCACCTCGGCCAGCCCCTCCTCGACGATCGTCCGCGTCGCCGTGACCCCGTCGACGCCCGGCATGCGCACGTCCATGAGCACGACGTCGGGCCGCAGGGCGCGCGCGTTGGTGACCGCCGCGCCGCCGTCGGCCGCCTCGCCCACGACCTCGACGTCGTCCGTCGTCTCGAGCAGCAGGCGCAGCCCGGCCCGGATCGCACCGTGGTCGTCGGCGAGCAGGACCCGGATCATGCGCCCGCCCGCACCGTCGCCGGCAGCGGCAGCCCGGCGCGCACGCGCCAGCCCCCGCCCGCCGGGCCGGCCGCGAACGTGCCGCCGAGCGACTCGGCGCGCTCGCGCATCGACACGAGCCCCGTGCCGGTGCCGGGCCCGTCGACGGGAGCGGGCCTCCCCGGGTCCGCGTCGCGCCCGTCGTCGAGCACCTCCACCACGAGCTCGGCGCCGTCGGGCCCCGCGTCCGTACCGATCCTCAGCCCCACCTCGGTCCCCCCGTGCTTGAGCGCGTTCGTCAGGGCCTCGCGCGCGATCCGGTGCGCCGCCTGGTCGACGGCGGCGGGCAGCTCGCCGGCCCGTGCGGCCGCCAGCACGCCGTCGTCCTCGACCGTGACGCGCAGGCCCGCGCCGCGCGCCCACGCGACGAGGTCGTCGAGGGCGGCGAGCCGCGGCGTCGCGGCCAGCTCGACGCCCTCGCCCACCGTCCCGTCCGCACGCAGGACCCGGATCATCGAGCGCATCTCGGACAGCGAGGCGAGGCTGGCCTCCCGCACGCGGGTGAGCGCGTCACGGTCGCGGCGTGCGTCGGGCGGTGCCGACAGCGCAGCGCCCGAGGTGATCGCGATCGCGGACAGGTGCGACGCGATGACGTCGTGCAGGTCGCGGGCCATGGTGGTGCGCTCCGCCTGGACGGCCTCGTGACGCTCGACCTCCGCGAGCCGCACGAGGTCGTGCGCCCGCTCGCGCTCGAGCTCGGCACGCTGCTCGGCGGCGGCCGCGAGCTCGCGCCCCTGGCGGACGTTCGCTCCCCACCACAGCGGCGTGACGAGCACCGCGACGGCGTACATCGCGTTGAGCACGGCCGCCTGGGCGCTGCCCGTCCCGGCGAGCGTCGCGGCCGCGCTCGCCGCGACGCCGACCGCGACCGCCCGGGTGACCCAGCGGCGCGCCGCCGGCCGGGCGTGCCGCTGCACCGCGAACAGCAGGTCCCACAGGATGACCACGGGCGCCGCACCGCCGCCGATCGCGACGTCGGCCAGCGCGGCGACGGCCCCGACCCCGAGCGCCGTCAGCGGTCGACGTCGCTTGACGACCATCGCCGCGCACCCGACGCCGAGCGGGACGGCGTGCCACCACGCCGGCACGCGCTCGACCGGGAGGAGCGTGTGCTCACCGACCACGCCGAGCGCCACGAGCGCAAGGCACAGCGCGTACGTGGCGAGGGCGACGAGCGCGTCGGCGCGCGCGTCGTCGGCCCGGAACGCCGCGACGACGCGCCGCACCTCGTCGACCGCCCTGCTCACGACCCCATCTCAGCACGCCCCGATCCGCGCGGCGTCCGTCGAACGACGGATGCGCACGCCCCGGGATCACCGGTTCGACGGACGCGCGCGGCCGCGGCCGCGCGCGAGCCTGCAGGCATGGACCTCCTCGACGGCATCGCGCAGGGCGGACCCCTGACCGGCACCGCCCTGCTCGCCGCGCTCGCCGTGCTCGCGCTCGTGGACTCGACGAGCCTCGGCACGCTGCTCGTGCCGGTGTGGCTGCTGCTCGCGCCCGGCCGCGTGCGCGTGGGCCGCATGCTGCTGTACCTGGGCGCCATCGCGGCGTTCTACGCGCTCGTCGGCGTGACGATCCTGCTCGGCGCCGACGCGTTCCTCACCCGTTTCGGCGACGCGCTCGAGACGCGGGCGTCCGCCGTCGTCCAGCTCGTGGTCGGGGCCGGGCTCTTCGCGTTCAGCTTCACGCTCGACTCGAAGAAGGCCCGCGAGCGGGCGGCCGCGGGCGAGACCTCCGGCCGGGTACGGCGGTGGCGCGAGCGGGCGCTCGGCACCGAGCGCGGGTCGATGCTGTCGCTGGCGGGCCTGGCGGTGACCATGGGCCTCGCCGAGGTCGCGACGATGCTGCCCTACCTCGCCGCGATCGGCCTGGTCTCGACGTCGGGCCTGGGCGGGCCCGAGTCCGTGGGGCTCCTGGCCGCGTACGCCGTCGTCATGGTCCTGCCGGCCGCCCTCCTCACCCTCGCGCGGGTCGCGGCGGCGCGCGCCGTCGAACGGCCGCTGCGCCGGCTCGACGCCTGGTTCACCCGCCACGCCGCGAGCACGACCGCCTGGATCGTGGGCATCGTCGGCTTCCTCGTGGCACGCGACGCGCTCGGACGGCTGACGATGTGAGAGCATGCATGCCCCGGGCAGCGACTTCACGGCGGGGTCTCCGCGTGTTCCATCGTCAGCGGCGCGTCTTTTGATTGCCTATCGGCAAAAGTGCGGCTAGCGTGGCGCCCGCGGACGGCACCGAGGCCGCCGCGCAGTACCTGGCGTCCCCGACGCCGACGACCTGGGAGCGACGATGCACCACCACGCTGCTGACGACCCTGCGCCGGCGACCTCCGGCGCCCACGACCCGAGTGCGCGGACCGGCCTGTGGCTCGTGGGAGCTCGCGGCTCGGTGGCCACGACGGCGACGCTCGGGCTCGCCGCGCTCGCCGAGGGCCACGCGCCCCCCACCGGCTGCGTCACCGCCCAGCCGGCGTTCGCCGGTGTGCCGTTCCCCGCGTTCCGGGACCTGGTGATCGGCGGCCACGACGTCTCCACCTGCTCGATGGCCAAGCGCGCCGAGGCGCTCGCGGACGCGGGGATGATCCCGCCGCGGCTCCTCGCGGCGACCCACCCGGCGCTCGAGGCCGCCGACGCCGAGGTGCGCCCGGGCTACGACCCGCGCGAGCACCACGGCTCCCAGCAGGAGGCCGCCGAGCGCCTCGCGGCCGACGTGGTCGCGTTCCGCGAGCGCCACAGCCTGGCCCGCGTCGTCGTCGTCGACCTGGCCTCGACCGAGCCGCCCGTCGAGCCCCTGCCCGAGCACGACGACGTCGACGCGCTGCGCGCCGCGCTCGCAGACCCGGACCGGGCCGTCCTGCCGCCGTCGTCCGTCACGGCGTACGCGGCCGTGCTCGCGGGCGCGCCCTACGCCGCGTTCACGCCGTCGGTGGGCATGGCGATCCCCGCGCTCACGCGGCTGGCGGTCGAGGCCGGTGTGCCCGTCGCAGGCCAGGACGGCAAGACCGGGCAGACCTGGCTGCGCACGGTGCTCGCACCGGCGTTCGCCGCGCGCGGCCTGCGCGTCCTGTCGTGGGCGGGCACCAACCTGCTCGGCGGCGGCGACGGCGCCACGCTGGCCGACCCGGACGCGGTGCGCAGCAAGCTCGCGACCAAGTCGCGCGGCCTGCGCGACCTCACCGGCTCGGACGTGACGCCGCTGCACATCGACAACGTCCCCGACCTCGGTGACGTCAAGGTCGCCTGGGACCACGTGCACGTCGAGGGGTTCCTCGGCTCGCGCATCACGCTGCAGACGACGTGGAGCGCGTACGACTCCATGCTCGCCGCGCCGCTCGTGCTCGACCTGGCCCGCCTGCTCGCGCTCGCGCACGCCGCGGGCGTGGCCGGCCCGGTCCCCGAGCTCGGCTTCTTCTTCAAGGACCCCTGGGCCTCCGACGTGCACGACGCCGCCGCGCAGGCCGACCAGCTGCAGGCCTGGGCCGCGCGCGTCGCCGGTGAGGTCGCGTCGCGGGTCGGGCCGTGACGCCGCGCGACGTCGCCGAGCTGGTCCGCGCCCCCGCGGCGCTCACGGTGCTCGGCGACACGCTCGCGGGCATGGCCTCGGCGCCCGTCGGCACCCGAGCGCCGGCCCGCCGGGCCCTGCTCCCGGCCGCCTCCGCGTGCCTGTACCTGGGCGGCATGGCGCTCAACGACTACGCCGACCGCGACCTCGACGCCGTCGAGCGCCCCGAGCGCCCGGTCCCGTCCGGGCGCGTGACGCCGTCGCAGGCGCTCGCCGTCGGCGCGGGGCTCACCGCCGCAGGCGTGGCGATCGCGGGCCTGGCCGGCGGCCGGCGCTCGCTCGCGGTGGCGCTGCCGCTGGCCGCGTGCGTGTGGACGTACGACCTCGCCGCCAAGTCCCTGCCGGTGGGGCCGGTCGTCATGGCCGCGTGCCGGGGCCTGGACGTCCTGCTCGGCGCGGCGCCGACGGGACTGCGCCCGGCGCTCCCCGCGGCGGGCGCGCTCGCCGCGCACACCCTCGGCGTCACCGCGCTCTCGCGCGGCGAGGTGCACGGCACGACGACGGCGGTCGCGGGCGCGGTCGCGGCCGGCACGTCGGCGGTCACCGCGGCGACGGCCGCGGCGGCGCTCGCGGGCGGCGCTGCGCGCACCCCGGCGGCCCGCGCGGGTGCCGTGGCCGCCGCTGCCGCGTACGCGGCGTCGTGCCTGCCCGCCCAGGCGACGGCGGCGCGCGACAGGTCGGCGAGCGCCGCACGCACGGCCACCGGGGCGGGCATCCGGGCCATGGTCCCGCTGCAGGCCGCGTGGACCCTGCGCGGCGGCCGTCCGGTCGCCACCGCCGTCCTCGCCGGGGCGGCGCTCGCCGGGCGTCTGCTGCGCGCCCGTGGGCGGGCGCGTGCGGCGGTGAGCATCACGTGACCGCCGCGACCCCGCCCCCGTTCGAGCTCGGCTACGGCACCAACGGCTTCGGGGACCACCCGCTGCCCGCGGCGCTCGACGTCCTGGACGAGCTCGGCTACGACGCGGTCGCGCTCACGCTCGGGTTCCCGCACCTCGACCCCTTCTCCCCCGCCGCGCCCGTCGACGTCGCGGCCGCACGCGAGCGCCTGGCCCGCATGCGCGCCGGGGACGGGGCGGCCGTCGTCGTCGAGACCGGGACCCGCTTCCTGCTCGACCCGTGGACGAAGCACCGGCCCACGCTCGTCGACGCCGAGGCCGAGGTGCGCCTGCGCTACCTCGAGCGCGCCGTCGACGTCGCGGCCGACCTGGGCGCGCGGTGCGTCTCCTTCTTCTCGGGCATCCTGCCCGCGGGCGACCAGCCGGCCGAGGGCTGGGCACGGCTGCGCGACCGCCTGCCCCGCCTGCTGGAGCACGCCCGGTCGCGAGGGGTCCGGCTGTCGCTGGAGCCCGAGCCCGGCATGCTCGTGGAGACCGTCGCGGACGCGCTGCGCCTGCACGAGCAGCTCGGCGGCCCGGCCCGGCTCGGGATCACGGTCGACGTCGGGCACTGCCTCGTGGTGGAGCCCGACGGGGTCGCCGGTGCGCTGCGCGCCGCGGCGCCGCTGCTCGCGAACGTCCAGCTCGACGACATGCCCGCCACGCACCACGAGCACCGCCCGTTCGGCGAGGGCGACCTCGACCTGCGCCGCACCCTCGCCACGCTCGCCGACGTCGGCTACACGGGCGTCGCCGCCGTCGAGCTCCCCCGCCACTCCCACGACGCCCCCGCCCTCGCGCGCCGGAGCATCGACGCCCTGCGCGACGCGTGGGCGGACGTCGCCGGTCACCGGACACCCGAGGAGGTCCACCCATGACATCCACCTGGCTCGACGAGGCGCGCGCGGACGTCGCGCGCGACCCGGAGGCGCTGACGCGCGCGTTCGCGCTCGCCGGGCGCAAGGTCGGGCGCGACCCGCTGCGCCCCGGGACGGATCCCACCGGCGTCGTGCACGGGACCGTGGACGACGCGGCGCGCGCCGAGCTCGTCGTCGCGCTCGTGGACGCGGTCGGCGCCGCCGAGGCCGCGGCCCGTCTCGACGCGCTGTACCGGCAGGGTGACGCGGCCGAGCGCCGCGGCGTCCTGCGTGGGCTCGACGCGCTCGAGGCCCGCGGCGGGGTCGAGGACACCGGTGCGCTCACCGAGACGGGCGTCGAGCTCGCCCAGGACGCGCTGCGCACCAACGACCCGTCGCTCGTGGCCGCGGCGGTCGGGCCGTTCGGCACGCGGCACCTCGACCAGCACACGTGGCGCCACGCGGTGCTCAAGCTGGTCTTCATGGGCGTGAGCCTCGAGGCCGTCGCCGACCTCGAGGCCCGCACGGACGCCGAGCTCGCGCGCATGGCGGCGGACTTCGCCGCGGAGCGCCGGGCGGCGGGGCGCCCCGTCCCGCCCGACGTCGACCGCCTCGTCCCCGCCGGGAGCAGGGGTGCACACCAGCAGCACGGAACGAGCCAGGAGTGACCATGCGCATCCTCGACCCGCACATCCACATGACGAGCCGGACGACCGACGACTACGAGGCCCTGTACGCCGCGGGCGTGCGCGCCGTCGTCGAGCCGGCGTTCTGGCTGGGCCAGCCGCGCACGAGCGTGGGCTCGTTCCTCGACTACTTCGACTCCCTGCTGGGCTGGGAGCGGTTCCGGGCGGCGCAGTTCGGGATCCGCCACCACGCGACGATCGCGCTCAACCCCAAGGAGGCGAACGACCCGCGCTGCCGCGAGGTGCTCGCCGAGATCCCCCGCTACCTGCTCAAGGACGGCGTCGTGGCCGTCGGCGAGGTCGGGTACGACTCGATGACGCCCGAGGAGGACGAGGTCTTCGCGGCCCAGCTCCAGATGGCCCGCGACGCCGGGCTGCCCGTGCTCGTGCACACGCCGCACCGGGACAAGCTCGCCGGCACCCGCCGCACGCTCGACGTCGTGCGCGAGTCCGGGCTGCCGGCCGGGCACGTGCTCGTGGACCACCTCAACGAGACGAACGTCGCGCTCGTGCGCGACGCCGGAGCGTGGGCCGGGTTCTCGATCTACCCCGACACGAAGATGGACGAGCACCGCATGGTCGCCCTCCTGCAGGAGTACGGCCTCGAGCGGATGATCGTGAACTCGGCGGCCGACTGGGGCCGCTCCGACCCGCTCAAGACCGTCCGCACCGCGCACGCGATGCTCGAGGCCGGCTTCACCGCCGACGACGTCGACCGGGTGCTGTGGCGCAACCCGGTCGAGTTCTACGGGCAGTCGGGCAACCTCGTGCTCGACCCGGTGCCCGGGTTCGTCGCGGGCGAGCCGCCGCGTCCCGCGCAGTTCGAGGGCTCGTCCGTCCTGCGCGGCGCGCGGGTCTGAGCGGCGAGACCGGAGCTGCTCACGTGCTTCTCTCGTACTGCACCAACGTCCACCCCGCCGAGGACCTGGACGGCGTGATCGACCAGCTCGTCCGGTACGCCGCGCCGGTGCGGGCGGCGTCGGGCCTCGACGAGCTCGGCGTCGGCCTGTGGCTGCCCGCGGACCTCGCCCACCGCCTCGACCGCTCGCCGTCCGACCGCGAGCGCCTGCACTCGGTGCTCGCTGAGCACCGGCTCGTCGTGCACACGCTCAACGCCTTCCCGTACGGCGGGTTCCACGACGACGTCGTCAAGCTCGCGGTGTACTCGCCGACGTGGGCCGAGCCGG
Source organism: Isoptericola sp. (assembly GCA_031180595.1). Taxonomy (GTDB): domain Bacteria; phylum Actinomycetota; class Actinomycetes; order Actinomycetales; family Cellulomonadaceae; genus Isoptericola. The sequence goes on along the minus strand of JAPSLQ010000054.1, from coordinate 7,998 downwards.
CACGGCTCGAGCACGTGCTCGCGTGCGCGCGCGTGCTCGCCGACCTGCTGCCCGACGGCGTGGACGGCTCGATCTCGACGCTCCCGCTCGCGTGGCGCACACCATGGACGGCGGCCGACGACGACGCCGCGACGCGCGCGTTCGCCACCCTGTCCGCGGAGCTGCGCGAGCTGGCCGCCCGGACGGGGAAGGTCGTGCGGGTCGCGGTCGAGCCGGAGCCGGGCTGCGTGCTCGACACGGTCGACGACGTCGTCGCGTGGCTCGCGCCGCGCACGGCGGCGGACCGGCCGGACGAGCTCCGGATCGACCCGCAGCACGTGGGCGTGTGCCTCGACACGTGCCACCTCGCCGTCTCGTTCGCCGACCCGGCCGCAGCCGTGCGACGCATCACCGACGCGGGCCTGCGCGTGGTCAAGGTCCAGGCCTCGGCCGCCCTGCACGTGACCGACCCGTCCGACCCGGCGGCGCGCACCGCCGTCGGGCGCTTCGCCGAGCCGCGGTACCTGCACCAGACGCGGGAGCTGGCACCCGACGGCTCGGTCCTCGCCGCCGACGACCTGCCCCCCGCGCTCGAAGGAGGCCTGCCCGCGCGAGGCCCCTGGCGCGTGCACTTCCACGTGCCCCTGCACCACGCCCCGCAGCCGCCGCTGGCCTCGACCACCGGCGTCCTGCGCGCCGCCGTCGCCGCCGTCGTGGCCGCGCCGCACGGTGACGCCGCGCACCTCGACGTCGAGACGTACACCTGGTCGGTGCTGCCGCCCGACGTCCTGCCCGGCGGGTCCGACGAGCTGGTCGCCGGGATCGCCGCCGAGCTGCGATGGGCGGCCGAGCACCTGCTGGACCCCCTGCCCACGACCCGGCCCGGGCCTGCCGCCGGGGTCGCCGAGAGGAGCACCGTATGAAGCCCGTCCTGCTGCTCGACGTCGTGGGCCTGACCGCCACGGCGCTCGCGCACATGCCCCGCCTGAGCCGGCTCGCCGCCGGCGGATGGTCGTCCGAGCTCGCCACCGTGCTGCCCGCCGTCACGTGCAGCGTCCAGTCGACGATGCTCACCGGCCTCACGCCGGCGCAGCACGGGATCGTCGGCAACGGCTGGTACTTCCGCGAGCTCGGCGACGTCTACCTGTGGCGCCAGCACAACCGGCTCGTGGCCGGCGAGAAGCTGTGGGAGACGGCGCGCCGGGCCGACCCCGAGTACTCGGCCGCGAACGTGTGCTGGTGGTACGCGATGGGGATGAGCACCGACGTCACGGTGACTCCCCGGCCGATCTACCACGCCGACGGCCGCAAGTCCCCGGACGCGTACGTGCGCCCGCCCGCGCTGCACGACGAGCTCACGGGCCGGTTCGGCGACTTCCCCCTGTTCACCTACTGGGGCCCGACGGCGTCGATCACCTCGACCCGCTGGATCGTGGACGCCACGCGCCACCTCCTGCGCACCCGCGCGTCGGACCTCACCATGGCCTACCTGCCGCACCTCGACTACGACCTGCAGCGGTTCGGCCCCGACTCTCCGCAGGCGGACGCCGCCGCGGCCGAGCTCGACGCCGCGATGGCGCCGCTGCTCGACCAGGCCGAGGCCGACGGCGTGACCGTCGTCGTGGTGTCCGAGTACGGGATCGCCGAGGCGAACCGGCCCGTGCACCTCAACCGGATCCTGCGGCGGGAGGGCCTGCTCGAGGTCTACGTGCAGGACGGGCGCGAGCAGCTCGACCCGTGGACTTCGCGGGCGTTCGCCGTCGCCGACCACCAGGTCGCGCACGTCTACGTCGCCGACCCCTCCGACGTCGCGCGGGTCGCCGACCTGCTGCGCTCGGTGCCCGGCGTCGACGAGGTGCTCGACCGGGAGGCCCAGGCCCGGTACGGGCTGGACCACGAGCGGGCGGGCGACCTCGTCGTCGTCGCCGAGCCGGCCGCGTGGTTCACGTACTACTTCTGGCTCGACGACGCCCGCGCGCCCGAGTACGCGCGCGGCGTCGACATCCACCGCAAGCCGGGCTACGACCCGGCCGAGCTGTTCTTCGACCCGGCGGACCCGCTCGCCAAGGCCAAGGCCGGGCTCAACCTCGTCCGCAAGAAGGTGGGCCTGCGGTACGCGATGAGCACCGTGCCGCTCGACGCCTCGTACGTGCGCGGCACGCACGGGCGCCTGCCGACGTCGTCCGCCGACACGCCGCTGGTCCTCTGCTCGGACGCGGAGGTCCCGGCCTCCGTGGCGGCGCTCGTCCACGCCGACGACCGGCAGGTTCCGGCGGCGGCGGTCAAGGATCTCGTGCTCGAGCTGCAGGGCCTGCGCGCCGGGGTACGCACGGCCTGACCTGGGCGTTCAGGTGCGTGCGCGCCCGTTCTGTGGTCGGCTGAGGACGACAGCGACGGCAGGAGGGCGTCATGAGCGATCCGCAGCGTCCCTACGGGCAGCACGACCCGCAGCACGACCCCAGGTACGACCCGCGGTACGACCCTGTGCACGACCCCCGCGCCGTCCCGCCGTACGAGCACGAGCAGCGGCCCGGGACGGTGCCGACGGGCGAGCCCGCGGACTCGTGGGATGCCCCGGTCCCGGCGCCCGGGGAGAACCTGCGGCTCGACGCCGGGCGGTTCTGGGCCGGCGCCGCGGCCACGGTGCTGGTGTGCGCGCTCATCGGCCTCGCGGCCGCGGTGATCATCGAGCAGGTGTTCGGTCTGGAGCTGCTCTCGCCAGGCCTCTTCGGGGACAGCACGAACGCGTCCTGGACCGCCGCCGGCGCCCTGTTCGCGCTGCTCGCCGCCGTCGTGCTGCAGGTCCTCGTCCTGGCTGCGCCCCGGCCGAGCATGTTCTTCGGCTGGCTGGTCGCGCTCACGACGGTCATCCTCGCCGTCCTGCCGTTCACGGGCAGCCCGGACCCGCTCGCCGGCATCGTGACGGCGGTCGTGTGGCTCGTCCTCGGGCTGGCCGTCTGGTCGATGCTCTCGAGCGTGCTCAGCCGGACGCTCGTGCGGCCTGTGCCGCGGGCTCCCAGGTGACGACCCGCTCGGCCGCGTCGGTCGCGACGTAGGCGAGGAGGCGCGCCGCCTCGGCCTCCAGCTCGCCCCGGTGGGCCGGGGCGGGCTCGCCGCCGAGGGGGCTGAGCCGCAGCGTCGCCCGGGCCCGGTCCACGTCGAGCGACCACGTGCCGGCGACCCGGCCGTCTACCCAGTACGTCGGGAGCACGTCGCCGTTGCGCCGGTACACGCCCGCGGCCGTGCGGGCGTCGAGCAGCCGGTCACGGTCCTGGTAGGCGACGAGCAGGTGGTCCCAGCGCGGCAGCAGCCGCACGGGGGCGGGCGCGTCACCGTCGACCGTGTCGCCGTCGGCGACGTCGAGCAGCTCGCGCCCGTCCGGCCCCTCGAGCACGCGCAGGTCGAGGCACCCCAGCGCCCGCCGCATGGCGGTCGTCCCGCGGATGCCGAGGCCGCGTGCGACGTCGGCGACCGACGCCGGACCGAACGCCCGGAGGTACTGCGCGACGGCGCGCGCCCGCGCCTCGTCCGGCTCGCTCTCGTCCGGCTCGCTCTCGTCCGGCCCGCTGTCGCCCCGCTCGCTCGCGTCCGCCGCCGTCGGAGGAACCTCCGCGAGCCACCTCCGTCCGTCGACGTACCGGGGCGGGACGTGCGAGCCGAACAGCCCGCTCGGCGGGACGTGCACCAGCCCCCCGCCCGCCGAGGCGAGCCGCCACCACGCTCGCGTGACGCCGCCGGGGATCGCGGCCGCGGCGTCCACGCCCGGGTGCCGCGCGGCCGCGAACGCCTCGATCTCGTCGACCGTGCGCGGCTGGGCGCAGTACTCCCGCACCGCGTCGTTGAGCTCGACCAGGTCGACGCCCGCGCGGCGCGCGCTGGCACGCCAGGCCGCCAGCCGCTGCTCCGCGGAGACGGCGTCGAGAGCCCGCCAGTCCCGAGCGGGTACGAGGTGCAGGGTCGAGCGCATGACCGTCGCCTTGACCACCGCCCGGTCGGTCAGGGCCGACTCGAGCGCGGCGATCGTCTGGTCGGCACGGCGCGACCACAGCGCGACGTACGGCATGTCCGCGTGCTGGGCCTGCAGGCCGCCGACGGCTCGCACGACGGCGGGGACGCCGTCGTGCGAGCGGGCGAGCAGGCGCTGCCGGGCCAGCGTGGTCCGGTTGAGCTCCGCCTGGGAGACGCGGTTCACCATCGGGCGGCGCCTGCGCCGTCCGTCAGGCCAGGCGGCGCATCCAGCCGTGCCGGTCCGCGGCACGGCCGTACTGGATGTCCGTGAGCTGGTTGCGGATCGCCATGGTCAGCTCGCCCGGCTCGCCGTCGGCGACCTTGGAGTCGAAGGTGCCGCCGGCCAGGCGACCGATCGGCGTCACGACCGCGGCGGTGCCGCACGCGAACACCTCCCGCACGGTGCCGTCGGCCATGCCGGCCACCAGCTCCGCGAGCGGGATCCGCCGCTCGACGACCTCGCGGCCCTGGTCGGCGACGAGGCGCAGGATCGACGACCGCGTGACCCCCTCGAGGATCGACCCGGTCAGCTCGGGCGTGTGCACGGACCCGTCCGCCATGACGACGAACACGTTCATGCCGCCGAGCTCCTCGAGGTAGGAGTTCGTCGTCGAGTCGAGGAAGCACACCTGGTCGCAGCCGTGCTGCTGGGCCTCCACCTGGGGCAGCAGGCTGGACGCGTAGTTCCCGCCGCACTTGGCCGCGCCGGTGCCGCCCGGGCCCGCGCGGTGGTAGTCCTCGGAGACCCAGATCGACACGGGCTTGACCCCGCCCGCGAAGTACGGGCCCACGGGCGACGCGATGACGAGGTACTCGACCTGAGCCGCCGGGCGCACCCCGAGGAACGGCTCCGACGCGAACATGAAGGGCCGCAGGTAGAGGCTCGAGTCCTCGCCGCTCGGCACCCAGGCGAGGTCCGTGCGCACCAGTGCCGTGATCGAGCCGATGAAGTCGTCCACGCTGAGCGCGGGCAGGGCGAGCCGGTGGGCGGAGCGGGCGAAGCGCGCCGCGTTCTCCTCCGGCCGGAAGGTCCACACGGAGCCGTCGGCGTGCTTGTACGCCTTCATGCCCTCGAAGATCTCCTGCGCGTAGTGCAGGACCGCGGTGGCCGGGTCGAGCTGGAGGGGGCCGTACTTCTCGATGCGCCGGTTGACCCAGCCGTCGGCCTGGCGCCACGAGATGCGGGCCATGTGGTCCGTGAAGACGGTGCCGAACTTGGGGTGCTCCAGCGCTGCCTCGCGCATGGCGTCGGGCGTCGGCGTGTCCGTCGAGGTGACCTCGAACAGGGCGACGAGGTCCTCGAGCTCGCTGCGGAGGATCGAGCTGTGGCTGGTGGTGCTGGTCATGGTGGCGGGGCCCTTTCACGTGCGGACCCCTGTAGTGTTCCACGCCTCGTGCGACGCGGCCTATGCCTGCAGCGGGTCCTTGTCCTGGACGGGTGCTGAGACGACGGCCGGGTCGCTGCCGGCGGGTGCGCGCTGCTGTGCGGCTCCCTATCCGGCGACGCGGGCTGCGAGCTCGCGCCCGACCTCGGCCGTCGAGCGTACTCGGCCACCGCGCTCGGCCAGGTCGGCCGCGACGGCGGTCTCGACCCTCCGCGCCTCGTCGGTCAGCCCGAGGTGCTCGAGCAGGAGCGCGACCGACAAGACCGTCGCGGTCGGGTCGGCCTTGCCCTGGCCGGCGATGTCGGGTGCCGAGCCGTGCACCGGCTCGAACATCGACGGCGCCGTGCGGTCGGGGTTGATGTTGGCGGACGCCGCGAGACCGATGCCACCCGTGATGGCAGCCGCCTGGTCGGTGAGGATGTCGCCGAACAGGTTGTCCGTGACGATGACGTCGAAGCGCGACGGGTTCGTCGTGAGGAAGATCGTCGCCGCGTCGACGTGCAGGTAGTCGGTCGTGACGTCCGGGAAGTCGGCGTTGACGGCCTCGACCGTGCGGCGCCACAGGTGGCCGGCGTGCACGAGCACGTTGTGCTTGTGCACCAGCGTGAGGTGCTTGCGCGGGCGGGCCTGCGCACGGGCGAACGCGTCGCGGACCACGCGCTCCACGCCGAACGCGGTGTTGACCGACACCTCGGTCGCGATCTCGTGCGGAGTGCCGGTGCGCAGCGAGCCGCCGTTGCCCACGTAGGGGCCCTCGGTGCCCTCGCGCACGACGACGAAGTCGACCTCGCCCGGGTTCGCGAGCGGGCTCGTGACACCCTCGTAGAGCTTGGCCGGGCGCAGGTTCACGTAGTGGTCGAGAGAGAAGCGGAGCTTGAGCAGCAGTCCGCGCTCCAGGACCCCCGACGGGACGCTCGGGTCGCCGATGGCGCCGAGGAGGATCGCGTCGTGGTCCTTGATCCGGGCCAGGTCCTCGTCGGTGAGCGTCTCGCCCGTGGCGTGCCAGCGGCGGGCGCCGAGGTCGAGCTCGGTCGTGGAGACCTTGACGTCGGAGCCGGACACCGCCGCCTCGAGCACGGCGAGCCCCTGCTCGACCACCTCGGTGCCGATGCCGTCGCCTGCCACCACTGCCAGATCGATGCTCCGCGTCATGGGGCCGAGCCTACGCCGACGGGGTCAGGATGCGGGACAGCCGTCTCACGATCCGGCCGTCCGTGGGGCTGACCTGGCTCATCGGTCACGGGCGGAGAGCACGCAGAACTCGTTGCCGTCCGGGTCCGCCAGGACGGTCCACGACGCCCCCGGGGGCTGCCCGACGTCGATGACCGTGGCGCCCAGCTCGACCAGACGCGCGATCTCGGCGTCGCGGTCGTCGCTCGTGTGCGGGGCGAAGTCCCAGTGCAGCCGGTTCTTGCCCGTCTTCTCGTGCTCGACGGGGACGAACACCATGCCGGGCGGCACCTGGTGGAAGTCGAGCCGCTCGGAGAGCTGGAGCGCCCACGGCGGTACGACGACGCACTCGGACTCGAGCTCGAAGATCACCTCCCACCCGAGCGCCTCGGCCCACCAGTGGGCCAGCCGTCGGTGGTCGGTGGACTCCACCACCGTCGAGTACCAGCGCAGCGTCATCGCAGTCCCCTCTCGTCCCGCCCGACGGTAGCCCCGACCACCGACACGCGCGCCGCAGGGTCAGGAGCCGTAGAGCACCTTGAAGCGCTCGCACACGACCGGCATCGTCGGGTCGAACTCGGCGCCGACGGCCGCGAGCTGCCTCCGCCAGTACCGCTCGTGCCCCTCGCGCCACGACTCGAGCGTGCGGTCGTCCTCGCCCTCGAGGTACGCGTGCTCCGCGGTGACCTCCTCGAACGGCACGACGTCGACGCGCGTCGTGCGGATCAGGAGCCGTGGCTCACGGGCGCCGTCGAGCACGATGGACAGGTCCCCCTTGGCCGGCAGCGGCTCGCCCACCCGCTCGAACTCGGCGACGAGCTCCGCCGTCGCGGTCTTGGTCCCGTCGATCACGAGCCCGAGCAGCTCGTCGGCCAGCGCGGGCGAGTCGCCGAACGACCACGCCTGCGGCGCCACGGTCGTCATGGTGGTCTCGGCGATCGTGCCGCCGATCGCGTTCCGGTTCACCCGGACGCGGGCGGCGCTCCAGAACCGCAGGATCTTCTCCGCCTGGGCGGTGTTGTCGAGGCCGGTGGTCTCGGGCTCCGTGCCCGACGTCGCGTCGCTCATCCGCCCATCCTCCCACCGCCGAGGTAGCGCCCGCCCTGCCGAGGTAGCGCCCGCCCCGCCGAGGTAGCACCCGCCGAGGTAGCACCGCCGTCGCGCACGTGGACGCCGCGCGGCGCATGGCCGGGCTGCTCCCGTAGCGCGAGTCCCGACGTCGAGCGCGGCCGCCACCTCGGCGCACGACGCGCTACCTCGGCGAATGATCCGCTACCTCGGCGAAAGATGCGCTACTTCGGCGCACGCCGCGCTACCTCGCGGCAGACGAACGCGCGGCCACCGCCCGGAGATCGTCCGGGGCGGCGGCCGCGCGCGTCGCTGCTGACGGTGATGGGTCAGCGAGCGGCGCTGCCCTCCGTGTAGTCGGAGTCAGCGGGCTTGATCCAGGCGAACA
>JAPSLQ010000308.1 GCA_031180595.1 Isoptericola sp. | reverse complement strand
CTGCCGTCCGGGCGGCGGCTCGACGTGCCGCCGAGCGAGGCGACGAGGTCCTCGGCGCCCCACGCGAGCGCCACGACGTCGGGGCGGGCCGCGAGCGCCGGGGCGGCGAGCACCCCCGCCGCGGTCTCGCACAGCGCGACGACGGCGTAGGGACCGCCGTCGGGCCCGACGAGCGGGCCGACGAACGTGCCGTCGGCCTTGGGCAGCATGATCGTGCGGTAGGCGGTGCGGGCGAGGGCGGCGAGGTCCGCGGTGTGGTCGGGCGTCCCGACGGCGTTGACCCGCACGACCGTCCGGTCCGGGTCGACCGGGTTGTCGACGAGCGCCCGGCGCGCGGCGTCCTTGCGGTCGGGAGCGACGGCGTCCTCGAGGTCGAGGATGACGGCGTCGGCGCGGTCGAGGGCCTTGACGTACCGGTCGGGGCGGTCGGCCGGGCAGAACAGCAGCGAGGGGCCCAGCGTGAACGGCGGCGGGGTCATCGCCCACCTCCCTCCTGCGCCTCGTGCGCCTCGCGCGTCCACATCAGGACGTTGCGCACGGCCCGCGCCACGACGACGCCGTCCTGGTTGCGGCCCACGTGGTCGAGCGTCACGACGCCGGTGCCCGGCCGGGACCTCGAGAGCCGCTTGGCCGGCACGGTCGTCTCGCCGTAGAGCGTGTCCCCGTGGAAGACCGGGTGCGGGAAGGTGACCTCGGTGAACCCCAGGTTGGCGACGATCGTGTTCCGCGTCAGGTGCGCGACCGACAGCCCGACCAGGGTCGCGAGCGTGAGCATCGAGTTCACCAGCGGCCTGCCGAACGGCTGGGTCGCCGCCCAGGCGTGGTCGAGGTGCAGCGCCTGCGGGTTCATCGTCACGGACGTGAACAGGACGTCGTCGGCCTCGGTGATCGTGCGGCCCGGCCGGTGCAGGTACCGCACGCCCTCGTCGAGCTCCTCGTAGTACAGGCCGCGCTGGACCACCTCGCGCAGCTCGGGCACGTCGTCCGGCCCGGTCGCGTCGTCAGCGCTCATGCGGTGAGCCCCAGGTCCCTGGCGATGATCATGAGCTGCACCTCCGTCGTCCCCTCCCCGACCTCGAGCACCTTCGAGTCGCGGTAGTGCCGTGCCACGGGGTTCTCGTTGAGGAAGCCGTACCCGCCGAAGATCTGCGACGCGTCGCGCGCGTTCGCCATCGCGGCCTCGCTGGAGACGAGCTTGGCCACCGACGCCTCGGCCTTGAACGGCTTGCCGTGCACCTGCTTGAGCGCCGCGTCGAGCCAGCACAGGCGGGCGGAGTGCACGCGCGCCTGCATGCGTGCCAGCGTGAACGCGATGTGCTGGTTGGAGCCGATCGGACGGCCGAAGACGCGACGCTCGCCGGCGTAGCGCAGCGCCTCCTCGAGGCAACCCTGGGCGGCACCCGTGGCGAGCGCGGCGAACGCGATGCGCCCCTCGTCGAGCACCCGCAGGAAGTTGGCGTACCCGCGGCCGCGCTCGCCGAGCAGGTTCGACGCCGGCACGCGGACGCCCTCGAGCCTCAGGGGGTGCGTGTCGGAGGTGTGCCAGCCGACCTTGTCGTAGCTCGGGCCCACCGTGAGGCCCGGCGTGCCCGAGGGCACGAGGATCGACGACAGCTCCTTGACGACGCGGCCGTCCTCGCGAGTGTTCTCGCCCGTGACGGCGGTGATCGTGACGACGCTCGTGATCGGCGTGCCGGAGTTGGTGATGAACTGCTTGGAGCCGTCGATGACCCACTCGCCCTCGTCGGCGCCGCCGCCGGGCTCGAGCCGCGCGGTGGTCCTCGTCGCCCCCGCGTCCGAGCCGGCCTCGGCCTCGGTGAGCCCGAACGCCGCGAGCCGCCTGCCGGTCACGAGGTCGGGCAGCCACGTCTCCTTCTGCTCCTGCGTGCCGTGGCGGAAGATCGGCATGATGCCCAGCCCCACGCCGGCCTCGAGCGTCACGGCGATGCTCTGGTCGGCGCGCGCGAGCGCCTCGACCGCGAGGCACAGCGACACGTAGTCCTGGCCCTGCCCGCCGACCTCGACGGGGAACGGGAGCCCGAACAGTCCCATCTCCCCCATCTGGTGGATGATCTCGATCGGCAGCCGCCGCTCGGTGTCGTACTGGTAGGCGGCCGGTGCGACGACCTGGTCGGCGAACTCGCGCACGACCTGGCTCAGCTTGCGCTGCTCGTCGGTGAGCATCGACGCCTGCGTCTCGTGGATC
>JAPSLQ010000053.1 GCA_031180595.1 Isoptericola sp. | reverse complement strand
GCGCCTGCCTGCGGGACGTCGCGGCGGGTCGCGGCCCGCACCTGTACCGGCGTACCGCTCACCGTGGGGTCCACGCCCTCATCCGACACGTCCGCCGTCCACGGGTCAAGGCCTCTCCGGGAATCGCCCAACGGAAGGTCCGCATCGAGCCGAGGGACGACGAGGACGACGGTTGACTCGGGTGACCTCACCGCCTACGGTGAATCCATTCACACCGCAGTGAACCGATTCAAACCCGGCGACCCCGGGACTGGACCTCCATCGATGAAGATGTAGGAGCACACATGACGGCCGCCGAGGCACCGCCGGGCACGCATCGCACCGAGCGCTGGTTCGGCGTGCTCGACACGATCACGTTCGTCGGGCTGCTGAACCTCCTCGTCCTGGTGTTCACGCTCGCCGGCGCCGTCGTGGCGGGATGGGCGCCCGCGCTCGCCGCGGCGACGGAGTGCAGCCGCACCCGTCTTCGGGGTGACACCCAGCCCGTCGTCCGCCGCTTCACGTCCGCGTGGTGCCGCCAGCTCGTCCGGGCGAACCTGCTTGCCGCGCCGCCGGCCCTCGTGCTCGCGCTGCTCGGCGCGAGCCTCGCGACGCTCGCCGACCGGCCGGGCTGGGGCTGGCTCACGGCGTGGCTCGTGGCCGCCGCGGCCGTCGCGGCGAGCCACCTGGTGCTGGCCCTGACGATGGACGCCCACTACGACCTCCAGGTGGGGCAGACGCTGCGCCTGGCGTGGTCGTTCCTCGTGCGCTTCCCGGGCGCTCCGCTGCTCCTGACCGCGACGACGGCGCTCGTCGCGACCGCGACGGCCTTCGTCCCCGGACTGCTGCCCGTGGTCGCGATCGGCACCTGGATCTACGTCTGCACCGCCCTGTGCCTGTCGTTCTACGCGGCGAACGACCGGACGCTGTCCAGACCCTCCGACCGCTCACCCGAGTGACCGATGAAGCCCACTGGTGAAAGGAAGACCATGAAGACACGACGGCTGGCACCCCTCGCCATCCTTGCCGCCGGAAGCCTCGCGCTCAGCGCGTGCGGCGGAGGCTCGAGCGACGCGGAGGGCGGAGGCGGCGGCGAGGCCCAGGCCCTCGACTCGCTGACCATCATGGCGCCGTACTTCGCCGCCGTGGCCCCGGAGTCGGACGACCCGGTCGGCACCGCGCTCAGCGAGCTCGCCGGCGTCCCGATCGAGGTCAGCTGGGTGCCCAACTCCGACTACGGCGAGCGCACGAACGTGGTCCTCGCGGGCGACGACATCCCGGACGTCATGGTGATCACGGGCAAGGACCAGAGCTTCGTGTCCACGGCCGAGGCCGGCGGCTTCTGGGACCTGACCGACCACCTCGCGTCGGGCAAGTACCCCAACCTCGTGGCGGAGAACCCCGAGGTGCAGGAGGCCGCGAGCGTCAACGGCCGTGTCTACGGCGTGTTCCGCATGCGCGACGTGATCCGCACGTCCGTGATCCTGCGCGCCGACTGGCTGGAGAACCTGGGCCTGGAGCCGCCCGAGACGACCGACGACCTGCGCGAGATCGCGCGTGCGTTCACCGAGGACGACCCGGACGGCAACGGCAAGGACGACACGTACGGCATGATCGCGCCGCAGTGGCCGGGCGGCATCGGCACCTCGAGCCCGTACGACGCGATCGAGGTGTGGCACGGCGCCGGGAACGTCTGGCGCGAGGTGGGCGGCGAGCTCGTCCCCGCGTTCACCACGCCCGAGTGGCGCGAGGCACTCGAGTACGAGCGCGACCTCGTGCAGAGCGGCTACATCAACCCCGACTTCGCCACCATGGACCCGGCGACGTGGAACGAGCCGTTCCTCAACGGACAGGGCGGCATCATCATCGACGTCCAGTCGCGCGCCGCGCAGCTCGTCGACCTCTTCTACGAGAAGGACCCCGAGAACTACGACAAGTACGTCGCGCTCGTCGGCCAGCTCGAGGGCCCGAACGGCACCTACGCGCTGCCGACCTCGGGCTACGCCGGCTTCCTGGCGATCCCGCGCTCGACCGTGCAGACCGAGGAGCAGCTGGACCAGGTCCTGTCGATCCTCGACAAGCTCAACAGCACCAAGGCCCAGATCCTCATGAACAACGGGATCGAGGGCGACAACTTCACCGTGGAGGACGGCTACGCCGTCTACGACGAGTCGAAGCAGGACTTCACGGACCAGGTGACCGGCGCGTGGGCGCAGCTCGGCATGAACGTCGCCGGCTACGAGGCCTACTCGCCCAAGCCGCGGTCGGAGTACGACGAGGAGCTCGCCCAGCTCCGCCTCGACCTGCAGGCCGAGGATCTGCAGAACGCGGTGTTCAACCCGGCGGCGGCGCTCGTCTCGAAGACGTACATGTCGAACGGCACCCAGCTCGACAACATCATCGGCGACGCCCGCATCCAGTACATCGCGGGCCAGATCGACGAGGCCGGCCTCGACGCCGCGATCCAGCGGTGGCGGGCCAGCGGTGGTGACCAGGTCACCGCGGAGATCAACGAGCTGTACGCACAGCTCGACTGAGCCCGGTGCGGGTGCCGGGCGACCCGCCCGGCACCCGCACCCCGTGCCCAAGGAGATCCACCGGTGACCACCATCGTCGACGCCGCCGCGGCCACCACGGCCGCGCGCCGCACCCCACCCCCGTCGCCCCGACGCAACCGGTTCCGCTCCGCCGTCGTGCGGTACCGCTGGCTGTTCCTCCTCATGCTGCCGGGGATCGTCTACTTCGCGCTGTTCCGGTTCTGGCCGATGTACGGCGCGCAGATCGCGTTCCGCAACTACATCCCGTTCCTCGGCATCGAGGGCAGCGAGTGGGTCGGGCTCGGGCACTTCGAGGACTTCTTCACGAACCCCGACTTCCCGCGCCTCCTGACCAACACGCTGATCATCGCCGCACTGAGCCTGTTCGTCGCGTTCCCGCTCACGATCGTGCTCGCGCTGCTGCTCAACGAGCTGCGCCTGACGATCCTCAGGCGCACGGTGCAGACGCTCGTCTACATCCCGCACTTCTTGTCGTGGACGGTCGTGGTCTCGCTCACCGGGCTGCTCTTCGCAGCGGGCTCGGGACCCTTGTGGACGCTGCTCAACGGGGTGTTCGGCGGCGACACGAACTTCCTCACCGACCCGACCTGGTTCCGCCCGCTCATCGTGCTGCAGGAGATCTGGAAGAACACCGGCTGGGGGACGATCATCTTCCTCGCGGCGCTCGCGGGCGTGAACCAGGAGCAGTACGAGGCCGCGATCATCGACGGCGCCGGCCGCTGGGACCGGGTCTGGCACATCACGCTCCCGTCGATCCGCCCGACGATCGTCATCATGCTGATCCTGCAGACGGGTCAGATCCTCAACACCGGTTTCGAGCAGATCTACCTCATGTCGAACGCGCTCAACCGGTCAGTCGCCGACGTCTTCGACACGTACGTCTACTTCGTCGGGATCCAGCAGGGCGCCTACAGCTACTCCACCGCAGTCGGGCTGGCCAAGGCCATCGTCGGCCTCATCCTCATCTTCGGGACGAACTGGCTCGCCAAGCGCTTCAACCAGCAAGGGATCTTCTGATGTCCAGCGCGTCGCACAAGCGGTTCAACACGCCCGCGGGCCGGGTCTTCGACGTCGTCAACGTCGTCATGCTCCTCGGCGTCGGCCTGCTCGCGATCCTGCCCTTCGTCTACGTGCTCGCGGGCTCCTTCGCCACGGAGCTCGAGATCACGACTCGGCCGTTCTTCCTGTGGCCGTCCGAGGTGACCACCGCGTCGTACGCGTCGATCCTGTCGTCGGCGGCGTTCGTGCGGGCCTTCGTGACCACCGTGCTGGTGACGCTGGTGGGGACGACCATCCAGCTCGCGCTGACCGCGCTCATGGCCTACCCGCTGTCCAAGGTGGACCTGCCCGGGCGCCGCACGATCCTGAGCCTGGTCATCTTCACGATGGTGTTCAGCGCCGGGATGATCCCGACCTTCCTCATCGTCAAGGAGCTCGGGCTGCTCGACAGCTACTGGGCGCTGATCCTGCCGATGGCGATCAACCCGTTCAGCCTGATCATCATCAAGAACTTCTTCGAGCAGCTCCCGCACGAGCTCGAGGAGTCGGCGAAGATCGACGGCGCGAACGAGCTCCAGGTCCTGCGGCACGTCGTCGTCCCGCTCTCCAAGCCGGTGCTGGCGACCTTCGCCCTGTTCTACGCCGTGGGGATCTGGAACGACTACATGTCGCCGCTGCTCTACCTCAACGACCAGGACATGTGGACGCTGCAGATGATCCTGCGCCAGGTCACGGCCTCAGCGAGCCTCACCGCCGAGGACCTGGCGACCGACGTCCCACCGCCCGCGCAGGGCATCAAGTTCGCCGTCGTGATCATCGCGACGATCCCCGTGCTCCTGGCGTACCCGTTCCTCCAGAAGCACTTCGCCAAGGGAATGCTCATCGGGAGCGTGAAGGGCTGACATGACGATCCACCTCGCGGGCGACTCGACGGTCGCCCCCTCCGACGACGGCCGCACCGCCGGACGCGCCGACCTCCCGCTCCTGGGCTGGGGCCACGTCCTCGCGGAGTTCCTCGACGAGCCCGTGCACAACTGCGCCATCGGCGGGGCGACCACGAGGTCGTTCCGGGACGAGGGCCACTGGGACAGGGTCACCGCCGAGCTGCGGCCTGGCGACACGGTCGTGATCCAGTTCGGCCACAACGACCAGAAGGAGCCCGACGACCTCGCCGCCGGGGGCGGCTACCGCGAGCGCCTCGCGGCCTTCGTCGCAGAGGTGCGCGACGCCGGCGCCCGCCCCGTCCTGGCCACGAGCGTCGAACGGCGCCTCTTCGACGACGACGGTGCCCTGCGGTACTCGCACGGCCCCTACCCCTCCGCGGTGCGGGCTCTGGGCCACGAGCTCGACGTGCCCGTGATCGACCTGACCGTGTTCACGCGCTGGCTGTACACGTGGATGGGCGAGGCCGCGTCGGCGACGCTCTTCGTGCATGGCGCCGCGGCCGAGATCGGGGTCGAGGTCTCCCCCGACCTCGCCAGGGACAACACGCACTTCGGCACCGGGGGCGCCCGTGCGGTCGCGCGGTTCGTCGCGGAGAGCCTGCGCGCGCTCGACGGGGCCGGCGACGACGAGGAGCCGCTCGGGAAGTGGATGGTGCGGCCGTGACGTACCGCAACCCGCTCGCCGCGCCGTCGGACCTCGACGGCTGGGTCGCCGAGGGCCCGGTCGGCATCGAGCACCGCGACGACGGGCTGGTCATGTTCAGCACCGCCGACGAGGCGGCACTCGACGCCGACGGCCGCGGCGACCACGCACACTTCACGTTCTGGTGCCCCGAGGTCTTCGGGCCCGACGTCGAGATCTCGTGGGACTTCCGCCCGCTCGCCGGCGCGGGACTCGCCATGCTGTTCTTCGCCGCCACGGGTGCGGCCGGCGAGGACCTCTTCGACCCCGCGCTCGCGCCGCGCACGGGCTACTACCCGCAGTACCACTCGGGCGACGTCGCGACGCTGCACGTGTCCTACCTGCGGCGCAAGTGGCCCACCGAGCGCCGGTTCCGCACGTGCAACCTGCGCAAGAGCCCGGGCTTCCAGCTCGTCGCGCAGGGTGCCGACCCGCTGCCGGGCCCTGAGGACGCCGACGGCCACTACCGCGTGCGCGTGACCAAGCGCGGGCACGCGGTGTCGTTCGCGATCGACGGCCTCCAGCTCTTCACGTACCACGACCCAGAGCCGCTCGGCGGCGGACGGATCGGCCTGCGCCAGATGTCCCCGCTCGTGGCCCACTACCGCAACCTCGAGGTGACCCCGCTCTCATGACGCACCGGATGACCGACCGGACCCGCACCGTCGACGTCCCCCTGCGCTGGCTCGACGACGTCCCCGCCGACCTCACCCTCGCCGGCGTCACCTGCGGTGTGCCGCTGCCGCGCGCCGCCGTGACCGACGCTGCCGGCCTGCGTGTGCTCGACGCCGCGGGCTCGCCCGTGGCCGCCCAGTGCTGGCCGCTCGCCACGTGGCCCGACGGCAGCGTCAAGTGGTCGGGCGTCGCGCTCGGTGCGGACCACGACCCCGCGCCGGGGTACCGCGTGGTGCACGAGCCGGCGGCTCCGGCCGCCACGCCCGGGCACGTCGTGCGCGTCACCGAGGACGCCGACGCCGTCACGGTCGACACCGGGGCCGCGCGCGTCGTCGTCGGCAGGTCCGGGCCCGACGTCGTGCGATCGGTCGTCGTGGGCGACGCGGAGGTCGCGTCGGCCGGGCGGCTCGTGTCGAGCCGCCAGGACCACCCCGAGCCCGCGCACCGCGACCGGACCGAGGCGGTCGGCGTCGTGACCGGGTGCGTCGTCGAGCAGGCCGGTCCGCTCCGGGTGGTCGTGCGCGTCACCGGCGTGCACCGCGACGCGGGCGGCGGGCGCGAATGGCTGCCCTTCACGCTGCGGCTCGTCCTCGCGGCGGGGGCCGCGACGTTCCGCGTGGTGCACTCCTTCGTGTGGGACGGCGACCCGGACCGCGACTTCCTGTCCTCGCTCGGCCTGCGCTTCACGGTGCCGCTGCGTGCCGAGACGTACGACCGGCACGTGCGCCTCGCGGGCGCCGACGGCGGCTTCCTCCGGGAGGCGGTCCAGGGTCTGACGGGCCTGCGGCGCGACCCGGGCGCCGCCGTCCGCGCGGCACAGCTCGCCGGACGTCCGACGCCGCCGCGCGAGACGTGGCAGCGCGACGTCGGGCGTCTCGTCCGGTGGGTCCCGGCGTGGACGGACTACGCGCTGCGCCAGCCGACCGCCAACGGGTTCACGATCCAGAAGCGCACCGCGCCCGACCGCCCGTGGATCGACGTCGCGCAGGGCACGCGCGCCGACGGGCTCGCATACGTCGGGGACACCTCGGGCGGGCTCGCGGTGGGCATGACGGGCTTCTGGCAGTCGCACCCCACGGGCATCGACGTCCGCGGCGCGGCGTCCGACGCCGCGACCCTGACGCTCTGGCTCTGGTCACCCGACGTGCCGCCCATGGACCTGCGCTTCTACCACGACGGCCTCGGCCAGGAGGACTACACCGACCAGCTCGACGCGCTCGAGATCACCTACGAGGACTACGAGCCTGGCTTCGGGTCGGCCCACGGCATCGGCCGCACGCACGAGCTCACCGTGACCGGATTCTCGGCCACACCCGACGTCGCCGAGCTCGCACGCCTCGCCCGCGGCACGGCGACGCGCCCCCAGCTCGTCCCGACGCCCGAGGCGCTGCACGGGGCACGCGTGCTCGGCGACTGGGACCTGCCGGACCGCGACGAGCCGCGGCGGGCCGAGCTCGAGGACCGGCTCGACTTCCTGCTCGACTTCTACGTCGGACAGGTGGACCAGCGGTCCTGGTACGGATTCTGGAGCTACGGCGACGTGATGCACGCCTACGACCGTGACCGGCACACCTGGCGGTACGACGTCGGCGGCTACGCGTGGGACAACTCGGAGCTCTCCCCCGACCTGTGGCTCTGGACCTCGTTCCTGCGCACAGGGCGGGCCGACGTCTTCCGGCTCGCGGAACGGATGACGCGCCACACCGGCGACGTCGACGTCTACCACACCGGGCCGTGGAAGGGCCTCGGCAGCCGCCACAACGTGCAGCACTGGGGATGCAGCGCCAAGCAGCTGCGGATCTCGACACCCGCGTACCGCCGGCACCACTACTTCCTCACCGGCGACGAGCACACGCGCGACCTCATGCTCGAGCTGCGCGACTCCGACGCGACGTTCCTCGGGCTCGACCCGACCCGCAAGGTCCGGCCCGACGCCGGCACGTACGCCCCGCGGCGCGGGGCGCTCGCGGTCGGTCTCGGCACCGACTGGAGCGCGCTCGCGGCGACGTGGCTCGCGGACTGGGAGATCACGGGGAACGAACGCTCACGCGACCGGCTGCTCGGGACCATGGCCGACATCGGCGCGCTGCGCCACGGGTTCTTCACCGGCGAGGCGCTCTACGACCTCGACTCCGGCCGCTTCGACACGACGCGTGAGCGGGTCACGGTGTCCCACCTGTCGGCCGTGTTCGGGCTGGTCGAGGTCTGCAGCGAGCTCGTCGACCTCGTCGACGCCGGAGACGTGGACGTGCCGGCGTTCCGGGACGCCTGGCTGCAGTACTGCCGCCTCTACCTCGCGGATCCCGCGGAGCAGGAGGCGGAGCTGGGCACGCGGCTGACCGGGACGAACCTCGAGCAGGCGCACTCGCGCCTCGCGGCCTACGCTGCGCACCACCTCGGCGACGACGCGCTCGCCGACCGTGCGTGGAGCGCGTACTTCCGTGGCGGCGAGTTCATGGGTGACGAGGCGTTCAAGGCCGTACGGGTCAGCCCGCCCGAGGTCCTGTCGCCCGTCGACGAGGCCCGCACGCTGTCGACGAACGACGCCGCCCAGTGCGGCCTGGCGACGATCCAGAACCTCGCGCTCGTCGGCCACCGCCTGAGAGCATGACGCCATGGGAAAGGTCTACGAGCGCATCGAGGGCCGCCTGCGCGAGTTCGTCGAGCGGCAGCACGTCTTCTTCGTCGCGACGGCGCCGCTCGCGGCCGACGGCCACGTCAACGTCTCGCCGCGCGGGATCCAGGGCACCTTCGCCGTGCTCGACGACCGCACCTTCGCCTGGCTCGACGGCACCGGCAGCGGCAGCGAGACGATCGCGCACCTGCGCGAGAACGGCCGCATCACCGTCATGTTCTGCGCGTTCGACGGTGCGCCGGACATCGTCCGGTTCCACGGCACCGGACGCGTCGTGACGCGGTACGACGACGAGTACCCGGCGCTCGCGAGCCGGTTCGTCGACCTTCCCGGCGCCCGCGCGGTGATCGTGGTCGACGTCGAGCGCGTCTCGGACAGCTGCGGCTGGAGCGTGCCTCTCATGTCGTACGAGGGCGAGCGGAACCTGCTCGAGCCGTTCTTCGAGCGCAAGGGCGAGGCCGGATCGCGGGAGTACCGCCGTCGCAAGAACCTCACGAGCATCGACGGGCTGCCGGCCTTCGACGCCGACCCCGTCGACGAGCCGCAGCACGTGCCGTAGCCCGCGGCGTCCCCAGAGTTCCTCACCTGGTCACCTGCTCGTCGCCGGCGGGTCACTTCTGGTTGCTCGGATGAACTGTCACGGCCGAGCGACCGAAGGAGACACCATGGGTGACGACCAGCAGCACGAGCCCCGCGGCATCACCCGCCGCACCGCACTCACCGCCGTCGGCACGCTCGGGGCGCTCGGCGCCGCGGCCGCGGCCGCCGGCCCGGCCTCGGCGGCCGAGGCGTCGAGCGCAGCGCCGACGCCGGGCTCCGCCCTGATCGGGAAGGCGACGGGCGACCTGATCCACGCGATGAGCTTCAACATCCGCTACGACCGTGAGGGCGTGACCCGCCCCGGCGAGGCCGACTACTGGCCCGAGCGCGCGCCGCTCGTCACGGCGTTCCTGGCGCTCGAGCAGCCCACGATCCTCGGGGTCCAGGAGGCCGAGTTCAACCAGCTCGGTGCGGTCGAGGAGGGCCTCGGCAAGCACTACCGCATGGCCGGCTTCGGCCGCTCGGGCGGCGCGGCGGGCGAGTACTCGGCGATCTTCTACGACACCCGCCGGCTCACGCTGCAGTGGTGGGACCAGTACTGGCTGTCGGACACGCCTGACGTCATCGGCTCGACCACGTGGGGCAACAGCGTCACGCGGATCGTCACCTGGGCGCGCTTCCTCGACGCCCGGACCGGCCGCGAGTTCCTGCACGTCAACTCCCACTTCGACCACCAGTCCGAGAACGCGCGCGTGCGCAGCGCCGAGGTCGTGCGGGACCAGGTCGCCGGGGCCGACGTGCCGGTCGTCTTCACCGCCGACGTCAACGCCGCCGCGGGCGCGTCCGCGCCCTACGACGTCCTCGTGACCGACGGCGGGCTGGTCGACACCTGGGACGCGGCGACCGAGCGGCTCACCGCGCGCGTCGGCACGTTCCCCAACTACGGCACCCCGGACCCGGACGGCACGCGGATCGACTGGGTCCTGGCCACGCCGGGCGTCCAGGTCCTCGCGGCGACGATCAACACGTGGACGCACCAGGGTCGCTGGCCGAGCGATCACACCCCGGTGCAGGCACTGCTCCGGCTCGGCTGATCGGGCGGGCGGCTCCGCGTGCTCAGGCTCCGAGGGGCGTGAGCTCGGCCAGCCTGGCCTGGACCTCGGCCGACCCGCCGGACGGCCGGAACCCGAGCGCGACGTTGATCGCGAGCATGTGCTGGTTGTCCTCGTTGTTCCAGGTGTAGATGCGCCGCGTCGTGGGCCGCACGCGGGCGTGCGCCCGCAGGTTGACGGCCTTGACCAGCATGCCGAGCCGGTGACCGCGGTGGGCGGGAAGCACGACGGTGCTCTCCTGGTCGGTGAACTCGGGGCGGTCGTGGGCGTAGATCAGCATGGTCATGCCAGCGAGCTCACCGGTGGCGACGTGCTCGGCGACGGTCACGACGAAGCCCTGCCCGCGCTCGACCATCTGGTCCAGCATCTGGCGCACGCGCGCGGCGTCCCAGTGCTCGGGCTCGAGCTCGAGGCCGGCGTTCGGCTCGTCCGTGCTGAGCCGCTGCTCGAGCAGCGCGTACTGGTCGATCCAGGCGTCGGGGATCTCGTCGACCCAGGTGTGCGTCCGGTATCCCTCGCCCGCGGCCGCGCGGGCCTCGGACTCGAAGCGCTCCACCGTGCCGTCGGCGAGCGGCAGGTCGAGGGCGGACCGGCGCGCCACGAGCTCGAGCCGCAGCCCCGCCCGGCGGGCGAACCGCAGGCCTGGCAGGTCGGCGGAGACGCTCCCGTTGCCCGACGGCGGTCGCACCGCCTCGGGCGCGTCCGCCCGTGGCTCGGCGGCGAACTCGATCTCGCCGAGCAGCGTGGTCCGGCCCTCGGCCACGGCGCGGCGCCGCAGCGGCTCGAACAGCGCGGAGCCGATGCCGCGGCCCCGGTGGGAGGGCGCGACGACGACGCGGATGTCGGCGAGGTGCTGGTTGTCCTGCACGGGCAGGAAGAGCACGCCGTGCCCGACGACGCGCGGGGCGCCGTCCGGTCCGTCCTCGACCGCGACGAGCCGCTCGCGGCGCGTGTACTCCTGGTGGTTCATGCCGACCAGGACGTCGATCGCCCGCGGGGCGGTGTGGTCGTCGCCGAACTCGGCGACGGCGGCCGCCTGCTCGACGTCCGCGATACCGCGGTACGCCCAGGCGTCGGGGTGGTCGAGCGAGGGCGCGTGGGGCGGGGCGACGACGCGCCACGTCGGCGTGGCCACGTCCGTCTGCGGTGCCGGTGAGGTCATGGATCCACGCTGCACCGGGTCGCCAGGGCGCGCCAGGGATTTTCGCCGGTCAGGCGGGCAGGCGCCGCAGATCCGCCGGCTCCGGAAGCCGGTCCCACCACCGGTCGTGGCGCCGGTACGGGTACGGGTCCCGCGCACCCAGGAGGGCCAGCAGGCCGGCAGCCTCGTCGCCGAGCGCCGTCCACACGTCCTCCCCGAGGGGCTCGAAGGCGTGCGCCTCGACGAGCGGGGCGCCGTCGGGGCCGGCGACCGTGCGCCACACCCCCGCCACGTACCCGTCCACGAGGATCGTGGGCAGGACGTCGCCGTTCACCCGCGTCACGAGCTTGCGGTAGGCGGGCGGCACGATGCGGCTCCGGTCGGCGTGGGCGAGCAGCACCTCGTCCCACATGCCCAGCAGCCTCGGCGGCGCAGGCGTGTCCTCGGCCGGGCGCGGCGCGCCGGGCAGGTCGTGCAGCGCCGTGCCGTCCGGCCCCTCCAGGGTCTCCAGGTCGTCGCCGAGCGCGGCGACCGCGGCGCGCACGCGTGGTCGGTGCACCAGCAGGAACTGAGCGACGTCGGCGACCGACGCCGGGCCGAATCCCGCGAGGTACCGGCGCACCAGCACGGGCAGCGCGTCGTCCGGGTCGAGGTCGTCCGGGTCGAGGTCGCCGGGCTCGAGGACACCGCGGCCGTCCCCGTCGAGCGCAGGCGCCGGGAGCCAGGACGCCCGCAGGCCGAACGACCACGGCGCGTCCGTCGGCGCGTGCACGAACGGCCCGTAGTGCCGCAGCGCCCACCACGCGATCTTGCCGTGCCCGGGGTGCCGCTCGTCGATCCAGGCGACGACGTCGTCGCCGCTGCGGGGCTCGGCGAGGAAGGCGAGCAGGCCCGGCACGAGGGCGTCGGCCTCCTGAGCGGTGAACCCCGTGCTGGTGAACCGTCGGTCGTTGAGGCGCGCGGCCCGCAGCGTCGGCAGCATCGCGGCACGGAACGGGTGGTGGTCGTCGGCGTGCACGGTGTGCAGCGTGATGCGCAGCAGGGTCGAGCGCACGAGCCGTCGCCCCGCGTACGCGGCGTCGAGGTCGGCGGCGTCGAAGCCTTCGACCCGGTTCCACAGCGCGACGTACGGCGAGGCAGGGTGCTGCGCCTGCAGCGCGGACACGCGCCGGACCGTCTCGGCCAGGCCGTCGGGCCCCGGAGCGGCGGCGCGGGCGAGCAACAGCTGCCGCGCCAGGGTGGCGCGGTTGAGGGCGCGCGGGGTGAGGGTCACGGGTCGAGTGTGGCCCAGGTGCGCCGAAGTCGGCTCGGGCGACTACCGTCTTCACCCGTGACGAACGACTCCGCACCCGGCGCCGACGCCACGCCCGTGCCCCTGACGACCGGCCGCCTGACGCTCCGCCTCTACCGGCCGGAGGACCTCGCGCCGAGCCTCGAGTACTACGGCGACCCCGAGGTCGCCCGCTACCTGCTCGAGGACGCGTGGACCCCCGAGGACGCCGAGAGCCGGATCGCGAAGCGCATCGCGCGGTCCGGGATCGACGAGCCCGGCTCGGCGCTCGCCCTCGTGGTCGAGCACGAGGACGTCGTCGTGGGCGACGTCGCGCTGTGGACGACGGGCGACACCGTGTCGCGTGGCGAGGTCGGGTGGGTCTTCCACCCCGAGCACACCGGGCAGGGGTTCGCGACGGAGGCCGTCCGCGCGCTGCTCGGTCTCGCGTTCGACTACTACGAGATGCACCGTGTCGTGGCGCAGCTCGACGCCCGCAACGAGCGGTCGGCCCGGCTGTGCGAGCGGCTCGGCATGACGCGCGAGGGCCACCTGCGCCAGGACTGGTGGTCCAAGGGAGAGTGGACCGACACTCTTGTCTACGGGATGCTCGCCGAGGAGTGGAAGAGCCTGTGACGGGGACGACGACGGACGCGGCCGGCTCAGCGGCCGGCGCGCTCGTCGTCGTGCCGGCGAACGAGGCGTCGTGGGACGACCTGGAGGCGGTCTTCGGCGAGTCCGGCGAGCCGCACCGCTGCCGGTGCCAGTGGTTCCAGACGCCGGCGTCGGAGTGGAAGTCCCTGTCGACCGACGACCGGGCCGCGCGGTTGCGCGCGCAGACCCGTTGCGGTGACCGCGACGCGCGGACCACGAGCGGGCTCGTCGCCTACCTCGACGGCACGCCCGTCGGGTGGTGCGCGGTCGAGCCGCGCAGCGTCTACCGGCACCTGCGAACCATGCGCGTGCCGTGGGCCGGCCGCGACGAGGACCCCGACGACGACGATGTGTGGGCCGTCGTCTGCTTCGTGACGCGTGCGGGGTACCGGCGTCGCGGGGTGAGCGCGGCGCTCGCGGCCGCGGCCGTCGACTTCGCTCGGTCCCGTGGCGCCCGCGCGCTCGAGGGCTACCCGCTCGAGCTCGCGCCGGGCACGACGAGCTCGTGGGGCGAGCTCTACGTCGGCGCGCGGTCGGTGTTCCTCGACGCCGGGTTCCGCGAGGTGAGCCGCCCGTCGAAGCGGCGCTCGGTCGTGCGCGTCGACTTCTGACCTCAGGGGCCGGGGTACCGGACGTGACGGGGCGCCCGCGGACCCTGCGGTCCGCGGACGCCCCGTGGGACACCGCGTCAGACGGCCGGGCCCCCCGGCGGCGGCGTGGTCGGCGGCGGTGTGGTCGGTGGCGGTGTGGTCGGCGGCGGCGTGCTCGACGGTGCGGCCGACTGCGTGGCCGACTGCGGCGAGGTGCCGCGGTCGCTCCACTTCTGCGCCTCCATCTTGCGCTCGGCCTTCTCGAGCGATCGGGCAGCGGCGTCGCGGCCGCCGAGGCCGTACGCCAGGGCCGCAGCCAGGGCGGCGCCCACGACGATCGAACCGAACGCCAGGGTGATGATCTGGTCCGCGACCCCCATGAACTGCAGGCCCATGGCGGCGAACAGGCCGATGATCGCGTAGCGCACGATCGTGCTCGCGGTGCTCGAGTCGATCGCGCGGGCGACCATGTTCGCCAGGAAGAAGCCGACGGCGATGATCGCGGCACCGAAGATGACCCGGCCACCGAGGGCCAGCACCTCGTTGAGGATGTTCGTGATCTCCTCGAAGCCGAGAAGCTGTGCGGCCATGATGGCGAAGAACACCATGATCGCGGCCTTGACGATCCACGCGATGATCGTCGAGGGGCTGGTGCGGCCCGTCTGGACGCCCATGTTCTCGACCGCGCGGTCGGTGCCGACGCCGTGCAGGGTGCTCTCGAGGAGGTCACCGACGAAGCGCGCGATGAGGTAGCCGAGGCCCAGGATGATCAGCGCCGCGATGATCGCCGGGATCGCCCCGAGGATCATGGTGAGCATCTGCTGCGCCGGGTCGGCGATGGCCTGGATGCCGAGGATCTGCAGCGCGGCGATCGTGACGATGATGAGGATGACGGCGAACACCAGGTTCGCGATGACCGACGCGATACGGGCGTTCGTCTCGCGGGTGTCGATCGTCGTGTCGTCGGCCGACGAGTCGTAGGCGCCGCCCTCGTAGGTGCCGCCCTCGTAGGCGTCCGACGTCGCGTACGCCGAGCCGCTCCCCTGCGACGTGCCCGTGGTCCGCTCGGCGCCCGACTTCGCCCTCGTGACAAGTCCCGCGAAGTTGATGGCTCCGAGGGCTGCCTCGAGGATCTGCTTCACGATCTTGGCGATCAGATAACCGATGAAGAAGACCACGGCCGCGCCGATGATGTTCGGCAGGTAGGCCATGATCGCTTCGAGCATGCCGCGGATCGGTCCGAGCACCTCGTTCAGCCGGAATACCTGGAGCACGGCGATGAGACCGAACAGCCAGACGAGCAGCGCGGCGATCTGGCCGATCGACGCCCCGACCTGCCGGCCGTCAGCACCTTCGCGCTGCAGGAATCCGACGCGCGCGACAAGCTTGGTGATCGCCCACTTGACCAGCCGGGCGACGATCCACGTGATGACGAGGATCAGAAGGGCGAGCAGAACTCTCCCTAGGATCCCGGTCCAGTCGTAGTCTGCGATGTCCATCTTCGACGTCCTTCCTCGGACGGATCTCGTACTCGCTCCGGAATCGGTGATGGCGGTACACCGTCAGCTAGGACGCTACCGATGTTCTCGGCACTCGCACGGGAGAGAGGGGACGCATACGACGTCGCGGAATGCCGAATTCGTCGGCATGGTCATATCCGCCATGACGGGCATCAGTGATGGCCACCGTGGTCCCCGTGCTCGACGCGTCCGACCGCGTCCTCCTCGCCCGGCTCGACGACGACGAGCTGGCCCATCATCCCCTCGTCCTCGTGCCGCAGCATGTGGCAGTGGAACATGTACGGCACGTGCGGGTCGGTGTAGTCCTCGAACCGCATCAGCAGCCGGTAGGTGCGGTTCGGCTCGAGGTACACGGTGTCCTTGGGCCCGGCGAGCTCGGGCGGCGGCGCCTCGCCGTCGACCGACAGCAGCCGGAACTGGACGTCGTGCACGTGGAAGCTGTGCGGCATCGGCACGATGCTGCGCACCTCCCACACCTCCGTGGTGCCGACGGTGACGACCTCGTCGATGCGCTCCATGTCCATGAGCCGGCCGTTGATGCGGCGGTCGTCGAGCTCGAACGTGCGCGTCACGGTCGCGTCGGCTTCGTCGAGCGCGTCGTCGGTGGCGTGCACCGACGGCTCCCAGGCCGGCTCGGGTGACGACGCCAGCTCGTCCGCGGCCCGCAGCTCGAGCACGTCGAACGCGTCGTTGGCTCCCATCGCGAACGGCACGACGACGCCGCCGAGGTCCGCCTCGAACGAGTGCAGCCGCGTGGTCTCGCCCGGACTCATCCGCACCACGACCTCGGCGCGCTCGCCCGGCGCGAGCCGGACCTGCTCGAGCGTCAGCGGCTCGTCGAGGAGGCCGCCGTCGGTCGCCACGAGCTGCATGTCGCGGTCCGCGAAGCCGAGCTGGTACGTGCGTGCGGTGGAGCCGTTGAGCAGCCGGAGGCGCACCCGCTCGGTCGTCACCTCGTGGTACGCACCGACGGTGCCGTTGGTCAGCACCATTCCGCCGAGCGTTCCGGGCTCGCCGCCGCTGTCGTCGAGCTCGAGCTGCCCGTCGTCGTCGAACGCCTTGTCCTGCACGACGACGGGCACGTCGTCGACGCCGTAGGTCTGGGGCAGGTCGGCGGC
>JAPSLQ010000307.1 GCA_031180595.1 Isoptericola sp. | reverse complement strand
TCACGGCCGCGAGCGCCACGACGGCGAGCACGGCGACGGGCCGCTCCCAGCCCGGCGGCGCGGCGTACGCGCCGAAGGTCAGCGCCATGGCCGCGCAGCTCGCCGTCTTGCCGACGACGAAGCCCCAACCCGCGAGATAGCCCCACCACTCGCCGAGGCGCTCGCGGCCGTACACGTACGTGCCGCCCGAGGTCGGGTACTGCGCCGCGAGCTGCGCCGACGAGGTCGCGTTGCAGTACGCGACGACGGCCGCGACCGCGAGGGCGACGAGCAGCGCGGCGCCCGTGCCGGTCGGTGCGACGGCGCGCGCGGCGGGGGCGAATGCCGCGAACACGCCCGCGCCGATCATCGAGCCCAGGCCGATGACCACGGCGTCGGACGTGTCGAGGCGTCGGGCGAGCCGGTTCACGGCGCTCCTTCCGAGCGGGGGTCAGGACGAGACGTAGGCCTGGTAGTTCGTGTTGCCGCCGGACAGGTTGTACACCGCATGGAACCCGAGGTTGCGCAGCACGTTCTGGCCGGCGTTGCCCGACACTCCCTTGTTGCAGTACGTCACCGTGGGCAGCGCCGGGTCGAGCTCGTGCGCGCGCCGGCGCAGCTCGGCGAGCGGGACGTGCACGGAGCCGGGGACGAAGGACCGTGCTCGATCCTTGGCCGAGCGCACGTCGACGATCTGCACCTTGTCGCCCGCTGCTCGGCGTCGTTCGAGCTCGGCCGGCGAGATGAGCGGTGCCGTCCCGCGCACGGCGTTGTCGAGCGCCATGCCGGTGTAGTGCACCGGGTCCTTGGTCGTGGCATACGTGGGCGCGTACGCGAGGTCGAGGTGGAACAGGTCCTCCGCGCGCGCACCGAACGAGATCGCGGTCGCGAGCACGTCGATCCGCTTGTCGACCCCCGACGGTCCGACGGCCTGGGCGCCGAGCAGCCGCCCGCTCGCCCGGTCCGCGACCGCCTTGATCAGCAGCTCGCGCCCGCCGAGGTAGGCGGGCCGGTCCGGCTTGATGTTGTGGACGACGACGACGTCGTGGCCCGCCGCGCGCGCACGGGCCTCGGTGAGCCCCGTCTGAGCCACCGCGAGGTCGAACACCCGCACGATCGACGTGCCGAGGATTCCTCGGTGCTCGAGGTCGCCGCCCGTCATCGCGTCGCCCGCGATGCGACCGGTCTTGTTGGCCGTCGACCCGAGCGGGACCCACGCGGGCTCGCCCGTGATGCGGTCGAAGCTCTCGGCCACGTCGCCCACGGCCCACACGTGCGGCACGCTCGTGCGCTGCTGCCGGTCGACCGCGACGGCGCCCGTCGGGCCGAGCGCGGCGCCCGCCGTGCGGGCGAGCTCGAGGTTGGGCCGCACGCCGACCGCGACGAGCACGAGTCCGGCCGGGACGCGGTGCTCGCCCTGGGCGTCCTGCACGACGACGGCGCCCGCCCGACCGCCGCCGCCTGCTGCGTCCTCGGTGGCCGGCTCGACTCCCACGACCCGCGTGCCGGTGAGCAGGTGGACGCCGTGCGCGCGGAGCTCGGCATCGACGCGCGCCGACATGTCGGCGTCCATGCGCGGCATCGCGTGGTCCAGCGCCTCGACGACCGTGACGGAGATCCCACGACCGACCAGCTGCTCGGCGGTCTCGAGGCCGATGTACCCGGCGCCGACGATCACCGCGTCCTCGACGCCGCGGGACTCGATCCAGTCGCGCACCGTCCGCGCGTCGGACGGTGTCCGTAGCGTGAAGACGCCACCCAGGCTCGTACCCGGGACAGGGGGCACGACCGGCGAGACGCCCGTCGCGAGCACGAGCTCGTCGTAGGTGTCGGTGAAGACCTCCCCGGTCGCCAGCTCGCGCACCGTGACGGTGCGGGCCTCGGCGTCGACGTCGGTCACCTCGTGGCCCGTGCGGACGTCGACGCCGTAGCGCTTGGCGAACCAGGCCGCGTCGCGGGGCGTGAGCTCGTCGATGCTCTCGACCTCGCCGCCGACGTAGTACGGCAGCCCGCAGCCCGAGTAGGAGATGTCGTGGTCGCGTTCGTAGACCGTGATCTGCGCGGTCTCGGTGTTGCGCCGGGCCTTGGCCGCGGCCGACGTCCCCGCGGCGACCGAACCGACGACGACGATCTTCATCAGGCGACGGCCTCGACGCCGAGCTCGTCGAGCAGCGCGCGGACGCGGCGCTCGATCTCGTCCCGGATGGGGCGGACGGACTCGATGCCCTGGCCGGCCGGGTCCTCGAGCGCCCAGTCCTCGT
>JAPSLQ010000052.1:1535-16644 GCA_031180595.1 Isoptericola sp. | reverse complement strand
CGGGTGTGACGCACGTCACCGCAGGTCAGCGCGTCGTGTGACCTTGCTCTCAGTCTTTGTGACACTTTTCACCAAGACCGTACGATGGTCGCGTGACTGCGCCTGCACAGACCTCCCGGGACACGTCGGACGGCCGCTCGGACGGCCGCTCGAACGACACGGTCGACGTCGTCCTCATCGGTGGCGGCATCATGAGCGCGACCCTCGGCACGCTGATCCAGCAGCTCGAGCCGACGTGGTCCGTCCGCATCTACGAGCGGCTCGACGACGTGGCCCTCGAGTCGTCGAACCCGTGGAACAACGCGGGCACCGGGCACGCCGCGCTGTGCGAGCTGAACTACACGCCGGAGCGCCCCGACGGGACGATCGACATCTCCAAGGCGGTGAAGATCAACGAGCAGTTCGAGGCCTCGCGCGAGCTGTGGCACCACCTCCTCGCGGCCGGCCGCCTCAAGGACTCCTCGTTCATCAACCGCACGCCGCACATGACGTTCGTGCGCGGCGAGGAGAACGTCGACTACCTGCGCCGCCGCCACGAGGCCCTGAGCGCGCACCCGCTCTTCCGCGACCTCGAGTTCACGACGGACCGCTCGGTCATCGCGCAGTGGGCGCCCCTGCTCACCGAGGACCGCGACCCCTCCGAGCCCGTCGCCGCGACCCGATCGACCGCGGGCACCGACGTCGACTTCGGGAACCTCACGCGCCAGCTCGTCGACGCCATGGTCGACAACGGGGCCGAGCTGTTCCTCCAGCACGAGGTCCGCTCGATCAGGCGCACGCGCGACGGCCGCTGGCGCCTGCGCGTCAAGGACCGGTCGTGGAACGCGCCCAGGCGCCGGAGCACGGTCACGGCCCGCTTCGTCTTCGTCGGCGCCGGCGGCGGCGCGCTGCCGCTGCTCCAGTCGGCGGGCATCCCGGAGATCAAGGGCTTCGGCGGCTTCCCGATCTCCGGCGAGTTCCTGCGCACCGCCAACCCCGAGGTCGTCGCGCGGCACCAGGCGAAGGTCTACGGCAAGGCCGACGTCGGCGCGCCGCCCATGTCGGTGCCCCACCTCGACACGCGCGTGGTCGACGGCAAGACGTACCTGATGTTCGGCCCGTACGCGGGCTTCAGCCCCAAGTACCTCAAGAAGGGCAAGTACCTGGGCCTGATCACGTCGCTGCGGCTCGACAACGTGGGATCGATGGTCGGTGCCGGGCTGAAGAACCTCGACCTGACCCAGTACCTCGTGGGTCAGCTCGCCGCGGCCCCGGAGACCAAGTTCCACGCGCTGCAGCAGTTCATGCCGACCGCCCACCCCAAGGACTGGGAGAAGATCACCGCCGGCCAGCGCGTCCAGGTCATCAAGAAGGACGCCGACGGCAAGGGCGTGCTGCAGTTCGGCACCGAGGTCGTCGCGGCCGCGGACGGCTCGATCGCCGGTCTGCTCGGCGCCTCGCCGGGTGCCTCGACCGCCGTCTCGGCGATGGTCGACGTGCTCGAGCGGTGCTTCCCCGAGCAGTTCGCGTCGTGGCGCGGCACGCTCGCCGCGATGATGCCGAGCCTCGACGGCGGCGTCCCGGCGGACGCTCGCGAGATCGAGACGACGCGGGACGCGGCGTCCGAGCTCTCCGCCGCCCAGATCTCCGCCGTGGCCTCGCCCGAGCCGGCCGTCGGCCCGGACGGCGTCCTGCCGGCGTCGGTCTACGAGTCGCACGCCGACTCGCGCGTCTGACCCCCACGCACGAGAGCCGGGCGCGACCAGGTCGCGCCCGGCTCTTTGCGTCTGCGCCGGCCTCGTGCGGTCAGGCGGCCGCGGGCAGCGGCTTGCGCCAGTCGCGCACGTGCACGACGACGCTGCTCCCGGAGGTGCGGGCGTCCAGCCCCTGGGCGGCGAGCGCCGCCGCGACGCGAGCCGGCACGTCACCCGCCTCGCGGGACGCGGTCGTGGCGTCGGCGACCTCGACGTCGCCGCGGGCGAGCACCCCGCACCGCACCACGAGCCGCCCCGCGGCGACCTGCTCGAGGTCGGGCCGCGTCACGACGGCGTAGGCACTGCCGTCGGGCACCTCGCGGCGCAGCTCGCGCTCACCGCACTCCTGGCAGCACGCGAGGCCCAGACGTGCCGCGACGCCCTCGCGCTCGAGCGCGGCGAACGCACGCTCCACGCGCAGGTGGTCGCTCGAGCCCTCGCGGCGCCCGGCCAGGACGGCCGCGCGGGCGTCCCACTCCAGGCGCACGACGCGCTCCACGCTGCCCGCGGCAGGTGCGTCGTCGGCCAGCGCGGCGATCTCGAGGGCGCGGCCCAGCACCTGCTCGAACGTGCAGCACCCACCCCGGACCATGGCACGGGCGGTGCTGCGCACGTCCGCCAGGACGTCGTCGGCGGTCAGTCGGGTCTCCAGTCCGTCGGCTGCGATCTCGTAGGTGCTCATGCCTCCACGGTAGGTCGGCACCCCGACACGGCGAGGTGCCACGCCGGGCGCGTACGGTGTCGTCCATGACGGAGGCGACGGAGCACGGCCGCGCGGCCGGGAGCGCGGCCCGGGACGCGGTCGAGCTGGGTGTCGACACGTTCGGCGACGTGACGTTCGACGACGACGGCCGGCCCAGGTCGCAGGCGCAGGTGCTGCGCGACCTCGTGGAGCAGGGCGTGCTGGCGGACCAGGTCGGCCTCGACGTCATCGGCGTGGGTGAGCACCACCGCGAGGACTTCGCCGTCTCGGCGCCCGACGTCGTCCTCGCGGCGATCGCCGCCCGGACCGAGCGCATCCACCTGTCGTCCGCGGTGACCGTGCTCAGCTCGGACGACCCGGTGCGCGTGCACCAGCGCTTCGCGACGCTCGACGCCGTCTCCTCCGGCCGGGCGGAGGTGATCCTGGGTCGAGGGTCGTTCGTCGAGTCGTTCCCGCTGTTCGGCTACGACCTCGACCAGTACGAGGAGCTCTTCTCCGAGAAGCTCGACCTGTTCGCGCAGCTGCTGCGGCAGGAGCCCGTGACCTGGCAGGGGCGGCTGCGGCCCGCCCTGACGGGCCAGCGCGTGTACCCGCTCGTCGAGCACGGTCCGCTGCGGACCTGGGTCGGCGTCGGCGGCAACCCCGAGTCCGTCGTGCGCGCCGCGCGGTACGGGCTCCCGCTCGTGCTGGCGATCATCGGCGGCAGCCCGGCGCACTTCGTGCCGCTCGTGCAGCTCTACCACCGGGCCCTCGACAAGCTCGGGCAGCCGGTCCGGCCGATCGCCGTGCACTCCCCGGGGCACGTGGCCCCCACGGACGAGGAGGCCAAGGAGCAGCTCTGGCCGCACTACCAGGTCATGACCGAGCGGATCGGCCGCGAGCGCGGCTGGGGGCCGACGACGCGCAGCCACTTCGAGATGGCCGCGAGCCGCGAGGGCGCCCTGTACGTGGGGTCGCCCGAGACGGTGGCGGAGAAGATCGCGCGCACGGTGCGCCAGCTCGGCCTGGCCCGGTTCGACCTGAAGTACTCCAACGGCACGCTGCCGCACTCGGCGATGATGCGGTCGATCGAGCTGTACGGCACGCAGGTCGCCCCGCGCGTGCGTGAGCTCCTCAGCGCCGGCTGACGCGCCCGGCGAGCCGGGCGAGCAGCTCGTCGAGCACCGGGGTCGCGACGCCGTGGGCGGCCGCGCGCCGCGCGACCGCGCCGCCGATCGCGTCGAGCTCGCCCGGCCTGCCCGCCTCGAGGTCCGCCTGGAGCGACGACCGCATCGTGCGGTGGAGCCCGCGCAGGATGCCCAGCAGCTCGTCCCCCGTCGTGGGCACGCCCTCGGCCGTGGCGACGGCCGCGACCTCGGCGAGGAGCGCGTCGGCGAGCGCCGGGTCGGCGTCGATCGCGTCGCCGATGCCGGTGCGCCACGTCGACGTGAGGAGCGCGTGCGGGGCGAGGAAGCGCAGCTTCTTCCAGAGCACCTCCGCCTCGGTGCCGCCCGTGACCACCTCGATCTCGGTGCCGCGCAGCGCCCGGACGACGTGCAGGTCGGCGGCGGCGTCGGGCACCACGACGCGCAGGAGGTCGCCGCGGTGCCGGACCGTCATGCCGCCTGGCTCGGTTCCTCGGTCGTGCCCGGTGCGCAGCGTCTCGCCCGCGATCGTCGCGCCGACCACGGGCGGTGCCGACGCCCCGTCGCCGGAGGCGACCGCGGCCCGCAGCACGTCCATGTGCTCGAGCCCGTTGAGCAGCGCGACGACCTCGGTGGGCCGCGCCGCCGCGACGAGGTCGGCCGCCGCGACCACTCCCTCGGCCTTGACCGCGACGAGCACGCGTGCCCCGCGCGGCACGGCCGTCGTCGCGTGCAGCGGGGCGTGCCACGACCCGAACCGGTCGGTGACGACCTCGAGGCCGTGCTCGGCGATCCGGCGCGCGGTGCTCTGCCGGCCGACGAGGACCACCTCGTGCCGCGCGCGCTGGAGGAAGGCGGCGACGAGCCCGCCGATCGCGCCGGGGCCGACGACGGCGATCACCGGGTTGCGCGGGTCGCCCGCCGGCTTGCCCGCTGCCCGCGGGCTGCTCGAGGTGCTGGTCATAGCGCCTGGATGATCCTCTCCACCTGGTCCTTCGCGTCGCCGAACAGCATCGCGGTGTTCTCGCGGAAGAACAGCGGGTTCTGCACGCCGGCGTAGCCCGTGGCCATGGAGCGCTTGAACACGACGACGTCGCGCGCCCTCCAGACCTCGAGGACGGGCATCCCGGCGATGGGCGAGCCGGGGTCCTCCTGCGCCGCCGGGTTGACGGTGTCGTTCGCCCCGATCACGAGCACGACGTCCGTGCTCGCGAAGTCGCCGTTGATCTCGTCCATGCCGAGCACGATGTCGTAGGGCACCTTGGCCTCGGCGAGCAGCACGTTCATGTGGCCCGGGAGGCGGCCGGCCACGGGGTGCACCCCGAACCGGACCCGCACGCCGCGCCCGCGCAGCTTCTCGGCCAGGTCGGCCACGGGGTACTGCGCCTTGGCCACCGCCATGCCGTAGCCGGGCACCACGATCACGGACGACGCGTGGGTCAGGATCTCGGCCACCTCGGCGGCGAACGTCTCGCGGTGCTCGCCCTGCTCGCCCCCGACCGCCACTGTGCCGCCCTCGGCGCCGAAGCCGCCGAGGACCACCGAGACGAACGACCGGTTCATCGCCCGGCACATGATGTAGGACAGGATCGCGCCCGACGCCCCCACGAGCGCGCCGGTGATGATGAGCAGGTCGTTGCCGAGCATGAAGCCCGCCGCGGCGGCGGCCCAGCCGGAGTACGAGTTCAGCATCGACACGACGACGGGCATGTCCCCGCCGCCGATCGAGGCCACGAGGTGCCAGCCCAGCCCGAGCGCGACCAGGGTCATCAGGACCAGCGGGACCAGGCCCGCGCCTGCGCCCGCGCCGTCCCCGGACCCCGCGAGGTACCAGGCGAGGAGCACCGCCGAGACGAGGACGGCCGCCAGGTTGAGCCAGTTGCGGCCGGGGAGCATGAGCGGGGCCGACTTCATCCGCGCGGAGAGCTTGAGGAACGCCACGACCGAGCCGGTGAACGTCACCGCGCCGATGAGGACGCCGAGGAACACCTCGACGAGGTGCACGGTGTCGGAGTGCGGCTCCGACAGGTACGAGCCGAAGCCGACGAGCACGGCGGCCACGCCGACGAACGAGTGCAGGAGCGCGATGAGCTCCGGCATCTGCGTCATCTCGACGTTCCTTGCGCGCCACGTGCCGACGACCGCGCCGACGAGGAGGACGAGCAGGATGAGCGCCGCCGTGACCTGCCACGGGCGGTGCGACTGCTCGATGGCGAGCGCCACGGTCGCCGCGAGCGCCAGCGCCATGCCGATCATGCCCAGCACGTTGCCGCGGCGTGCGGACTCCTGCTTCGACAGGCCGGCGAGGGACAGGATGAACAGGACGCCCGCGACGACGTAGGTCGCCTGCACCACCGACGTCGCGGTCACGCGGTCACCCCCGTGCCCCTGGGCGAGACCGCCGGCGGGCGCGTGTCCCGGCGGAACATGCGGATCATCCGGTTCGCGACGAGGAAGCCGCCGAACACGTTGATGCTGGCGACCGACGCCGCGACCACGGCGAGCACCGTGACGACCCAGGAGTCGTCGCCGATCTGCAGGAGGGCGCCGACGAGGATGATGCCGCTGATCGCGTTGGTCTGCGCCATGAGCGGCGTGTGCAGCGCGTGCGTCACGGCCGAGATCACGTAGAACCCGACCACGACCGCGAGCGCGAACACCGTGAAGTGGCCGGCGGTCTCGGGCGGCGCCGCGGAGATCGCCAGACCGGCGAGCACGGCGCCGAGCGCGGCGAGGACCGTCCGTCGACGCGTCCGGCGCACCCGGTCGGCGGCCGCCTCGGCCGGGTCGGGACCGGGGGCGGCGGCCACGGCCTCCTCGGCCGGTGGTGGCGGCGGGACGGCCGAGACCGGGACGGGCGGCGGGGGCCACAGCACCTCGCCGTCCTTGGCGACCGTCATGCCCCGCACCACGACGTCGTCGAGGTCGACGACGAGCCGGCCGTCCCTCCCCGGCGTCGTCAGGGCGAGCAGGTTGACCACGTTGGTGCCCAGGAGCTGGGACGTGTGCTGCGGCATCCGGCCGGGCAGGTCGGTGTACCCGAGGACGACGACGCCGTTGTCGCTCACCACGCGCTCCCCCGGCACGGTGAGCTCGCAGTTGCCGCCGCCCGACGCCGCGAGGTCGACGACCACCGAGCCGGGTCGCATCGCCGCGACCATCTCGGCGGTGACGGTCGTCGGCGCGGTGCCGCGCACGAGCGCGGTGGTGACGACGATGTCCGCGCCCGCCGTCTCGGCCGCGTACGTCCGCAGGGTCGCGGCCTGGAGGTCCTCGCTGAGCTCGCGGGCGTACCCGTCGACGCTCACCTCCTGGGTGGCGCCCTCGGCCTGGACGAACGTCGCACCCATCGACTCGATCTGCTCGCCCACCTCGGGCCGCACGTCGAACGCGCGCACCCGGGCGCCGAGCGAGGACGCGGTGCCGATCGCGGCGAGGCCCGCCACCCCGGCACCGATGACGAACACCGTGGCCGGCGGCGTGGTCCCGGCGGCGGTGACCTGGCCCGCGAACATGCCGCCGAACTCCTCGGCCGCCTCGATCACCGCGCGGTACCCGGCCACGTTGGACAGCGCCGAGAGCACGTCGAGCGCCTGCGCGCGGGAGATGCGCGGCACGGCGTCGAGGGCGAGCGCGGTCACGTGCCGCGCGGCGAGCGCCGCCACGCGCTCGGGGTGCGTCGCGGGTGCCAGCTGGGCGACCAGCGTCGCCCCCGGCCGCAGCAGCGCGAGCTCCTCGTCGGACGGCGGGTTGACCGCGGTCACGACGTCGCACCCCCACACGGCCTCGCGCCCGGCGACGCTCGCGCCCGCCTCGACGTACTCGCGCGTCGGCAGGTTCGCACGCTCGCCCGCGCCGGCCTCGACCAGGACGTCGTAGCCCAGCTCGCGCAGGCGCCGGACGGTCGCGGGCGTCGCGGCGACGAGCCGCTCGCCCGCGCGTGACTCGCGCGGGACCCCGATCTGCACCTGCGGACCTCCTTCGGCCGGCGACGCCCTCGAACCTATCGCCTCGGAGGCCCGGGCAGCGACGTCTCCTCCGGGCCGTGTCGCTGCGGAGCTCGCCGGTGCATGTGACGCTGAGCCCATGCACACCCACCTGCCCGGTCCGGGTCGCCGACTGCCGGTGAGCACCTACCGCCTCCAGCTCGGCCCCGACCTGACCTTCGCGGACGCCGAGAAGGCGCTCGGCTACCTCGACTCGCTGGGCGTCACCGACCTGTACCTGTCCCCCGTCCTGCAGGCCGCGCCGGGCTCGACGCACGGGTACGACGTCGTCGACCACACGCGCGTCAGCGACGTCCTCGGCGGCCGTGCGGGCCTCGAGTCCCTCGCCGCCGCCGCGCACGCCCGCGGGATGGGCGTGATCGTCGACGTCGTGCCGAACCACATGGCCGTGCCCACGCCGGCCTGGCACAACCGGGCCCTGTGGTCCGTGCTCCAGCACGGGACCGCCTCGCCGTACGCGCGGTGGTTCGACGTCGACCTCGACGAGGAGGCCGAGGGGCTGCTCATGCCGGTCCTCGGCGCGCGGATCGGCGACGTGCTCGCGTCGGGCGAGCTCGTGGTCGACCGTGCGGTCGTGCCGGCCGGGCACGGTGAGGGTCCGGGCGACGGCGCGTCGGACGGCGAGGAGCAGCCGGTCCTGCGGTACTACGACCACGTCTTCCCGATCCGGCCCGAGACCGAGGACCTGCCGCTGGCCGAGCTCGTGGGCCGGCAGCACTACCGTCTCGCGTACTGGCGCGTGGCCGACGAGGAGCTCAACTACCGGCGGTTCTTCGACGTCGGGACGCTCGCCGCGATCCGCGTCGAGGACCCCGAGGTCTTCGACGCGACGCACGCGCTCCTGCTCGAGCTGCACGCCGCGGGCGTGATCGACGGCTTCCGCATCGACCACCCGGACGGGCTCGCGGACCCGCGGGGCTACCTGCGCCGCCTCCACGAGGCGACCGGCGGGGCGTGGGTCGTGGCCGAGAAGATCCTCGAGGGCGACGAAGAGCTCCCCGACGACTGGCCGGTGGCGGGGACGACCGGCTACGACACCGCGTGGCGCCTGCACGCGCTGCAGGTCGACCCGGCGGGAGCGGTGCCGCTGTCGACGCTGCAGCACGAGCTGACCGGCGACTCGGCCGACCTGCACGCGGTCGTCGAGCAGGCCAAGCGCCAGATCGTCGAGACGTCGCTGTACGCCGAGATCCACCGCCTCGCGACGCTCCTGAACGAGATCTGCGACGACGACGTGCGGCTGCGCGACCACACGTTCCGGTCGCTGCACGACTGCGTGGTCGAGCTCGTCGTCGCCTTCGACCGGTACCGCGCCTACGTCGTCCCGGGCGAGCCCGCGCCGCCCCTGGCCGAGCGGGTCGTGCGCGAGGCCGCCGAGATCGCGCGGTCGCGGCTCGAGCCCGACCGCCACGACACGCTCGAGGTCGTCGTCGACCTCGTCCTGGGCAAGGAGGTCGGCAGCGCCGGACGGCGGGGCGAGGAGAAGCGCAGCGAGCTCGTGGTGCGCTTCCCGCAGGTCTGCGGTGCCGTCATGGCCAAGGGCGTCGAGGACACGGCGTACTACCGCTGGACCCACCTCGTGAGCCTGTGCGAGGTGGGCAGCGCGCCGACCCGCTTCGGCATCGACCCCGACGAGCTGCACGCCTTCGCGCGCAGGATGTCGGCCTCGTGGCCCGCGACCATGACGGCCGGCTCGACGCACGACACCAAGCGCAGCGCCGACGTCCGCTCACGCATCGGCGCGATCGCCGCGCACGCCGAGGAGTGGGCCGCGATGGTGCGCCGCCTGCGCGAGGCCACGGCGGACGTCCGCCCGTCCGACCTCGACGGGCGCACCGAGAACCTCCTGTGGCAGATCCTCGCCGGGACGTGGACCCCCCTCGGCCCGATCGACGCCGACCGCCTCACGGGCTACCTGCTCAAGGCCGCGCGCGAGCAGAAGACGTGGACCACGTGGACCGCGCCCGACGAGGCGCGCGAGGAGGGCATGACCGGTTACGCGACCGCGCTGCTCAGCCATCCCGCGGTGGTCGAGGCGTTCAGCACGTGGGTCGAGCGGGTGACCCCCACGGTGCGCCGCTCGGTCCTGGCCACGACCCTGCTGCAGCTCACCGTGCCGGGCGTCCCGGACGTCTACCAGGGCACCGAGCTCACGGGCACCTCGCTCGTGGACCCCGACAACCGGCGCCCCGTCGACCTCGGGTGGCGCGCACGGCTGCTCTCGGCGCTCGACAGCGGCCGCAGCCCGGGCGGCGACCTCGCCGCCGAGAAGCTCGCCGTCGTCTCTGCCGCGCTGCGCACGCGGCGCGCGATGCCGGACGCGTTCGTCGGGCCCGACGCCGGCTACGAGCCGCTGCCGACCACCACCGGGCACGCCGTGGCGTTCGCGCGCACGCTGGCCGGTGACCCGCGCGTCGCCGTCGTCGCCACCCGCCTGTCCGACGAGGGCGCCGCGGCCCGCGCGCTCGCCGACGCCACCGTGGTGCTGCCCGAGGGCCGCTGGCGCGGCGTGCTCACGGGCGGGACGCACGACGGCGGGGCCGTGACGCTCCACGACCTGCTGGGCCCCTGGCCGGTCGCGCTGCTGACGAAGGAGGACCAGTGACCGAGCACGTGCGGGTGTGGGCGCCGAACGCGTCCCGGGTGACGCTCGTCGGGCCGCGTCTCGGCGCGGCTCCGGTCGAGACCCCGATGGAGCAGGAGGACGGGGGCTGGTGGCGCTCGCCCGAGCCCCTCGCGCACGGCACCGACTACGCGTTCTCGCTCGACGGCGGGCCGCCGCGGCCGGACCCCCGCAGCCCGTGGCAGCCGAACGGCGTGCACGGACCGTCCCGCACGTTCGACACCGACCTCCACGCCTGGGGCGACCACGCGTGGCAGGGCCGCTCGGTGCTGGGCTCGGTCGTGTACGAGCTGCACGTGGGCACGTTCACGCGCGCCGGCACGCTCGACTCCGCCGTCGGGCGGCTCGACCACCTCGTGGACCTGGGCGTCGACATGGTCGAGCTCATGCCCGTCGCGGCGTTCCCCGGGACCCGGGGGTGGGGCTACGACGGCGTCGCGCCGTGGGCCGTGCACGAGGCGTACGGCGGCCCAGCGGCACTGCAGCGCTTCGTCGACGCCGCCCACGTGCGCGGGATCGCGGTGTGCCTCGACGTCGTCGACAACCACCTGGGCCCGTCCGGCAACTACCTGAACGAGTTCGGCCCGTACTTCACCGACCGGCACCACACCCCGTGGGGTCAGGCGGTCAACCTCGACGGGCCCGACGCCGCCGAGGTGCGCGCCTACGTGGTCCAGAAGGCCCTGCGGTGGTTCCGCGACTTCCACCTCGACGCGCTGCGGCTCGACGCGGTGCACGCGCTCGTCGACGACTCGGAGCGGCACGTCCTCGCCGAGCTCGCCGACGCCACCGCGGACCTCGAGCGCGAGCTCGGGCGCCCGCTGTCGCTGGTCGCCGAGTCCGACCTCAACGACGCCCGCATGGTCACGCCCACCTCGCAGGACCTCGAGGGCCGCGGTGGCTACGGGATGACCGCCCAGTGGGCCGACGACGTCCACCACGCGCTGCACGCCTGGCTCACGGGCGAGTCGCACGGCTACTACGTCGACTTCGGCAGCGGCGAGGTCCTGGCCAAGGCGCTGACCGACGTCTTCGTGCACGACGGCGGCTACTCGACCTTCCGGGGCCGCGAGTGGGGTGCGCCGGTACCGCCCGAGGTCGACGGCCGCCGCTTCGTGGTCTTCGGCCAGAACCACGACCAGGTCGGCAACCGCGCCCTGGGCGACCGGCCGTCGCGCGTGCTGCCCACCGGGACGCTCGCTGCGGGCGCGGCCGTCGTCCTGCTCGGACCCGGCACGCCCATGCTGTTCATGGGCGAGGAGTGGGGCGCCCGCACGCCGTTCCAGTACTTCACCGACCACGCCGAGCCGGAGCTGGGCGCCGCGGTGCGCGACGGGCGCACCGCGGAGTTCGGCACGCACGGATGGTCCGAGCTCTACGGGCACGACGTCGACGTGCCCGACCCGCAGGCGCCGTCCACGTTCGCGGCGTCCAGGCTCGACTGGTCCGAGCGCGAGACCGACGACGGCATCCGGCTGTTCGACGTCTACGCGGCGCTCGTCCACCTGCGGCACACGCTCCCCGCGGTCGCCTCGGGCGACCGTCGCGCCACGAGCGTCCGCACCGGCGACGACTGGGTCGTCATGACCCGGGGCGCGCCGTCGGCCGGCGAGGGGCAGACCGTCGACGTCGTCGCGGTGCGCGCGGCCGACGGCGCCACCGTGCCGCTCGAGGGCTCGGGCCACCGCGTGCTGCTCAGCTGGGGCGCGGTGTCGCTCGACGACGCCGCGCCCCACCTGCACCTGCCCGGGCCGGGTTTCGCCGTGCTGGTGCGGGGCTGAGGGTTCGCGGCGCCGCGCCGGTGAGGTCTCAGCGCTGCGCGCTGCCGACGAGCGAGGGCTCGGCCGGCACGACGGCGGCCTGCCGCTTCGGCGCGGTGCGCCCGTGGGTCAGGTACAGCGGGATCCCGACGAACGTCAGACCGCCGACGAGGTTGCCCACCACGGTGGGGATCTCGTTCCAGAGCAGGTAGTCGCCGATCGTGAAGTCGCCGCCCAGCATGAGGCCCGACGGGAAGAGGAACATGTTGACGATCGAGTGCTCGAAGCCCATGTAGAAGAACAGCATGATGGGCATCCACATGCCGACGACCTTGCCGATGACGCTGTGCGACATCATCGCCGCGACGACGCCCGTCGAGACCATCCAGTTGCAGAGCACGCCGCGCACGAAGAGCGTGAGCATGCCCCCGGCGCCGTGGTCGGCGTAGCCGACCGTGCGTCCCTCGCCGATCTCGCCGATGGCCTGGCCGACGGCGCTCGGCTCGGTCGTGAAGCCGTAGGTCACGTAGATCGCCATCATCACCGCGACGAGGAACGCGCCCGCGAAGTTGCCGCAGAACACGAGCCCCCAGTTCCGCAGGACGCCGGGGAACGTCACGCCGGGCCGCTTGTCGAGCCACGCGAGCGGTGCGAGCGTGAACAC
This sequence comes from Isoptericola sp., assembly GCA_031180595.1. Lineage (GTDB taxonomy): Bacteria > Actinomycetota > Actinomycetes > Actinomycetales > Cellulomonadaceae > Isoptericola. The sequence continues at coordinate 4,030 of JAPSLQ010000052.1, read as the reverse complement.
GCCGGTGAGCAGGTCGAACCCCATGAGGTACAGCAGGATGAAGCCCACCGGGAACAGGACCGCGCCGAGGAGCGGCTCGCCCGTCTGGACCGAGACCGTCACGGCGAACGCGGCGGCGAGCGCGAGGACCGCCCCGCCCATGACGGACCGCACGAGCGTGTCCCGCGTGGACATGAGGACCTTGGACTCGCCCGCGTCGACCATGCTGGTCACGAGGTCGGTGGGCTTCACGTAGGGCATGGCCTGTACCTCCGGGATCGGACCGCGCGCCCGCGGCGCGCGACGTGTCTGGAGCAAGGCTCCCCCGGCGCCGTTTCGCCCGGTGCACCCGCGCGTTACGGGAGCGGCGCGAGTTCCTCACGGTGCCGGCGGCGGCACCGTGAGGACCGGTCAGACGCGTACCCGCCGGAGCGTGACGAGCGCGACCACCGCGGCGCCGACGGTCAGCGCCGCGCCGATGAGCGACGTCGTGCCGACCCCGCTCGCGAAGGCCGTGTGCGCCGACTCCAGGAGTGCGCTCGCCTGCGACGGCGGCAGCCCGGCGGCGACCCGCGCGGCGCCCCCGAGCGTCTCCGTCGCGGCGGCGGCGTCGGCGGCCGGGACGCCGGACGGCACCTCGACGCCGCGGTGGTACGCCGTCGCGAGGATGCTGCCCAGCACCGCGGTGCCGAGCACCGCCCCGACCTCGTACGCGGTCTCGGAGATGGCCGACGCCGCACCGGCCCTGGACGGCGGCACGGACGACACGATGAGGTCGTTGGAGACGGTCTCCGCCGCTCCCACGCCGACCGCGAGCAGCACGAACGCCACCAGGAGCGGTGCGATCCTCGACTCCCCCGCGACCACCGCGGTCAGCGAGTACGCGACCGTCGTCAGGAGCAGCGCGCCCGCGACGACCAGAGCCGGCCGGACGTACCGCACGGCACGTACGACGGCGAGACCCGCCACGACCATCCCCACGGTGCCGGGCAGCAGGACGAGCCCGGCCTCCATGGGCGACAGGCCGTGAACGAGCTGGAGGTCCTGGGAGACGAACAGCAGGAACCCGACCAGGGAGAAGACCGAGAGCAGGTTGATGAGCACGCTGCCGCCGAACTCGGGCACCGCGAACAGTCGCACGTCGAGCATCGGCCGCGGGCGCCGCAGCTGCCGGCGGACGAACAGCGCTCCCGCCGCGAGGCCGAGCACCACCGCGCCGACCGCCTCGGGAGACGCCCCGGCCTTGGCGAAGGCCTTGATGCCGAACACGACCGGCGTCATCGTCGCCATGACCAGCACGATCGAGACGACGTCGACGCGGCCGGGCGCGGGGTCGCGCGACTCGGGCACGAGGCTCGGGGCCGTGGCCACGAGCAGGACGAGCACCGGCACGGCGAGCAGGAACACCGAGCCCCACCAGAAGCGCTCGAGCAGCACGCCGCCGACGATCGGGCCGAGCGCCGAGCCCGCGGCGAAGCCCGCGGCCCAGACCGCGATCGCCAGACGGCGCTCCTCGCGGTCCGTGAACACGTTCCGCAGGATCGACAGGGTCGACGGCATGAGCATGGCCCCGAAGAAGCCCAGTCCCGCGCGCGCGGCCACGAGCGCTCCCGCGGTCGGCGCGAAGGCGGCGACGACCGACATGGCGGCGAAGCCGACCGCACCCCACAGGAGCAGCCTGCGTCGGCCGACCCGGTCGGCGAACGAGCCCATGGGCACGAGGAGCCCGGCCAGCACGAGCGGGTAGACGTCGACGACCCACAGCAGCTGGGTGCCGGTCGGGCGGAGGTCGGCCGAGATCTGGGGCAGGGCGAACGTGAGGACGGTGTTGTCGATCGAGACGAGCAGCACCGGCAGCATCAGCACGCCGAGGGCGACCCACCGCGCGGCGCGGCTGGTCAGGGGGTTCTGCGGGGAGGTGACGCGCGTCGCGCGCACCGGGGCCTGGGAGGTGGTCACCAGAGGGGTCCTTCCACACGCTCGGACGGCCGGGGCGACCCGTCGGGGCCGAACTTCCAAACCGTCCAGCCGGTACAGTAACACGCCGCTACGCTGGGCCGCATGCCGCCCGCCCCCGTCGCCCGTGCCAGGATCCTGCGCGCGTTCGCCGAGCTGCTCACCGACTCCGGAGAGCGCGCGGCCACGCTCGACGCGGTCGCGGCGCGCGCGGGCGTCTCGAAGGGCGGCCTGCTCTACCACTTCCCCTCGAAGGACGCGCTCGTCGAGGGCCTGACCGCCCACCTGCGCGAGCTCACCGAGGCCGACGTCGCCGTGATGCGTGCCGCGCCCGCCGGGCCGGTGGACTACCTGCTGCGCACCTCGACCGCGACCGACGGCGACTTCGAGGTCGTCTACCTCGCGGTGTCCCGGCTCGCGCAGGGCGCCTACCCCCACGCGCGCGCGGCGCTCGACGACGCGCACGACGCCTGGGTGGCGGCCGTGGCCGAGGAGGTCGGTGACCCGGCCGTCGCCCGTGCCGTCGTGCTGCTCAGCGACGGGCTGTACGCGCGCACCGC
>JAPSLQ010000052.1:0-1435 GCA_031180595.1 Isoptericola sp. | reverse complement strand
CCGGCGGCCGCGGCGACCTCCTCGAGCGCGACGCCCGCGAACCCCCGCTCTGCGTAGAGACCCCGCGCGGCACGCACGATCGCGGCGGCCGTCGCCTCGCTCTCGGCCTTCGTCCTCCGTGGCACGTTGACAGGATACATACACCGTGCATGAATACATACGTACACGCTGTACGTATCGAGGGGAAGGCACCATGAACACCACGAGCATCTACCCCGTCCTGATGACCTCGGACGTCGCGGCCACCGCGCGCTTCTACACGGAGCTCCTCGGCATGGAGCCCACGTTCACGTCCGACTGGTACGTGAGCCTCCGGCACGGACCGTGGGAGCTCGCGCTCCTCGACGCCGGTCACGCCACCATCCCGGAGAGCCACCGGGGGGCGCCGGCTCGGGGCGTCCTGGTCAACGTCGAGGTGGACGACGTCGACTCCGTCCACGCGGAAGCGGTGGCAGCCGGCCACCAGGTCGTCCTGCCGCTGCGCGACGAGGACTTCGGGCAGCGGCACTTCATCGTCGTCGCGCCCGACGGCGTCCTGGTCGACGTGATCACCCCGACAGCGCCGTCGCAGGAGTTCGCCGAGCAGTACGCCTGACGGAGCGGGTCTCCGACGGAGCGGGTCCGGGGTAAGTCCCCTCAGGGAGGTCCCCCACCCGGTCGGCCGGACGTACGCCGAAAGGAGGACACGGATACCGCCTGCAGGTGGATCCGCCGGCCTCGGCCGCCACGCCACGATAGGGACGTCATCGACGCACGTCGTCCGCAACGTTCGAGGAGTCGCTCATGTCCAGCGTCTTGAAGACCGTCCTGGCCCTCGTCGCGACCGGGGCCGCCTTCGCACTGCTCCGTGCGGTGCTCGACGCGCGGGCCGAACCGGCCGCCGCCGAGCCCGCCCCGACGCGGGATGCGTGACGGCGTGACGGTCGAGGCCGTGGCGCGGCCCCGCGAGCGGTCCGTCGCCGAGCCGGCGGCGACGAGCGGCCCGCCGCGGCCGCTGGAGCGGCTGCGGCGGGCGCTCGTGGTGCCCCTGTTCGTCCTGGGCTCGCTCCTCGGCGCGGCGCTCGTGAGCGCGCTGATCTTCGCGGCCGACCAGGCGCTGCCCGCGACCCTGCTCCCCTGACGGCCGCGGGGGGTCGTCGCCCCACCGCCGTCAGCCCTTGAGTCCTTGGGTGGCGGCGCCGTCGACGACGTAGCGTGCGCCCCGGGTCGGTCAGCCGGCCAGGGCCGACTCGGCCTCGACGAACCACTGGTCGACCGCGTCCTCGAGAGACACGGCGTCGTGCGCGAGGTCCGACGTGAGGCGGACGAACGCCTGCTCGAGGGTGCCGAAGCCGGCGACCGGCGGGGGCGGCGAGCTGGTCAGGTACTGCTCGAGCGACTGCTCGTACTCGAGGATCTGCGCGTCGAGGCCCGTGGGCTCGAAGCCCTCGAGGGC
>JAPSLQ010000051.1:13056-16729 GCA_031180595.1 Isoptericola sp. | reverse complement strand
CGCGTGCCAGGGCCACGAGGTCGGCCGCCGTCGCGCCCCCGCGGTTGGTCAGCGCCAGGGTGTGCCGCGTCGACAACCGGGCGGGGCTGTGCTCGCCCGCGACGCCGAACCCCTTGGTGAAGCCGGCCCGCTCGATCAGCCACGCCGCGCTCGTCTTGACCAGGGTCTCGTCGACCGCGCCCAGGCTCGGGCCCGTGCTCGTGGCCGGGGTGGCCGAGCGCACCGGGTAGCGGGGCGCGTCGTCGGGCAGCTCGTCGGCGAGGTCGGCCGGCAGCACCGGGTTGGTGAAGAACGAGCCGGCGCTCCACCGGTCGTGGTCGGGCGTCGGCGCGCCGCCGACGCCGTCGAGCAGCATGCCCTTGCCGGCACGCAGCTCGAGCACGGCCTCGCGCACCGCTGCCGACGGCGCCCGCTCGCCGACCTGCACGCCCAGGCGCCGCGCGAGCTCCGCGTAGCCGACCGGGGCCGACAGCGAGCCCAGGCGCATCATGAGGTGCACCTCCAGGACGACGTACCGCGGCGTCGGGTACCAGGGCCCTCCGGACTCGGAGGACCGCATGGACCGCTTGAGCACCGACGTGCGGTACCCGAACCCGAGCTCGCTCAGCGCCAGCGTGCGGCGCCGGCCCGTCGCCCGGTCCCAGGTGCGCACCGACGCGACGACGCCGGACACCTCCTGCCCGTACGCGCCGATGTTCTGGACGGGCGCTGCACCCACCGTCCCCGGGATGCCGGAGAGCGCCTCGACGCCCACCCACTCGTTCGCCACGGCCTCGGCCACGAGCTCGTCCCAGTCGTGCCCGGCGGGCATCCGCAGGCTCGCACCGCCGCACGCGCCGTCGGTGCCGCACGAGTCCTCGAGGTCTGCGTCCAGCCCTTGGCGCACGTCCCGTACCACGACCCCGTCGAAGCCCTCGTCCGCGACGAGGAGGTTGGACCCGCCGCCGACCACGAGCAGCGGCTGCCCCGCGTCGTCCGCCGCGCGCACCGCGTCGACGAGCTCGGCCTCGCTCTCGGCCTCGACGTACGTGCCCGCAGGCCCGCCCACACGGAGGCTCGTGAGCTCGGCGAGGCTCGGCGCGGAGGCGACGTCGCGCTCGGTCGCCAGTTCGGGGGTCGAGGTCGCCGAGGCGCTCCGGGTCGGGATGCTCACCGCTCCAGCGTAGACGGCGCGTCCTGGCTCGGCTGCGGCAGCGGCCGCGCGGCGCCCGCCACGAAGAGCCCGATCGCGATCGGGACGGCGATGACGAGCAGCGCGGCGCGGTAGCCCGTGTGCTCGGCGAGGAAGCCGATCAGCGCAGGCCCGACGAAGAACGCCGAGTACCCGATCGTCGACACCACCGACACGCGCAGCGCGGCCCGACGGGGGTCGTCCGACGCAGCGGACATGCCCATCGGGAAGCCGAGCGCGGCACCCGCGCCCCACACGACCACGCCGAGCAGGGCGACCCACAGGACGGGCACGAGGGCGAAGACCGCGACGCCCACGAGCGCGGCGAGCCCGCTGAGGCGCAGCACCGGGACGCGGCCGAGGCGGTCGATGAGGGACGTGCCGACGAGGCGCGCGCCCGTCATCGCCGCGAGGAACAGCGCGAGCCCGAGCGCGCCGACGCTCTCCGTCGTCTCGAACCCGTCGACGACGGCGAGGCTCACCCAGTCGTTGGCGGCGCCCTCGGTCAGCGCGGCGGCCAGGACGACCAGGCCGATCAGGAGCGTGCGCGGCTCGCGCCACGTGCCGAGCGTCTCGCGCAGCGAGTGCCCGCTCGAGGTCTCGACGGCGGTGGCCGGGTCGGCCGAGGCGTCCGTGTGCTGCGCACCGGGGGCGGCGTGCGCGTCCGGTGCGCCGTCGGGGGCGCCGTGCGTGGGCAGGAAGGCGCGCACGCAGATCGCGACCACGACGACGTCGAACACCATCACGGTGATGAGGTGCCACGTGAGAGCGACCTGCGCGTGCGCGACGACGCTCCCGACGCCGGCGCCCGCGACGGTGCCCAGCGAGAAGCCCGCGTGGAAGCGGGGCATGATCGAGCGGCCGAGGTGCTGCTCGACGACCGCGCCCTCCAGGTTCATGGCGGCGTCCCACACCCCGACGCCGGCGCCTGCGACGAACAGGCCGACGCGCACCCACAGCGCGTCGTCGGCCTCGACGCCGAAGCACACCACCGTGTACCCGACGGCGCACACGACCGCGAAGAGCAGCACGGTGCGCGCCGCCCCGAGCCTCGCCGAGATCATCCCCGACAGCGGCAGGGCGATCAGCGACCCGACGGCACCGGTGAGCAGCAGGAGGCCCATCTGGCCCTGGGAGAACTCGAGCCCGTCGCGCACCGACGGGATGCGCGAGGCCCAGCTGGCGAAGCCGAAGCCGTTGAGGGCGAAGACGAGGACGACGGCCCACGCGGCCGCGCGCACCGCGCGCGCGGACGGGCGCGCGGGATCTGTCGAGGGGATGCTCACCCCCAGACGTTCGCCCCTCCCGGGCCGCCAGTCAAATCGTTTCGGGCGGGACCGTCCCGACGGCGGTAGGCTGTCGCACCGACCGGACGGAAGGGAGCCCCATGGGCCGCACCCACCCCAGCCGACCCACGCTCGCCAAGGTCGCCGAGGTCGCGGGGGTCTCGGTGTCGACGGCGTCCCTCGCCTTCTCGGGCGCCGGTCCGATCACCCCCGAGACGCGCGACAAGGTGCTCGCCGCCGCGGCCGGGCTCGGCTACACCGGCCCCAACCCGCTCGGGCGCCAGCTGCGCTCGGGTCGTTCGGGCATCGTGGGCGTGGTGATCGGCGACCACCTCGGGCGCGCGTTCCGCGACCCCGTCTCGGTCCAGGTGCTCGACGGGCTCGTGCAGGTGCTCGGCGAGGAGGGGCTCGGCGTCCTGCTGATCCCCGGCGTCTGCGGCGGCGGGGTGACCGGGGCGGCTCCCGTCGACCCGGCGGGCGTGGACCCGCTCGTCGAGAGCGCGGCGATGGACGTCGCCGTGCTCGTCTGGGGCGTGCTCACGGAGGACCCGACGCTCGACGCGCTGCAGCGGCGCGGGGTGCCGGTGGTCATCGGCGAGGGCCGGCCCGTCGACGGAGCGCCCCTGGTCGGGATCGACGACCGCGGGGGCACGGCCGAGGCGGTCCGGCACCTGGTCGAGCTCGGCCACACGCGCATCGCCGAGATCACGCTGCCCTTCGGGCGCGACGAGCGTTCGGGGCCCGTCGACGCGGCCCGGCTCGCGCACGTCGAGCGCACGCCCACCCGGCACCGCCTCGCGGGCGTGCGCGACGTCGTCGAACCGGTGCTGTCGTGGGAGACGCCCGCGTCGCTCGTCGAGCACGGGCGCGACGCGGCGACCGAGATCCTCGGCGCGTGGGTTCCGGCCGACGAGCGCCCGACGGCGATCATCGCCCACTCGGACCTCCTGGCGGCCGGGGCGGTCATCGCCGCGCGCGAGCTCGGGCTGCGCGTGCCGGAGGACGTCTCGATCGCCGGGTTCGACGGGCTCGACCTGCCGTGGCTCTCCCCCGACGTGCTGACGAGCGTGCACCAGCCGTTGCGCGACAAGGGCGCCGCCCTCGGGCACGCGGTCATCGGCCTGCTCGCGGGCGGGCAGCCGGACAGCACCACGCTCGGGGTCGGGCTCACCATCGGCACGACGACCGGCCCCGCACCGAGGTAGCGCGACGCTAC
>JAPSLQ010000051.1:0-12956 GCA_031180595.1 Isoptericola sp. | reverse complement strand
AAGAACGCGCTACCTCGCCGAAGAACGCGCTACCTCGGCGAGGGCGCGCTCCCGGGTGCAGAAGGCGAGCACCGCCGTCTTCGGGCCCTGGGCCGAGGTGAACGAGACCTCGCCGGCGAGCTCGAACCCCAGCGCGGCCATGCGCGCGACCGCGGCACGGTTCCGCGCGTCGGGCTCGACGACGACCCGCCGCACGCCCGGCTCGGCGACGACGAACCCGAGCACGGCCGGCCCGAGGACGCTCCACGTCGAGACCTGGACGGGCAGACCGGCCGGTGCGTCGCCACCCCTGAAGAAGTGCATGCCCAGGTCGCCGGGCTCGACGTCGTACGCGGTGGCGACCGGGTCGTCCTCGGGATGGTAGAGCTGCAGCAGCGCCACGGGCTGCCCCTCCCACCGCAGGAGGTAGGCATGGTGCGTCGGCAGCGAGTCGACGAACTCGTACGTCTCGCGCAGCTCGTCGCGCGTGAGGTCGTCGAGCCCCCAGAAGCCGGCGTGCGGACGCGTGACCCACTCGTGCAGCACGTCGAGGTCGCCCTCCGGGTCGAGCACGTGCGCCGTCAGCGTGCCCGCGGGGCCGAAGTCGCCGCGCCACACCTCCGCACCGCGTTCCCCGGTGCGCAGCCTCGGCAGGTCGCCGGCCACGGTCCGGGTCACCTCTGCGGTCATGGTGCCTCCACGGGCTCGGGGCGCAACCGCGCCCAGTCGGTCTCGATCTCCACGGTCCCGGCGGCGGCCCACGTGACGTGCTGGTCGGCGAAGTGCTCCGAGCGTGGGTCGCCGCTCGCGCCGAACGGCACGCCCCACCGGCTCCGCCGCCGGTCGGACAGGTCCCACACCCACCGCGCGACCGACCCGCGCGACGCCGCGTACGTCACACCGGGCACCGACCCGGTGCACCGGACGGTGTCCCGCGCCCCGGACACCGGCACCCGGAGCGGCTCGGGCACGCCGGGCACGTCGTCCTGCCCGACGCCGGACGCCTCGGCGAGCGCGTGCAGGGGCACGAGCGCGTGCAGCTCGCCCCAGGGACGGTCGGCGCCGCCGGCGACGACGTCGGCGAGCGCCGCGACCGCCTCGGCCCGCGCGTCGATCACCGGGCCGCCGTCGACGAGCCGCCCGGCCGCGAGCAGGCGCGCCAGGCCGTCGCCGACCCGTGCCGTCACGTCGAGCCACGGCGCGAAGACCGGCGGCAGCCCGAGAGGCGCGTGCAGCGCCGCGAGCGCCGGGTGGCCCGCGACCCGCCGCGCGAGGGCGTGCCGCCAGCGGGCGAACGTGCCGGCGTCGGCCGAGCCGGCGTCCATGCGAGCGCCGTCGGCCGCCCACGCGCGCAGCCGCCCGGCCGCCCGGACCACGGCGGGTTCGGCGGTGTCCGCCACGACGTCGTCGAGCCACGCGACCAGCTCGCCGGCGCCGCCGTCGCACGTGTCACCGTGCACGCGCGCCTGCGTGTCGGGCGTCTCGCCGCCGCCGGGCGGCGCCGCGAGCAGCGCGCGGATGCGGTCCGCCCGGTGCGGGGCGTACCCCCACCCGAGGGCGGTCTCGCGTCGTGACGGCCGCTCGTTCGCGTCGACGGCCAGGTCGGACACGCGCACCGGCGCCGGCAGGGTGCGCCACGCGGGCGGCTCGGGCGACCCGGAGCCCGCGGGCAGCGGCAGCGCCCGCTCGTGCTCCTCCCGCTCGGGCACGCGCCCGGCGGTCAGGCTCAGCACCTCGCCGGAGGAGTCGGCCGCGAGCACCCGGTTCACCGGGTCGACCCAGCCCGCGAACGCGGTGGCGACGTCGCGCGCCGTGCGGGAGCGCTGGAGCCTGCGCCACGCCGCGACGCCCGCGTCCGCCGTCGCGCGCACGGGCCAGCGCACCGAGTGGACGTCGGTCACGAGCGGCCCGCGAGCCGTCTCGACCCACTCGACGTCGACCGTCGTCCCGCCCCGCACGGGCACCTGCTCGGCGCCCGAGCCGGCCCCGCGCAGCGACTCGGCGTCCTCGCGGAAGAGCTCGACGTGGTGCGCCATCGCGTTGGTGATGCCCCACGCGACCGACGCGCCCGAGCCCTGCCCGCCCCCAGACGCCGTGCCCTCCGCGGCCTCGGCGTGCCCGAAGTGCAGCACGCCGGGGACGCCCGGGAAGGCGAGGCCGAGCACGTCGTAGTCCTCGCACGCGAGCCGCACCTGCTGGTAGACGCCCGGCAGCTCGAGCAGGCGGTGCGGGTCCCCCGCGAGCAACGGCCGGCCCGACGCCGTGCGCGCGCCCGCGAGCGCCCACGCGTTCGAGCCCGACGACGGTCCCCCGTCCCCGGCGAACAGGGCCGGGTCCGCGCCGAGGGTGCGCGCGACGTGCTCACGCCACAGGAGCTGGGGGAACCCGCTGAACAGCACGTGGTTGACCAGGAACACCCCGATCGGGGCCCAGTCCGGCCACGGCGTGTGCTCCGGGAGGTGCGCGCCGCCGCACGCCCGCGCGAGGGCCCGCATCTCGGGCACGTCGCGCCCGCCGGCGGCCAGGCCCGCGCTGACGCCGGCCGCGTAGGCGGCGACCCACTCCCGCTCCGGCGCGTCGAGCGCGGCGTGCACCCGCCTCGCCGTGTCCGCGAGCCGCACGCGTACCGCGAACCGGTCCCACTCGAGCCCGCCGGCCCCGAAGCGCGCCGCGAGCCGGCCCTCCGCACGCCACCGGTCGACCTCGACCTGCCACCCCCGGTCGCGCGCCGTCACGTATCCCTGGCCGTAGGCGAGGTCGAGCTCGCCTGCCGCCCGCACGTGCGGCACGCCCAGCGTGTCGCGGAAGATCTCGAACGGCCTCATCGCGCCACAGGGTTCGTCATCGTGCCGGCGTAGATGAGCGACGACGACTGGTCGGCGAGATCGACCATCTGCAGCGTGTTGCGCAGCTGGAGCCGGTTCAGGCACGAGTGCGCGAACCGCGGCGCGCGCAGGTCCACGCGGCGGTGCAGGTCGGGATGCTCGGCCCGGTGCCGGTCGATCGTGCCCGCCACGAGCGCCCAGAAGCGCTCCTCGGCGAGCACGCCGTCGACCGCGAGGATGCCCGCGAGGTGCCGGAGCACGCCGTCGAACACGTCGGTGAAGATCGCGAGCGCCTTCTCGGTGTCGTCCACGACGGCACGCACGCGCTCGACGCCGTCGGGCAGCCCGCGCTCGCCCAGCACGGCGACCTCCTCGCCGATGTCCTTCATGAGCACCCTGCGTACCACGTGGTCCCGCAGCACCAGGACGAGGTTCTCCCCGTGCGGCATGAACGCGAGGTCGTGCCCGAGCAGGCAGTGCACGAGCGGGTAGAGGTAGGCGTCGAGGTAGGCGCGCAGCCACTCGTCCGCGGGCAGGCCGGACTCGCGCACCAGGGCCGTCGCGAACGCCCTGCCGGAGGCGTCGCGGTGGAGCAGGCTCGCCATGGTCGCCAGGCGCTCACCGGGCGCGGTGCGCGGCAGCGGCGACTCGCGCCAGAGCGCCGCGAGCATCTTGCGGTGCGCGCTCGGAGCGGCCGTGCGGTGGTAGACGTCGCCCGTGTAGCCCACCGACGCGACCTCGCGGAGGACGCCGAACCCGGCGTCGCGCAGCGTCGTGTCGGTGTCCACGAGCGACGCCACCCAGTCGTTGATCGCAGGCGTGGCACGCATGTACGCGGGCGAGAGCCCGCGCAGGAACCCCATGTTCTGGATCGCCAGCGCCACCTTGACGTAGTGCCGGTCCGGCCGGGTCCGGTTGAACATCGTGCGGATCGACTGCTGCGGCTGGTACTCGTCCGCACCCGGGCCGAGCGGCACGAGGTCGCCGCGCGCGACGTCGGCCGCGAACGTGATCGGCACACGGTGCTGCCACTGCCACGGGTGCACAGGCAGGTACAGGTAGTCCGCAGGGTCGACGCCGCACGCGGCGAGGCGGTCCGCGAACGCCGCGCGCTCGGCGCCGCTCAGCTCCGCCCGGTACAGCGCCTCCTCGCTCTGGTCGCCGCCGAGCGCGAGATGCGTGTGCTCCCGCCGCGCCGCGAGCCACAGCAGCCGCACCCGGCCGCCGCGCTCGGGCGCGTACGCGCGGTAGTCGTCGAGGGAGAAGCCGATGCGCCCGTTGTTCGCGAGGAAGCCGGGGTGGCCCTCGGTCATCGCCGCCTCGACCGCCTGGAACGCGTCCGCCCGACGGCGGTCGTCGCGCCCCCGCTCCGCGGCACCGTCCGGGACGCGGGGCGTCGTGACCGCCTCGACGAGCGCCGCGACGTCGGGAGCCTCGCCGGCGAGCTCGCGCTCGCGCTTGGCCGCGGCGGCCGCGAGCGTCGAGGACAGCTCCTCCAGGTAGACGGGCAGGAGGTCGTCCGGCACCCGCAGCAGCGGCTGCAGCTCCGCCACGAGCTCGAGCACGTCGACGGGCAGGTCCCGCTCGCCAGCGGGCCCCGTGGCGGTGCGCGTGATCGAGGCCGGGTCCACGACCCAGTGCTCGAGCGCGAACGTCCGTGCGGCGAACCGGTAGGTGACCGCGTCGAGCGGCAGCCGGTACCGCCCGGACCCCTCGGGGCCGTCCGGCTCGGGCCGGAACAGCCGCTCGTGGGCGAGCTCCGCGAGCGCCTTGGCCGCGAGGTGCCGGTGGGCGTGCCCGGCGAGGTCGCCGCGCAGGTGCGACGCCTGCTCGACCCCGTCACCGAGGGGCGAGGCGACGAAGTCCTCGCGCGTGCAGACGGACAGCGCCGCGCGCTTGGTGTCCCCGCCGTCGGTCAGCTCGACCTCGCGCAGCACGCGGAACCCCGCCGCGGCGTTCTTGGCCGCGATCGCGACGTTGTCGACGTCGGGCTCGACGACGACGCGCGACGCGCCGCGTCCGCCGTCGACCTGGTCCGCGAGGCAGAACCGCACGACGGCGGACATCACCGCGTCGGTCAGCCCGGGGACGCGACCACCCGGGTCCGCCGGCGGCGGCGCCACGAGCAGGTGCATCCCGAGGTCGCCGGGACGGGCGTCGTGCACGCCGGTGAGGAGCACGCGCGCCGGGTCGTACGTCTCGACGAGGAACAGCGGCTCGCCGTCGCGCCGGCCGAGCCAGGCGTCCTGGTGCGGGTCGGCGGCGACACCCGCCAGGTACTCGCGGACCTGACCCACGTCGAGGTCGCCCATGCGCCAGAACGCCGACGCCGGGTGGGCGAGCCAGGCCCGCACCGTCGCGGCGTCGCGCGCGGGCACGACCGGCTCGACCGTGAGCTCCCCGACGCGCGTGACGTGCGCGAAGCCGCCCGCGGCCGGGGCCAGGGCCGTCGTCGGCACGGCCGCCTGCGTGGTCGTGGCCGTCGTGCTCATCGGGCCACCTCCGTCGCCTCGCGTCCGGCCTCCGGCACGCCGCCGGGGCCCTCGTCCGGCAGGCCGAACGTCTGGAACGCGATGCGCCGCTCGATCGGGTACGGCTCGCGGCCGGTCACGTTGGCGAGCACCACGGAGTTGCGCCACGCCCCGAAGCCGAGGTCCGGCGCGGTGACGCCGTGCGTGTGCTCCTCGCCGTTGAGCGTGTGGATCCGTCCGGCGACGTCGACGGTGTAGTCGCGCGTGACGTCGAGGCGGCCCCGCTCGTCGAGGCGCAGGCGGCCGCGCACGGGGTCGAGGAAGCCGGGCACCCCCGCGCCGTACCCCGTCGCCGCGACGACCGCGCGCGTGCGGTGCTCCGCCTCGCGCCCGAGCTGTGCGTGCCGCAGCGTGAGCACGTGCTCGCCCGTGCCGTCGTCGTGCCGTGCGGCGACGACCTCGGTGTCGGTGAGCAGCGTGGTCGGCACCTGCTGCCCGAGGGCCGACTTGCGGTAGAGGGTGTCGTAGATGTCGTCGATCAGGTCGCCGCTGATGCCCTTGTACAGACCGCGCTGCTCGCGGCCGAGCAGGTCGCGCAGGTCGGCCGGCAGGGCGTGGTAGTGGTCGGTGTACTCGGGGGACGTCATCTCGAGCGTGAGCTTGGTGTACTCCATCGGGAAGAACCGCGGCGAGCGCGTCACCCAGTCGAGGCGGTAGCCCGGGCGCCCGGGCGCGCCGTGGACGTCCTCGAGCAGGTCGCGGTAGACCTCGGCCGCGGACTGGCCCGAGCCCACCACGGTCACCGACCCGGCGGCCTGGAGAGCGTCCCGGTGCGGGAGGTAGTCGGCCGAGTGCACCACCGGCCCCGGGCCGGCCTGGCCGGCGCGCCACGCGGCGGCCAGGTCGGCGAGCGGCGCGGGGAGCCGCGGCGTCGTCCCCACGCCGAGCACGACGTGCCGGGCGCGGTAGGTCTCGCGCGTCCCGTCGCGGGGCCCGCCCACGAGCACCGCGGTCACGACGTGCTCGTCGGTCGCGGCGTCGTGCTCGACGGCGACGACGCGCCGGCCCCAGCGCAGGGAGCCGAGCCGGTCGGCGACCCAGCGGCAGTACCGGTCGTACTCGGAGCGCAGCGGGTAGAAGGACTCGCGCACGTAGAACGGGTAGAGGCGCCCGGTCGCCTTGAGGAAGGCGAGGAACGAGTACGGCGACGTCGGGTCCGCCATCGTGACCAGGTCGGCGAGGAACGGCACCTGGATCGTCGCGCCCTCGAGCATCATGCCGGGGTGCCAGCCGAAGCCCGGCCGCTGGTCGAGGAACACCGCGTCGACGTCGGGCAGCGGGTCGGCGAGCGCCGCGAGGCCGAGGTTGAAGGGGCCGATGCCGACGCCCACGACGTCGTACGTGCGGGTCTCGTCGGGCCGAACGGTCTCGGGGGTCATCGCACGACCTCCGCGGCCTGCGTCGACGTCGCGGCGAGGCGGTCCAGCCGGGGGTGGACGCCGCGGCACGGCGGCGCGGCGTCGGCCGCGAGCGCCTGCCCGGCGAGCAGGCCGTGGGCGGCGTCGCGGACCAGGTCGAGGACCGTGCGCACGTCGTCGAGCGTGGCGTCCGGGTTGAGCAGCGTGAGCTTGAGGCACGGACGGCCGTCGACGACCGTCTTGGCCACGAGCGCCCGGCCCGAGTCGAACAGGACCCGGCGGACCTGGGGCACGAGCGCGTCGGCCTGCTCCGGCGTGACGCCCTCGGGCTCGTAGCGGAAGAGGACCGTCGACAGGTCGGTCGGGGCGAGGAGCCGCAGCTCGGGGTCGCCCTCGAGCTCGGCGTGCACCGCCGCGGCGAGGTCGCACACGGCGTCGACCATGCGGCCGATGCCGTCGGCGCCGACGGCCCGCAGCGTCGCCCAGAGCTTGAGCGCGTCGAAGCGGCGCGTCGTCTGCAGCGAGCGGTCGACCTGGTTGACCTCGGCGTCGGCCGCGGGGTTGAGGTAGTCCGCGTGCCAGGCGGTGCGGGCCAGGTCGGCCGGGTCGCGCACGACCAGCGCGCTCGAGGAGACCGGCTGGAAGAACGTCTTGTGGAAGTCGACCGTGACGCTGCGGGCCCGCTCGATCCCGTCGAGCAGGTGGCGCCGGGCCGGCGAGACGAGCAGCCCGCCGCCGTACGCGGCGTCGACGTGGAGCCACGCGCCGACGGCGTCGCACGCGTCGGCGACCGCGGCGAGGGGGTCGACGCAGCCGCGGTCGGTCGTCCCGGCCGTGGCGACCACGGCCATGACGGCGTCACCGGCCCCCACCGTGGCGGCCAGGGCCGCGGCGAGCGCGCCCGCCTCCATCCGGCCGTGGGCGTCGGTGGCGACCTCGACCACGGCGTCGTCCTCCAGGCCGAGCAGCAGCGCCGACTTCGCGACCGAGAAGTGGCTCGAGGCGGTGGCGAGCACGCGCAGGCGGGCGAGGAGCTCGCGGCGCGCGGCGCCGGTCAGGCGCGTGCCGTCGGGGCCGGTCAGAGCACGCTCGCGCGCGAGGAAGAGGGCCTGGAGGTTGGACTGCGTGCCGCCGGAGGTGAACACGCCGTCCCCGGCGGTGAAGCCGATCCGGCCGGCCGTCCACTCGACGAGGCGGCGCTCCATGAGCGTGGCGACCGTCGACTGGTCGTAGGTGTCCACGGACGTGTTGACCGCGGCGAGCATCGCCTCCGCGCCGACCGCGGAGACGGCCACCGGGCAGTTCAGGTGCGCCGCGTACGCGGGGTGGTGGAACCACACGGCGTGCGACGCGTAGAGGTCCGCGACCTCGCGCAGCGCCGGACCGTCCCCCACCCCGGGGGCGTCGAGGTCGACCTCGTCCACGAGCGCGGCGAGCTCCGCGCGGCTGGCGCCGCAGAACGGCTGGGCGACGGCGGCGACGCGGGCCGCGACGTCGTCGACGACCTCGTGCAGCGTGGCGGCGTAGTGCGCGGAGCTCGGGCCGCGCAGCAGCGCGTCGGTCGCCGTCGGCAGAGTGGGCATCGTCCAGGACTCCTCGGTGGCTTGCTGAGCAGTAAGGTAAGGCGACGCTAAGTTAGGCGCCCCTAAGCGAGCACACCCTACTCGATCCACGATGTGAGAACGCCGGCCGTGCGCACGACGGCCGCGTGGCCGCTCCAGGGCTCGGGGAGCGGCCACGCGTGCGTCCAGGAGGTCAGCGGACGGTGGGCGTCGGGAGGTAGACGTCGCCGCCGGCGGCGCGGAACTCGGCCGCCTTGGCGGCCATCCCGGCGATGGCCTCCTGCTCGCGCGCGCCGCCGAACTCGTCGCGGATGTCCTGCGAGATCCGCATCGAGCAGAACTTGGGCCCGCACATCGAGCAGAAGTGGGCCGTCTTGGCCGCCTCCGCCGGGAGCGTCTCGTCGTGGTACTCCTCGGCGAGCTCGGGGTCGAGCGAGAGCGCGAACTGGTCGCGCCACCGGAACTCGAACCGCGCCTTGCTCAGCGCGTCGTCGCGGTCGCGCGCACCCGGGTGCCCCTTGGCGACGTCGGCCGCGTGCGCCGCGATCTTGTACGTCACGACGCCGGTGCGCACGTCGTCGCGGTTCGGCAGGCCCAGGTGCTCCTTCGGCGTGACGTAGCACAGCATCGCCGTGCCGTACCGCGCGATCTCGGTCGCGCCGATGGCCGACGTGATGTGGTCGTAGCCCGGCGCGACGTCCGTGACGAGCGGCCCGAGCGTGTAGAACGGGGCGCCGTCGCACAGCTCCTGCTGGCGCTCGACGTTCTCGCGCACGAGGTGCAGCGGGACGTGGCCCGGCCCCTCGACCATGACCTGGACGTCGTGCTCCCACGCACGCTTCGTCAGCTCGGCGAGCGTGTCGAGCTCGGCGAACTGCGCGGCGTCGTTCGCGTCGGCGAGCGAGCCCGGCCGAAGCCCGTCGCCGAGCGAGAACGCGACGTCGTACCGCGCGAAGATCTCGCACAGCTCGTCGAAGTGCGTGTAGAGGAAGTTCTCCTCGTGGTGCGCCAGGCACCAGCCCGCCATGATCGAGCCGCCGCGCGAGACGATGCCCGTGACGCGGTCCGCGGTGAGCGGCACGTGGCGCAGCAGGACGCCCGCGTGGACGGTCATGTAGTCGACGCCCTGCTCGCACTGCTCGATCACCGTGTCGCGGTACACCTCCCAGCTGAGGCGCGACGCGTCGCCGTCCACCTTCTCGAGCGCCTGGTAGACCGGCACGGTGCCGATCGGCACCGGCGAGTTGCGCAGGATCCACTCGCGGGTGGTGTGGATGTCGTCGCCGGTGGACAGGTCCATGACCGTGTCGGCGCCCCAGCGGGTGGCCCACTGGAGCTTCTCGACCTCCTCGGTGATCGAGGAGTGCACCGCCGAGTTGCCGATGTTGGCGTTGACCTTCACCGTGAACGCGCGGCCGATGATCATCGGCTCGGACTCGGGATGGTTGACGTTGACCGGGATGATCGCGCGGCCCGCGGCGACCTCGCTGCGGACGAGCTCGACGTCGACCCCCTCGCGCAGCGCGACGAAGCGCATCTCCGGCGTGACCTCGCCGCGGCGCGCGTAGTGCATCTGCGTCACGGTGCGGCCCTCGAGCGCGCGCCGGGGCGGCCGCCGCTCGCCGCGCCACTCGTCCGACGCGGCCCCGCGGCGCCGCGCGCCGCGGCCGTCGTCGGCGAGGTCGCGCGGACGGCCGTCGTAGGACTCGGTGTCCCCGCGGGCCTCGATCCACGCGGACCGCTGCGGCGGGAGCCCGCGCGTCGGGTCGCCGCCCGGACCCTCGGTCCGGTAGACGCGCACGGGCGGGTTCGGTGTGCCGTCGGGTGACGGCGTCAGGGTGATCTCGGTGACCGGGACGCAGATCCCGGACTCGTTGTCGCGCTCGAAGGCGAGCGCACGCGACTGCGCGAGGTGCGACATGGTTCTCCAACTTCCTACGCCGGCATGACCCGGTCAGGTTCGACGGTCCGGGCCGCGTCAGCCCGATCTCAGCCCCTGCGTGAGGCTCCCGTGGGATCGGCCACAACGTAGCAGGTGCGCGCGCGTCGTCGTCGGAGGTGTCCGGCTGCGGGGTGGGTCAGCGCAGGCCGCCGACCTGCAGCGGGTTGGCACCCTCGGCGGCCATGACGTACCACGACGTGGCACCGACGTGCTGGACCTGGAAGTACCCGAAGCCGAAGCCCGAGTCGACGAGGCTCGACGCCGCGACGACGCCGGACCGCGGCGGGAGCCGGTCGCCGCCGATCGTCTGACCGTCGCCGACCTCGTCCTGCGCGATGGCGACCTGGTCCAGGAGCGCCGCGGCACGGGACCCGTCCCGGCCCCGCCCGCGGTCCTCGAGCGCCGCGGCGAGCTGCGCCGTGCCCTCGAGCCACACGCCGTCGGGGTGCACCTGGGTGCCGTTGTACGACGCCGTCGACGTCAGGCTCGCGCTCGAGAACGTGACGCCCTCGACGGCGGTGCCGGCCGGGAGCTGCGAGCGGCCCTCGCCCGCGACGTCCCGGGCACGCAGGGCGGTGGCCGCCCAGTCGACCGCGCGGCCGTACCGCGCCTCGCGCAGCGCGAGCCACCCCCAGGTCTGCGGGTCGAGCGGCAGCGGGTCGCGGTTGATCTCCTCGCCGTCGTTCGTGCCCGTGTAGAGGTAGCCGCCGCGCGGCTCCCACATCCGGCCGACGAAGGCGCGCGCGTGCTCCTGCGCCCGCGCCCACCGGCGCTCGCCGGTCGTGGCGCGCAGGTGGCGGAAGAAGGCGACGCAGTCGACGTTGTGCTCGGTCGAGCCGTTCGGGACGGGCGCGTTGCCGCCGTCGACACCGAAGGAGAAGCCGCCGAGCCGGCGCTCCGACCACGTGTTCGCGACGATCCACTCCCCGATCCGCACGGCGCCGTCGAGGTAGCGCGCCTCGCCGGTCGCGGCGTGGGCGTGCAGCAGCGCGATGCCCGGCCACGCCATGTCGCCGACGGCGGTGCCCAGGAAGCCGAACTGCCACCCGATGTTCGCGGTGCCGTCCGGGAGCACGAACCCGTGCGGCTGCGGGCTGCCGTCGTAGAACGTGTAGGGGCCGACGTTGTACGCCTGGCGCAGGCGTCCGTCGTCGTGGGCGGGGTCGTTCTCCTGCGCGTGCACGAGGCCGTCGGCGATGACGCGGGCGCGGTCGACCCGGCCGCCGGCGAGCGACGCGCACACCGCGAGCGCGCTGTCGTAGACGAACGCGGTCGAGAACAGGCCGAGCTGGTCGGCGTAGGACTGCGGAAGGCGCGGGCCGGGGTTGACGTCCGGGTAGCCGTCGGTGGCCGCGTCGAGGAACGCCTGCGCGCGGGCGAGGGAGTCGGCGCGCGACGACGTGCGCGGCACCGGCGCGCGCGGTCCCGCGGTGGCGGCGGGAGCGACGGCCCCTGCAGCGAGGGCGGCGACGCCGGCAGCTCCGGCGGCGAGGAAGGCGCGGCGCGCGACGGGCGGGCGGGCGGGCGTGAGGTCCACGGGCATCTCCTTCGATGTCGGGATCGCGCCCCGGTGTGGGAGCGCTACCACGGTCACCCTAGAGGGTCCGTGGCGTGAGGGGAAGACGCGCGGCTCGGCCGTCGGCGCGCTACCTCGGCGCGGGGCGCGCTACCTCGGCGAACGGCGCGCTACCTCGGCGTCAGAGGCGGACGACGGCCTGCGCCCGGCCGAGGACCTTCGCGCCCTCGTGCGTCACGGCCAGGTCGACCCGCACCGTGCCGGCGTCGGCGTCGATCGCGCCGACCGTCGCGGTGACCTCGACGGCGGCCGCCCCGCGCGGCGGCACGGGGACGGGCCGGGTGAAGCGCGTCTGGTACTCGACGACGGCGCCGGGGTCGCCGGCCCAGTCGGCGACGACGTTCACGACCGAGCCCATGGTGAGCATGCCGTGCGCGATGACGCCCGGGAGTCCGACCTCGGTCGCGAACGACTCGTCCCAGTGGATCGGGTTGAGGTCACCGCTCGCGCCGGCGTAGCGCACGAGCGCGGCACGGTCGAGCTCGACCGTGCGGGTGCCGACGACGTCGCCGACGGCGAGGTCCGCGAGCGAGGGCCTCGTGCTCATCAGGAGTCCTCCCCGCGGACGGCGAGCGTGGACGTGACGGTCGAGACGTGCTCGCGCGCGCCGTCGGGCTGCTCGGCGAAGACCTCGCAGCGGGTGGTCACCATCGCGATGCCGGCGCGGTGGGTGACGGAGTCGACGTGCAGCACCGTGACGAGCTCGTCGCCGGCGACGATCGGGCGGTGGTGCACGAACTTCTCGTCGGCGTGGACGACCCGGGAGAAGTCGACGTCGGCCTCGGGGTCGGTGACGTACTGCGCCTCGGCACGCTGCGCGATCACCACCGCGAACGTGGGCGGCGCGACGAGGTCGGGATAGCCGACACCCCGCGCCGCCACGAGGTCGTGGTGCGCGGGGTGCGTGGCGCCGACGGCCGAGGCGAACTCGCGGATCTTCTCGCGCCCCACGCTGTAGGGGGCCGTGGCCGGGTACTCCCGGCCCGCGAAGTCGGCGTTCGCCATCGGGACCGCGGTCAGCGGGTCTCGCGGTGCAGCGTGTGCTTGCCGTCGCGGGGGCAGAACTTCTTCATCTCAAGACGGTCCGGGTCGTTGCGCCGGTTCTTCTTGGTGATGTAGTTGCGCTCCTTGCACTCCGTGCAGGCGAGCGTGATCTTCGGGCGGACGTCCGCGCTCTTGGCAG
>JAPSLQ010000306.1 GCA_031180595.1 Isoptericola sp. | reverse complement strand
ACGCCCGGGTCACCGAGCGACGCCAGCGTGGCGTCCGGGTCGGCGAGCGGGAGCCACGTCGGCAGCGCGACCATCGCCAGGATCGAGCAGCCCCGCAGGTACGGGTAGGAGTCGAACGTGACGTCGAGGCCGGCGGCGCGCGCGTCGCCGAGCATCCGGACCAGGGCGTCGGCCGGCCCGTGCAGGTGCGACACGTGCGTCGCGACGCCGGACGCGTGGGCGAGGTGCACGAGCTCGGCGAACGCCGCCTCGGCCCGGTCCTCGTACCCGCGCATGTGCGACACGTGCGGCAGGCCGTGGGCCGCCGCGACCTGCGCCAGGGCGACGAGCTCGTCGGCGCCGGCCCACGCGGCCGGCACGTACTCGAGCCCGGTCGACAGACCGCACGCACCGTCGTCGAGCGCCTGGCGCGCAAGGGCGACCATGCGCGCGACCTCGTCCGGCCTGGCCTCGCGCTGCTCGGCGCCGAGCACGGCGTGGCGGAGCGTGCCGTGCGGCACGAGCGTCGCGACGCCGACCGGCGTGGTGCCCTCGTAGGTGGCGAGCAGGTCGGCGACGGAACCGCCGCGGAACGTCGGGTGGGCGCCGTCGATCCCGGCGAAGTACTCGGCGGCCCAGCCGTAGGTGGTCTCGTCCGACGGCGCGAAGCCCACGCCGTCCGCACCGACGACGATCGCGGTCACGCCCTGCCGCAGCAGCGCGTGCTGGACCGCGGGCTCGAACACCGCCGCGGCGCCGTGGACGTGCGCGTCGACGAGGCCGGGCAGAGCCAACCTCCCGCCGGCGTCGAGGACCGTGCCGTCGGGTGCGTCGCCCGACGACGGCACCACCTCGCGCACTCGTCCCGCGGCCAGGTGCAGGTCCACCGGGCCGGACGTGCCGCCGTCGGGCAGCGGGAGGAGCACGCCGCGGACGGTGTCGACCGGGGCCGGGCCGGGGACGGGCCCGTCGGCCGTCATGCGGGCGACTCCCCCGGTGCGGCGCCGTCGCGACCCTCGACCCACCCACCGAGCCCGGCCCAGCCGGCCGCGGCCCGCTCTGCCGCGAGGTCACGCGGGTGGCCCAGGACCCCGGGCCGGGTCTGCCACGGCCGCGGCCCGTCGAGGGGGCGGTACTCGACGCCCGCGGCGTCGAGCCGGGCCAGGTGCGACGCGAGCCGCTCGGCGAACCCGGGCGCGTCGGGCGACCAGACCGCCTCGGCGAACGCCGCCAGGCGCGGGAAGGCCGCGTAGTCGATGCGGCGGGCGGAGTCGAGATGCTCCGTCCACACCTGCGCCTGCGCACCGAGCAGCCGCCCGCGCAGCGGAGCGGTGACCGACTCCAGGAACGCGGCGGGCAGCGGCTCGAACGCCCGCACGTCGTCGACCGTGCGCACGAAGCCGACGGGGACGGGCTCGTCGGGACCGTCCCCGGCGCGGTGGTCCAGGTAGACCTCCTGCTCGGGCGCCATGACGACGTCGTGACCGGCCGCGAGCGCCGCGGCGGCGACGGCGTGACCGCGCCAGCACGTCACGACGACGTCGCGCGGCAGGTCCGGGCCGAACGCCTCGTCCCAGACGACGGCGCGCCGGCCGCGGTCGCGCAGGTGCTCGGCGAGCCGGGCGACGAACCATCCGTGGAGCCGCGCCACGTCCGGTGCGCCGGCGTCGTCGCGGAGGCCGAGGCTCGCGGCGCGCTCCACGAGGTCGGGGCGCTCGCGCCAGGCGGTCGTGGGCACCTCGTCGCCACCGAGGGCGACGAAGGGCGAGGCGAAGATCGCGCACACCTCGTCGAGGACCTCGCGGAAGAACGCGAGCGACGCCTCCGACGGGTCGAGCACGTCGTCGCTGATGCCCCATGTGCTGCGCACCTCGTGCGTGCCGGGGCGCGCGGCGAGCTCGGGGTAGGCGGCGAGGACCGCCTGCACGTGGCCCGGCACGTCGATCTCGGGCACGACGGTCACGCCGCGCTCCCGCGCGTACGCGACGATCTCGCGCAGGTCGTCGGCGGTGTAGAACCCGCCGTGGGGCCGCCCGTCCGGGGCCCCGGTGCGCCACGTGCCCACCGTGGACTCGCGGCGCCACGCGCCGACCTCGGTCAGGCGGGGGTACCGCGGGATCTCGACGCGCCAGCCCTGGTCGTCCGTGAGGTGCAGCTGCAGGACGTCGAGGTGGTGCGCGGCCGCGAGGTCGACGAAGCGCAGCACGTCGGCCTTGGGCAGGAAGTGCCGCGCGACGTCGAGCAGCACGCCGCGCCAGCCGTACCGCGGCGCGTCCTCGACGCGCACCACGGGCAG
>JAPSLQ010000050.1 GCA_031180595.1 Isoptericola sp. | reverse complement strand
CTGTTGGAGGAAGCATGACCGACACCACCGAGATCGCCACGCACGGCGTGACCCTCACCGAGGTCGCCGCGGGCAAGGTCCGCAGCCTCCTCGAGCAGGAGGGCCGCGACGACCTGCGCCTTCGTGTGGCCGTGCAGCCCGGCGGCTGCTCCGGCCTGATCTACCAGCTGTACTTCGACGAGCGCCTGCTCGACGGTGACGCGCTGCGTGACTTCGACGGCGTCGAGGTCGTCGTGGACCGCATGAGCGTCCCGTACCTCGAGGGCGCGACGATCGACTTCGCGGACACGATCGAGAAGCAGGGCTTCACGATCGACAACCCGAACGCCGGTCAGTCCTGCGCCTGCGGCGGCTCCTTCAGCTGACGCCCCGCTCGCCGAGGCCTCGAGGACCGAGCACCTGACGGCCGCCGAGGCAGCGGTCCACGACTCGTGGGCCGCTGCCTCGGCGGCCGTCCGCCTTCAGGAGGCCCGTCCGGGCGGCGGGCCCAGGCGGACGGTCAGTGCCCAGTGCTCCTCGGCGCCGTCGTCGGGCACGACGCGCCGCTCGCCCGCCGTCTCGTGCCCGCGCATGCGTGCCCACGCCGGCACGTCGTGGCGCGCCGCGGGATCGGTCGCCAGGACCGTCACCAGCGCGCCGGCGGGCAGGTCGCGCGCGCGGGCCGCGAGGCGGATGACGGGCAGCGGGCACCGCAGCCCACGCGCGTCGACGAGCGCGGGCCCGGCCGCCTGCTCGTCGCTCACAGCCCGCCCACCCCCAGCATCTCCCGGACGCGCGCGACGGCGCCGGGCAGGACCGCGAGGAAGCGGTCGACGTCCTGCTCCGTCGTGGACCGGTCGAGCGCGATCCGCACGTTGCCGTGCGTGAGCACGCCCATGGCCGCCAGCACGTGCGACGGCTCGAGGGTGCTCGCCGTGCACGCCGAGCCCGAGCCCACCGCGAGGCCCGCGCGGTCGAGCTCGGTCAGGAGCGCCTCGCCGTCGACGTACAGGAACGAGAAGGTGGCGACATGGGGGAGCCGGGCGTCGGGCTCGCCGACGACCTCGACGTCGGGCACGGTCGCGACGGTGGCGCGGACACGGTCGATCAGCGCCCGGCGGCGCGCGTCCTCGGCCTCGCGGTCCGCCGCGACGGCCTGGAGCCCGACGGCGGCCGCGAACGCGGCGGGGACGCTCACGCCGCCCGGGGCCCAGGGCTCCGGGTCCTCGGGCCCGCGCAGCACGAGCCGGACGCGCCCGCGCGCCGCCAGCACCCCGACGCCGGCCGGGGCGCCCCAGTCGGCCGGGTCGGCGGCGAGCAGGTCCCACGACGGTGGGAGCGCGACGTGGCCGAGGCTCGCGCCCGCGTCGACCAGGAGCGGGACGCCGGCGGCCAGCGCCCTGGCGTGGACGTCCTCGACCGGCTGGAGCGTGCCGACCTCGCCGTTGGCGTGCTGCAGCGCCGCGAGGGCGACACCGGGGGAGGCGAGGGCGTCGGCCATCGCGTCGGGGTCCACGCGGCCGGTGCGGTCGACGGGGACGTCGACGCGCCGTCCGCCGTGCGTCGCGGCCGCGTCGTGCGCGGCGTGCAGGACGGCTGCGCGCTCGACCGTGCTGACCACGACGTCGCCGCCGGCCCTGCGCCGGCCGTCCGCCGCGGCGAGGACGGCGGAGTGGAGGGCCGTGGTGTGGCTGTGCGTGAACCGCACCTCCTCGGTGCGCGCGCCGAGGACGCCCGCGACGGCCTCGCGCGCGCCGTCGAGCAGCGCCGCGGCCCGGCGCCCCTCGGTGTGGAGACGGCGCGGGTCGGCCCACCCGTCGTCCACGGCCTGGAGGAATGCCTGACGGGCGAGCGGGTGCCAGCGCGCGCGGCCGCCGTTGTCGAGGTGCACGCGGTCGGGGTGCGCGCGCGTCGGCGCGTGCTCGGTGGTGTGCGTCACACGGTCTCCAGGTCGGCGCGGGCGGCTCGGGGCGTCGCGCGACGGCGGTCGTGCGCGCCCCGCCTACGATGTTGCCACCCAGCCGGGCCGCGACGGGCGGCGATGAGATGACACGTCGGCGACATGTGTGGTGAACAGGGGCGACGTCGGCGCGGGGTGCCGAACACGTCACGCAGGAAGCGGGGGATTCTGGCGTCCAACCGGTGAAGGGCGCGATAGGCTGCATCCCATCGAGGACGAAGGTCCTGCCCGCACGCCCTGGAGTCGGGGCGGCCTGCGGGCCGGACGTGACGTGAAAGGCCTCCCTTGCACTCGAAGCCCCCCACCCGCACCCGGCGGCGGATCCTGCGGACGACGGCGCTCGCCGCCGTCGTCGCGCTGCTGGCCGCCGGCTGCGCCAGCGAGACCGTCCAGCGCGGATACCTCCCCGGCTACGTCGACGGGGAGGTGACCAACCAGACCGAGCGAATCACGAACCTGTGGGTCGGCTCGTGGATCGCCGGCCTCATCGTCGGCGTGATCACGTGGGGTCTCATGCTGTGGTGCGTGGCCGCGTACCGCAAGCGCCGTGACGACCACCAGCTCCCGGTGCAGACGCGGTACCACATGCCGCTCGAGATCATGTACACGGCCGTGCCGATCATGATGGTGCTCGTGCTCTTCTACTACACCGACCGCGACATGTCGGCGATCAGGGAGCTGAGCGACGAGCCCGACGTCCAGATCCAGGTCATCGGCAAGCAGTGGAGCTGGGACTTCAACTATCTCGACGACGACGTCTACGAGACAGGTCAGCAGCTGCTGAACCCCGGCGGCGAGACGGCGGAGAGCGCGGTCGACGGCGCCCCGGGCACGTCCGACCAGCTGCCGACGCTCTACCTCCCGGTGGACGAGAAGGTCGAGATCACGGTCGCGTCGCGCGACGTCATCCACTCGTTCTGGATCCCCGCGTTCCTCTACAAGATCGACATGATCCCGGGCCGTCCGAACACCTTCGAGGTGACGCCGACGCGCGAGGGCACCTACGCCGGCAAGTGCGCCGAGCTCTGCGGCGAGTTCCACTCCGGGATGCTCTTCAACGTCAAGGTCGTCGACCGTGCCGAGTACGACGCGCACATGGAGGACCTGCGTGCCGCCGGCCAGACCGGTGAGCTGGGCCTGGACCTGAACCGCCAGCAGCGCGACTACGAGCGGTACTCCGGTACCGAGGAGGCGGAGCACTGATGGCCACCAGCTTCGACACCGTCTACTCCGAGCCGACCGAGGCCGTCCCGGGCCTGGCGCCCAAGCGCCAGAACCTCGGGCGCACGGTGGTCAAGTGGATCACCTCCACGGACCACAAGACGATCGGCTACATGTACCTCATCACGTCGTTCTTCTGGTTCGCCGTGGGAGGCATCCTCGCCCTGCTCATCCGGGCCGAGCTGTTCATGCCCGGCATCCAGGTGGTGCAGAGCAAGGAGCAGTACAACCAGCTGTTCACGATGCACGGCACGATCATGCTGCTGCTCTTCGCGACGCCGCTCTTCGCGGGCTTCGCGAACGTCATCATGCCGCTGCAGATCGGTGCCCCGGACGTCGCGTTCCCGCGCCTCAACATGTTTGCGTACTGGCTGTTCCTGTTCGGCGGTCTCATCGCCGCGGGCGGCTTCCTGACCCCGCAGGGCGCGGCGTCGTTCGGCTGGTTCGCCTACACACCGCTGTCGAACACCACGTTCAGTCCGGGGCTCGGGGGCGACCTCTGGGTCTTCGGCCTGGCGCTCGCCGGCTTCGGCACGATCCTCGGTGCCGTCAACTTCATCACCACGATCATCACCATGCGCGCGCCCGGCATGACGATGTTCCGGATGCCGATCTTCACCTGGAACACGCTCGTCACGAGCCTGCTGGTGCTGATGGCGTTCCCGCCGCTCGCCGCGGCGCTCTTCGCGCTCGGCGCGGACCGGCGCTTCGACGCCCAGGTGTTCAACCCGGACTACGGCGGCGCCATCCTGTGGCAGCACCTGTTCTGGTTCTTCGGCCACCCCGAGGTGTACATCATCGCGCTGCCGTTCTTCGGCATCGTGTCGGAGGTCCTGCCGGTCTTCAGCCGCAAGCCGATCTTCGGCTACAAGGGCCTGATCTACGCCACGATCGCGATCGCCGCCCTGTCGGTGACCGTGTGGGCGCACCACATGTACGTGACCGGCGCCGTGATGCTGCCGTTCTTCGCCTTCATGACGATGCTCATCGCCGTCCCGACCGGTGTGAAGTTCTTCAACTGGATCGGCACCATGTGGCGAGGCAAGCTCACCTTCGAGACGCCCATGCTGTGGTCGATCGGGTTCCTCGTGACGTTCCTCTTCGGTGGCCTGACGGGCATCATCCTGTCCAGCCCCGCGCTGGACTTCCACCTGTCCGACTCCTACTTCGTGGTGGCGCACTTCCACTACGTCGTCTTCGGGACGGTCGTGTTCGCGATGTTCGCGGGCTTCTACTTCTGGTGGCCGAAGTTCACGGGCCGGATGCTCGACGAGCGTCTCGGCAAGGCGCACTTCTGGCTGCTGTTCGTGGGCTTCCACATGACGTTCCTCATCCAGCACTGGCTGGGCGTCGAGGGCATGCCGCGTCGCTACGCCGACTACATGCCCGACGAGGGCTTCCTGTGGGAGAACCAGGTCTCGACCGTCGGCGCGTTCATCCTGGCGGCGTCCACGCTGCCGTTCCTCTGGAACGTGTACGCGACCTGGCGCAACGCCCCCAGGGTGACCGTCGACGACCCGTGGGGCTACGGCCGGTCGCTCGAGTGGGCGACCTCGTGCCCGCCGCCGCGGCACAACTTCGTGTCGCTGCCCCGGATCCGCAGCGAGTCGCCGGCGTTCGACCTGCACCACCCCGAGGTCGTCGCGATGGAGCACCCGCAGCTCGCCCCCGGTGCGCTCGACCAGGTGTACGGCGGACCGGACCGCACCGGCCAGGCCGCCCAGGCCGAGGAACGGCGCGCGCAGGACTACCCCGAGAAGCGCCAGTCCAGCACCACCGTGATCGACGCTGAGCGCCCTGAGGACGAGGAGACCGGCAAGTGAAGATCGAGATCAGGCTGTTCCTCTGGCTGGCCCCGTTCTTCCTCGCCGCGGGCATCGTCTACGGCTTCCTGACGAGCTGGGACGAGCCGGTCGGCTACCTCGGGATGCCGCTCGTCGGCGGCCTGATGGCCATGGTCGGCGCGTACCTGGCGCTCACCGCCCGCCGCATCGACCCGCGTCCTGAGGACGACGAGGAGGGCGAGATCGCCGACGGTGCCGGCGACCAGGGCGTGTACTCCCCGTGGAGCTGGTGGCCCCTCGTCATCGGTTCCGCCGCCGCCGTGGCGTTCCTGAGCCTGGCGGTGGGCTGGTGGGTGATGTACATCGGCCTCATCCTCGGCGTCATCGGTCTCGTCGGCTGGGTCTTCGAGTACTCGCGCGGTCAGCACGCGCACTGACGACCGCACGGTCACACGAAGGGCCCCGCTCGCGTCTGCGAGCGGGGCCCTTCGTCGTACCGGCGGCCGGGGCGTGTCGAGGCGGGACCGAGACGCCGGCTCCTGAGGCACGGGAAGCCTGGGGCCGGCGGCCCGCTGCGGCCAAGATACGAGAAGACGCGGCACGAGAAGACGAGGTCCACGAGAAGACGAGGCACGAGAAGACCAGAGGGCCCCGCACGGCACGCGTGCGGGGCCCTCTGGTCGTCCTTCGTGGAGCGGCCGGCGTCAGGCGGGGACGATCAGGCCCGCCGTCTGCGTCTTGGCACGCTGGAGGCGCTCCTCCGCGTCGGCCCAGTTGACGATGTTCCACCACGCCTTGATGTAGTCCGGGCGGACGTTGAGGTAGTCGAGGTAGTACGCGTGCTCCCAGCAGTCGAGCAGGACGATCGGCGTGAGGCCGAGCGTGATGTTGCCCTGCTGGTCGTACAGCTGGACGATGACCAGCTTCTGGCCGATCGAGTCCCACGCGAGGATCGCCCAGCCGGAGCCCTGCACACCCGTCGCGACGGCCGTGAAGTGGGCCTTGAACTTCTCGAACGAGCCGAAGTGCTCGTCGATGGCCGCGCCGATCTCGCCCGTCGGCTCGCCACCACCCTCGGGGGAGAGGTTGGTCCAGAACGCCGAGTGGTTGACGTGCCCACCGAGGTTGAACGCGAGGTTCTTCTCGTGCATGTTGACGGCGGTGAGGTCGCCCTTGTCGCGCGCCTCCTCGAGCTTCTCCAGCGCCGTGTTGGCACCGGTCACGTAGGTGTTGTGGTGCTTCGAGTGGTGCAGCTCCATGATCTTGCCCGAGATGTGGGGCTCGAGCGCACCGTAGTCGTAGGTGAGGTCAGGGAGCGTGTAGACAGCCATGCTGAGGTACCTCCTCGATCGGGTCGCGCGCCAGGACCGACGCGCGGTGGGGACGTCGTCGTACCGGACCGGACGTGCTCTCCGGTCGTCGTGGAGCCGGGCGCGCCGACCGCCGGCCGGTGCGCCCGGACATCGTCCGAGGACGACGATGACCCACGCGCCAGTCCCCGCCGGAGCGGGTTCGAGGTGCGTGGGCCACCGTCCTAGCCTGCAGGAGTCTCAGTGCTCCCGCTCGCCGCTCGCGGACCCCGAGACGAGCTCGGGCGTGCCGCGCTGGGCCTCGATCTCGTCGTGCTCGCCGTGGGCGTGCGCGGCCGCGAGCTCGGCGGGCGTCACCGGCTCGACGCGGTCCTCGTAGAAGAACCGCGAGATGCGCTGCCAGCGGCGGTCGGACCGGTAGCCCTTGCGGCGCACGCCGCGGGCGTCGGTCGCGGGAGCGATCTCGAGCGGGCGGTACGCCTCGTAGTTGACGCGCAGCCAGCGCTCCTGCTCGTCGACCGGCCGGTGGACCTCGATGTACTCGCCGTTGGCGAACCGCACGATCCGCCCCGTCTCGTGGCCGTGCAGCACCAGCTCACGGTCCTTGCGCTGGAGCCCCAGGCAGATGCGCTTGGTGATCCAGAAGGCGAGGACCGGGCCGACGAAGAACAGGATCCGCAGCGCCCACGTGATCGCGTTGAGCGACATCACGAAGTGGGTCGCGAGGAGGTCGTTCGAGCCGGCCACGGCGAGGATGATGAAGGCGGTCAGGAAGGCAACGCCGAGCGCCGTCCGGACGGGACGGTTCCGCGGGCGGTCGAGCACGTGGTGCTCGCGGTGGTCGCCCGTGACCTTCGCCTCGAGGAACGGGTACACGAACAGGAACGTGAAGAGCATGCCCGGGATGACGACGGCCGGGATGAGCACGTTGAGCGACAGCGTGTAGCCGGCGATGACCCACTCCGTGCCCTGACCGGGCATGAGCCGCAGGGAGCCCTCGAGGAACAACATGTACCAGTCGGGCTGGGCACCCGCCGAGACGAGGGAGGGGTCGTACGGGCCGTAGTTCCAGACGTTGTTGATCGCCATGGTGCCGCCCATGAGGGCGAGCACGCCGAAGATGATGAAGAAGTTGCCCACCATCTTGGTGGCGAACACCGGGACGGCCGGGACGCCGACGACGTTCTTGTCCGTGCGGCCGCCGCCCGGGTACTGCGTGTGCTTGTTGAGCACCATGAGGAACAGGTGCACGCCGATCAGCGCGAGGATCAGCGCGGGGATCAGCAGGATGTGCAGCGTGAACAGGCGCGGGATGATGTGCTCGCCCGGGAACTCGCCGCCGAAGATGAAGTACGACATGTACGAGCCGATGACGGGGATCGACTTGACGACGCCGTCGGTGATGCGCAGACCGTTGCCGGAGAGGACGTCGTCGGGGAGCGAGTAGCCCGTGAAGCCGGCGCCGAGGCCCAGGATCAGGAGCGAGGTGCCGACGAGCCAGTTGAGCTCGCGCGGCTTGCGGAACGCGCCGGTGAAGAAGACGCGCATCATGTGCACGACCATGGAGGCCAGGAAGACGAGCGCCGCCCAGTGGTGCATCTGCCGCATGAGGAGACCGCCGCGGACCTCCCACGACATCTCGACCGTCGATGCGAACGCCACGGACATGAGCTGGCCGTGGAGCTGCGCCGGGTGCTCGCCGTGGTACTCCGTGAGCTCCATCGACGGCTCGAAGAACATCGTCAGGAAGAAGCCCGTGAGCAGCAGCACGACGAACGAGAACAGCGCGATCTCGCCGAGCATGAACGACCAGTGGTCGGGGAAGACCTTGCGGACGAGCTGCTTGGTCAGCACCCCGATCTTGGTCCGCTGGTCGAGGAAGTCGGCGGCCTTGCCGGCGGGGGTCGTCGGCTCGGCGGGGGAGTTGATCGTAGTGCTCACTTCAGACGCTCCCAGTAGCTCGGGCCGACGGGCTCCTTGAAGTCGCTCTGCGCGACCAGGTAGCCCTCGTCGTCGACGGTGATCGGAAGCTGCGGCAGCGGCCGGTTGGCCGGGCCGAAGACCACCTTGGCGCCGTCCGCCATGTCGAACGTCGACTGGTGGCACGGGCACAGGAGGTGATGGGTCTGCTGCTCGTAGAGCGCCACGGGGCAGCCGACGTGCGTGCAGATCTTCGAGTACGCGACGATGCCGTCGTACGACCAGGTCTCACCCTCGGGCGACTGGTCGGCCTTGAGGTCCTCGGGGTTGAGCCGGACGAGCAGGACGACGGCCTTCGACTTCTCCGTGATCCACTCGTGGGTCTCGCGCTCCTCGGCGGGGACGTCGGGGATCACGTGCGCGACCGAGCCCACGGTGAGGTCTGCCGCCTTGATGGGGCGTCCCGTGGGGTCGTAGGCGAGGCGCATGCCGCTGCGCCACATCGTGTGCCGGAACTTGCCCACGTTCCAGTCGCCGCCGACGCTCGAGACGAGCGGGACCGCGATCGGGAGGGCGACGAGCCCGAGCGCCGAGAAGACCGCGCCCTTGAGCACGCCGCGGCGGGCGAGGCCGGAGTCCTCGTACCCGTCCTTGAAGCCGGCCGCGGCGACCGCGCGGACCTCGTCGGAGCTGCGGCTCTCGTGCCGCTCCTCGATGTAGTCGCGGTCCGACATGAGCGTCTTGGCCCAGTGGACGGCGGCGATGCCGATGGCGAGGAGGGAGATGGCCATGGCGGTGCCGAGGAGCACGTTCGACAGGCGCACCCCCTCCGTCGTGCCGTCCGGCCGGACGAGGAAGTAGGCGACCAGCGTGGCGATCGAGCCGAGGATCGAGACGCCGAAGAGGAGGACCACCGTGCGCTCGGCGCGCTTGGCCGCCTTCGGGTCCCGGTCGGTCAGGCGGGGGTTGTGCTCCGGGACGCCGGGGTCGGTGAAGCGGTCAGGGTGGGTGACCGTACCGTGCGTACCGGCCGCGGTGACGTCGCGGGACGGCGTGGGGTTGACGTTCTCGCTCACGAGGACTTCGCTCCGATCCAGACGGCGGCGCCGATGAGGAGGACCATGCCGACGACCCAGGTCCAGATGCCCTCGCTCACCGGACCCAGCGAGCCGAGGGTCAGCCCACCGGCCGAGCCGTCACGCTGCTCGACGATGTAGGCGATGATGTCGCGCTTCTCCTCAGGGGTGATGTTCGCGTCGTTGAAGACGGGCATCGACTGGGGGCCGCTCACCATCGCGTTGTAGATGTTGCGCTCGGAGACGTCGTGGAGCTCGGGCGCCCACTTGCCCTCGGACAGCGCGCCGCCGGCCCCCACGGCGTTGTGGCACATCGCGCAGTTCGTCCAGAACAGCGCGGCGCCGCTGGCCGGGTCTCCCTTGGACGCGTCGACCTGCTCCTCCGTCGGGATCGACGGCCCCGGCCCGAGCGAGGCGACGTACGCGGCGAGTGCGGCGGTCTGCTCCTCGTTCATCTGGCGCGGCTTCTCCTGAGCCTGCGGGCCGTTCATCTGCATGGGCATGCGGCCGGTCGAGACCTGGAAGTCGACCGCCGCGGCGCCCACGCCCACGAGGGACGGCGCCTCCGACGTGCCCTCGGCGTTGGGGCCGTGGCAGGTGGCGCAGTTGGCCTGGAAGAGCTTCTTCCCGGTCTCGATGTCCGCGGTGCTGGCGGTGTCGGCCGTGGCCGGACTCGGGGCAAGGACGGCGTAGACGCCGCCCGTGACCAGCAGCGCCAGCAGCAGCAGCACGACCGGGGCGGCCCGGTGGTGCCTGCGGGCGGCGAGTGCCTTCACGAAATGATCCTCGTCTCGCAGATGGAAGGTGCAGGGTCAGGTGGGCGCCGGCTCGCCGCCGGCGACGGTCAGCGCAGCAGGTAGATGACGGCGAACAGAGCGATCCACACCACGTCGACGAAGTGCCAGTAGTACGACGTGACGATGCCCGTGGTCGCCTCGTGGTGCCCGAAGTTCCGCGCGGCGAACGAACGGCCGAGGAGGAAGAGGAAGGCGATGAGACCGCCGACGACGTGCAGGCCGTGGAAGCCCGTCGTCAGGTAGAAGACGGAGCCGTAGGCGGTCGACGAGATCGTGACGCCCTCGTGCACGAGCTCCGCGTACTCGAAGATCTGGCCGCCGATGAAGAACGCGCCCATGAGGTACGTGAGCGTCATCCACTCGTTCATGCCCCACCGGCCGACCTGGAGCATCGAGCCGGTGCGCACCGGCTGGAAGCGCTCGGCCGCCCACACGCCGAACTGGCACGTCACCGACGAGAGCACCAGGACCGTCGTGTTGATCGCGGCGAACGTCAGGTTCAGCTTCTCCGTCTCCGCGGCCCACTCGGCGTCGGGCATGACGGAACGCACGGTGAAGTACATCGCGAACAGGCCCGCGAAGAACATCAGCTCGCTCGCGAGCCAGACGATCGTCCCGACCGACACAGGGTTCGGACGGTTGACGCTCACGTGCTGGTGGGCATGGGGGGCTGCAGCCGTTGCGGTCGACACGTCAGCCATTATGGCTGACCGACGGCGGGTCCGAGGTACTTCGCGGGGGGTTCTGTGAAGTTCTCCTCCACGGAACTTGCGGAATCTCGCCGCTGAGCCGCCACGATCTGACGCATCCGGCCGGAGTGCCACGAAAACGCCACGAGATCGGGCTGCCCGAGGTGACGGGGGTGTGCCACCATGCCAGCAAACACAGTCGTGACCCGGGCCCTCCCGGTTCCACCAGACGCGTCTGCGGAGGCGATGCACATGTCGGACCACGCGACGGACCGGACGACGGCGACCGGTCCCCGTGTCCTGCTCTACAGCGACGACCGGACGGTGCGCGAGCAGGTGCGCCTCGCGGTCGGTCCTCGCCTGCGAGCGCACGCACCCCAGATCGCGTGGACCGAGGTCGCGACGCCGGCCGCCGTCGTGGACGCCGCGGACCGGCACCGCTGGGACCTGCTGGTCCTCGACGGGGAGGCCGACAAGGCCGGCGGCATGGGGCTGTGCCGCCAGCTCAAGAACGAGGTGTACGAGTGCCCTCCCGTGCTCGTGCTCACCGCCCGCGCCGAGGACGCCTGGCTCGCGTCCTGGTCGCTCGCGGACGCGGTCGTACCGCGCCCGCTCGACGCCTTCGAGCTGCAGAAGGCCGTGTCCTCCCTGCTCTCCTGAACCCGCGGCCACCCCGGCCGGCGCCAGCGCCGGAGGGGTTGGCCGTCCTGACGCCCGAACGAAGGAACGCCGTGCCCAGCACCGAACCCACGACCTCCGCCCCGGCAGCCGACGCCGTCGCGACCTGGCCTGGGCTCCTCATGCAGCTCGTGGAGGGCCAGGACCTCACGGCGGAGGAGGCGGCCTGGGCCATGGACGAGGTCATGTCGGGCGCGGTGTCCCCGGTGCGCCTGGCCGGCTTCCTCGTGGGCCTGCGCGCCAAGGGCGTGACCGTCACCGAGCTCACCGCGCTCGCCGACGCGATGCTCGCGCACGCCCATCGGCTCGACGTCGAAGGTCCGTCCGTGGACATCGTCGGCACCGGCGGGGACCGGGCGCACACGGTCAACATCTCGACGATGGCGGCGGTCGTCCTCGCGGGCGCGGGCGTGCGCGTCGTCAAGCACGGGAACCGCGCGGCGTCGTCGTCGTCCGGCTCGGCGGACGTGCTCGAGGCGCTCGGCATCCGGCTCGACCACGCCCCGGAGCGCGTCGCGGAGCTCGTCCGCGAGGTCGGGATCACCTTCTGCTTCGCGCAGGTGTTCCACCCGTCGATGCGGCACGCCGGCGTCGCGCGCAAGGACCTCGGGATCCCGACGGTGTTCAACTTCCTCGGCCCCCTGACGAACCCCGCCCAGCCCCGGGCGGTCGCCGTCGGCTGCGCCGACCCCGGCATGGCGCCCCGGATGGCCGGCGTCTTCGCCGCGCGCGGCACCCGGGCGCTCGTGTTCCGCGGCGACGACGGCCTCGACGAGCTCGCGGCCACGGGCGGCGCCACGGTCTGGGAGGTGCGCGACGGCCAGGTGACGGACCACCGCGTCGACGCGGCCGCGGACCTGGGGCTGCAGCGCATCCGCGTCGACGACCTGCGCGGGGCCGACGCCGCCCACAACGCGCGGGTGGCGCGCGACGTGCTCGAGGGCGCGCACGGGGCCGTCCGCGAGACCGTGCTGCTCAACGCCGCGGCCGCGCTCGTCGCCGACGGCACGCTGCCCGGCACGGCGACGGGCTCCCTGGTCGAGCGGCTCGACGCGGGCGTCCAGCACGCGGCGCGCAGCGTCGACGACGGCGCCGCCGCCGACGTCCTGCGACGGTGGGCCGCCGCGTCGGCCGGCTAGGCCGGTCGGGCGGCCGCGACTCGGTCGCGCTCTTGCGGACCGAGGTCGCGCCTCAGTCGAGGCCGAGGGCGAACGCCTGCTCGAGGTCGACGCTCGAGTACGTGCGGAAGGCGATGAGCGTCTCGGTCCGCAGCACGCCGGGGACCTTCGAGATGCCGTCCGCGATGACGGTCGCCAGGGCGTCGTGCTCGCGGACGCGCACCATCGCGACCAGGTCCGCCTTGCCCGTGACCGAGTACACCTCGCTCACGCCCTTGAGCTCGGTCACCTCGTTCGCGACCTCGGGGATGCGGTCCGGTTCGGTGTCGATGAGGACGATCGCCGTCAGCATGCGGCCATCGTAGCCACGCGCGACCTGACCTCGCCGGACGCCCACGCGAGATCGGTGTGCGCCGCCGCGGAGCGGACGGGGCAGGCCCAGGCGTCGCTGACGTGCACGAGCCGGGTACCCGGCTGCTCGAGCCAGGCGAGGACGAGCGCGGCCTCCTCCGGGTGGCACGCGGGCGCCGGGGCGACGGGCGCGGGGACGACCTCGGCCGTGGCGCGCAGCGCGTCGACCACCGGCAGCGGGTCCTCGTCGGCCCGCGTCACCGCCGTCGCGGCGAGCCGCGCGTGCCGCACGACCACGAGCTCCCAGCCGCCCGTCGCCGTCGCGCGTGCCGCGACGAGCTCTGCGCACCGCGCGAGCGGCGCCAGCCGCTGCGCCCGCCCGGCGCCGTGGACGAACGCCCGGAGCCGA
This sequence comes from Isoptericola sp., assembly GCA_031180595.1. Lineage (GTDB taxonomy): Bacteria > Actinomycetota > Actinomycetes > Actinomycetales > Cellulomonadaceae > Isoptericola. Next base: position 3,506 of record JAPSLQ010000050.1, on the reverse strand, counting down.
GCCGTCACCTGCCCGGCCTCCTCGTACCGCTGCTCCGCGGCGAGCCGCGCGATGCGCTCCGACAGGGCCCGCACGACGACGGACGGGTCGCCCGTGAGCGCCTCGGCCGCGGCGTCCGCGACGCCGGCGTAGGAGGTGTCCGGGACCGTCGTCGCGGTGCAGGGCGCCGAGCAGCGGCCCATGCCTGCGAGGGCGCACGGGCTGCCCGCCACCCGCGCGACGCGGGGGAGACGGGCGGTGCACTGCCGCAGGGGCAGCGCGTCGTGCAGCGCGTCGACCGCGTCCTGCGCGGTGCGCCGCGAGGTGAACGGACCGATGTGCGGGGTTCCCGCCACGACGTCGCGTACCACGGACAGCCGGGGGTACGGCTCGTCGGTCAGGCGCACCCACGCCTGGCGCTCAGGGTGCTTCGAGCGGCGGTTGTAGCGCGGCGCGTGCTCGGTGATGAGGCGCAGCTCGCGCACCTGCGCCTCGAGCGGCGTCGCGCACACGACCGGCGTGACGCCGTCGGCGATGCGCACCATCTCCGCGATCCGGCGCCGCTTCTCGCCAGCCGTGAAGTACGAGCGGACGCGCTTGCGGATGTTCGTCGAGGTCCCGACGTAGAGGACCTCGTCCCCGGGCCCGCGGAACAGGTAGACGCCGGGCGCGTCCGGCAGGCCGTCGGCGAGGTGGCGCTTGCGCCGCACCTCGGGCGGGACCGGGTCGGCAGCCGTCGCGAGGTCCTCGAGGTGGGTCACCCCGAGCGGGCCCAGCCGGTCGAGCAGCCCGTGCAGGACGTCGACCGTCGCCCGGGCGTCGGAGAGCGCGCGGTGCTCCGGCGCCGTCCGGGCGCGGAAGAGCGCGGCGAGCGTCGAGAGCTTGTGGTTCGGCGCCTCGTCGCGCAGGACCACGCGGCGCGCGAGCGGCACGGTGTCGACCACGGGGAAGCCCGGCCACTCGTAGCCGAGCCGCTCGCACGCCGCCCGCAGGAACCCGACGTCGAACGGGGCGTTGTGCGCCACGAGCACGGAACCCCGCGCGAACTCGAGGAAGCTGGGCAGGACGAGGGAGAGATCGGGCGCGGTGGCGACCATCGCCGTGGTGATGCCCGTGAGCCGCGCGACGAAGGCCGGGACGGGGTGGCCTGGGTTGACCAGGGACTGGAGCTCGCCGAGGACCTCGCCGCCGCGGACCTTGACCGCGCCGATCTCCGTGATCCCCGAGTCCTGCGTGCGACCGCCCGTGGTCTCGAGGTCGACGACGACGAACGTCACGTCCCGCAGCGGGGTGCCCAGCTCCTCGAACGAGGGCTGGACGGCGGCGGGTGACGTGCTCGGCATGGCCCGGACCGTAACCGGGCCCACCGACACGCCCCCCGCCGCCTGCCCGGAGCGGACGGGGCGTGCGGTCGGTCAGCTCGCCGAGGTCTGGCGGGTGTCCACGTAGAGCTCGTCGATCTGCGCGGCGAAGTCCTTGACGAAGACGTGGCGGCGCACGCTCTGCTTGGGGGTCAGGTAACCGTTCTCGATGGTGAGGTCGCCGTCGAGCACCGCGAACTTGCGGATCGACTCGGCCTTGGAGACGGACTTGTTCGCGCGCGCGACGGCGGCGTCCAGGGCGGCGAGCACGTCGGGGTCGGACTTCGCCTGCGCCGGCGTCATCTCCGGCTTGCCGTGCATCTTGAGCCAGCCGGGCAGGCCCTCGGCGTCCAGGGTGATGAGGGCGCCGATGAACGGGCGGTTGTCGCCGACGACGACGCACTGGCTCACGAGCGCGTGCGCGCGGATGCGGTCCTCGAGGACGGCGGGCGCCACGTTCTTGCCCGCGGCGGTCACGATGATCTCCTTCTTGCGGCCCGTGATCGTCAGGAAGCCCTCGTCGTCGAGCGTGCCGAGGTCGCCCGTGCGGAACCACTCGCCGTCGAACGCCTCGGCCGTCGCGGTCGGGTTGTTGTGGTACCCGCGGAAGATGTGGATGCCGCGCAGGAGGATCTCGCCGTCCGGCGCGATCTTGACGCCGCAGCCGGGCAGCTGCGTGCCCACGGTGCCGATCTTCGTGGCCTCCGGACGGGTGACGCACGTCGGGGCGGTGGACTCGGTCAGGCCGTAGCCCTCGAGCACGATCAGGCCCAGACCGCGGAAGAAGTGGCCCAGGCGCTCGCCCAGCGGGCCGCCGCCGGACACCGCGTGCTCGGCCTGCCCTCCGAGGACGGCGCGCAGCTTGCTGTACACCAGCTTGTCGGCGACCTTGTGCTGGACGTTCAGCCAGAGCGACGGGCCCTTCGGCGTGTCGAGCGCACGCGACCACTCGATCGCGGTCGCCGCGGCCCAGTGGAAGATCTTGAGCTTTCCGCCCGCCGCCGCCTTCTGCTCGGCCGAGTTGTAGACCTTCTCGAAGACGCGCGGCACGGCGAGGATGTACGTGGGCTTGAACGACTCGAGGCCCACCGTGACGGTCTTCAGGTCGGCCCAGTGGCCCAGGACGGTGCCGCCCGCGATCGCCAGCACCTCGACGAAGCGCGCGAACACGTGCGCGAGCGGGAGGAAGAGCAGCGTGCGCCCGCCCGCCGCGAAGACGGTGGGCACGGCCTCGACCGCGTTGGTCGCCAGGGAGGCGAAGTTGCCGTGCGTGAGCTCGGCACCCTTCGGCCGCCCGGTCGTGCCCGAGGTGTAGATGATCGTCGCCAGGTCGTCGAGGTTCGCGAGCGCGCGCCGTCGCGCGATCTCGTCGTCGGGGACGTCGGCGCCGGCGGCCGTGAGCGTGGCGACCGCGCCGTCGTCGATCGTCAGCACCTCGCGCAGGGACGCCGCACGGTCCGACACCTCGGCCACGGTCGCCGCGTGATCCGGCGTCTCCACGACGAGGAGGCTGACGTCCGCGTCCGTGAGGATCCACTCGACCTGCTCGGCGGAGGACGTCTCGTAGATCGGCACGGGGACCGCGCCGGCGGCCCACGCCGCGAAGTCGAGCAGCGTCCACTCGTAGCGGGTCTTGGACATGATCCCGACCGCGTCACCGGGCTGCACGCCGCGCGCGACCAGTCCCTTCGCGACGGCGACCACCTCGGCGTCGAAGTCCGCGCCGGACACGGGCGTCCACCCGTCGGCGCCGGGGCGCTCGATGATGGTGGCCGTGGGGTCCTTCGCGACGCGCTGCGTGAGGACGTCGTTGAGGTTCGACGTCGAGGGCAGCTCCACGAGCTGCGGGATGGTGATCTCGTCCATGCTGACTCCAGTGGCAGGGCTGTCCGTGGCGGTCACGATACCGGGTCTCAGGCCTGTCGTGTGACAGCCGTCACCGGCATGCGGACCGCGCGGCACGCGACTGTCTCCCGGTCGCTAGTCTGGCCCCAGCGCGCCGCGCGCGCAGCCCCTTCCGCCGCCGGAGCGGCGGTCCCGACGACCGGAATCGTGAGGACGTACCCATGCACGCCATCGGAGTCGACATCGGCGGCACCAAGATCGCCGTGGGCGTGGTGGACGAGGCCGGTCAGATCCTGGCCCAGGTCCGCCGCGACACCGACG
>JAPSLQ010000305.1 GCA_031180595.1 Isoptericola sp. | reverse complement strand
CGCTCACGACCGGCGAGCACCGGGCGTGGCACCGGGCCGGGGAGTTCTTCGTCCACGGCGTGGAGCACCTGGTCGGCGGGCTGGACCACGTGCTCTTCCTGCTCGCGCTCGTCGTCGCCGCCCGCCGGCTGCGCGACGTCGTGCTCGTCGCCACCGCGTTCACCGTGGCGCACTCGGTGACGTTCCTCCTGGCGGCCACGGGCGTGGTGCACGTCCCCGGCGCCGTCGTCGAGCCGGTCATCGCGCTGTCGATCGCGGCCGTGGCCGGCGCCCACCTCTGGCGACTGCTGCGCGAGAGGTCGTCCGACCGCAGGTGGCCACGGCTCGCCGCCGTCACGGCCCCGGAGCCAGGACGGGCGGTCGGCACCGAGCGGGCGACGTGGCTGCGGCTCGGGGTCGTGTTCGCGTTCGGGCTCGTGCACGGCCTCGGCTTCGCCGGCGCGCTCGGCGTGGACGAGCCGTGGTCGTGGAGCCTGCTCGGCGCGCTCCTGGCGTTCAACGTGGGCGTGGAGGCGGCCCAGCTGGTGCTGATCGCCGTGACGTACCCGGCGCTCGCGCTCCTGGCGCGCCGGGCGCCGCGCGCGGCGACCTGGGTCACCGGCGGGGTCGCGGGCGGGGTCGCGCTCGCGGGGCTGTGGTGGTTCGTCGAGCGCACGGTGGGTGCGTGAGCCCCCGTACCCTGGTCGGGTGCCCGAGCCCCTGACCGCCGACGCCCCCGCCGGCCCGACGCCCGACCCCGCGCGCTACCGCACGCAGCCCGTGAGCTTCGTGCGCCGCAGCGCGCGCCTGACGAAGGCCCAGCAGAAGGCGTGGGACGCCAAGCGGGACAGGTACCTCGTCGAGGTGCCGCGGGCGCTCGCGGCCACGTCCGTGGACCCCGCCTGGCGGTTCGACGCCGAGGCGACGTTCGGCCGGCGCGCGCCGCTCGTCGTCGAGATCGGCTCCGGTCAGGGCGAGGCGATCGTCGCCGCGGCCGACGCGCACCCGGAACGGGACCACCTGGCCGTCGAGGTGTACACGCCCGGGCTCGCGCAGACGATCGTGCGGGCCGAACGGTGCCGCGACCGTGAGGGCCTGGACAACCTGCGCCTGCTCCAGGTCAACGCGGCCGAGCTGCTCGAGACGGCGCTGCCGCCCGCGAGCGCCGACGAGGTGTGGGTCTTCTTCCCCGACCCGTGGCACAAGTCGCGCCACCACAAGCGGCGTCTGGTGCGCCCGTCGTTCGCGACGCTCGCCGCGCGCGTGCTGCGCCCCGGGGGCGTGCTGCGTCTCGCGACCGACTGGTCGGAGTACGGCGAGCAGATGCTCGCGGTGCTGGACGCCTGCGAGGGCCTCGTCAACGCGCACGGCCCGGGCGGTGTCGCGCCCCGCTTCGAGGGCCGCGTGCTCACGAGCTTCGAGCGCAAGGGCCGCGAGGCGGGCCGCGACGTGGTCGACCTGGAGTACGTGCGTCCCGCCTGAGGTCCGTCCTGCGCTCCCGTCGGTCCCACGCCACCATGGCCCCATGGATGCAACCGAGACGTACGACGTCGTGGTGGTCGGCGGCGGCGCGGTCGGCGAGAACGCCGCGGACCGGGCCGGCCGCACGGGGCTGTCGGTCGCGCTCGTCGAGAGCGAGCTCGTGGGCGGCGAGTGCTCGTACTGGGCGTGCATGCCGTCCAAGGCGCTGCTGCGCCCGGGGGCGGCTCGAGCCGCCGCGCGCGGCGTGCCCGGGGTGGGCGACCCCGGCCCGCTCTACCCCGCGGCCGTGCTCGCCTGGCGCGACCAGGTCACGCACGACTGGGACGACGCCAGCCAGGTCGAGTGGCTCGAGGGCGCCGGCATCGCGCTCGTGCGCGGGCACGCGCGTCTCGCGGGTGAGCGGGTCGTCGACGTCGCGCTGCCCGACGGCGGTGCGCGGCGGCTGACGGCCCGGCGTGCCGTGATCGTGGCCACCGGCAGCGTGCCGGTGCTCCCCGAGGCCGACGGGATCGCCGCGGCGGAGCCGTGGTCCAGCCGCGAGGCGACGGCCGCCGAGGCGGTACCCGAGTCGCTCGTGGTGGTGGGTGGCGGCGTGGTCGCCACCGAGATGGCCACGGCGTACGCCGACCTCGGTGCGCACGTCACGGTGCTCGCCCGCGGCGGGCTGCTCTCGGCGGCCGAGCCGTTCGCGGGCGAGGCGGTCGCGGCGTCGCTCCAGGAGGCGGGGGTCGACCTGCGGGTCGGCGTGGACGTGCGGAAGGTCGAGCGGCCCGCGGACGGCGGTCCGGTCACCGTGACGTTCGCCGGCGACGCGGGGGAGGGTTCGGTGACCGCGG
>JAPSLQ010000304.1 GCA_031180595.1 Isoptericola sp. | reverse complement strand
CGACGACGACGAGGTGCCGACGGCCAGTGGTGGTGAGGGGCTCGCTGCTCATGCCACGACGGTAGGAAGCCGCCGTGACCGGCCCGTCAGGGGGCGGTTACCTCTCGGGAACATTGTGCTCACGCGCTCCACGCGACCCGTGAGAGACGCCCGACACACACCCCCGCCCTTCCTCCTGAGCACGTGCGCGCGGCACCGCGCCTCCCTTTCAGCACGTCGTCCCTGGTACTCCCGGGCCGGAGGGCGTCTGGCGGCAGGGCCGGATGGCGTCTGGCGGGACGTGCTCACAGGGTGGTGAGGGAGGGCTGTCCGGCGGCAGGTCCCGGGGCGGCGGGCTCGCCGGAATCCTCTGCGCGGGTCGAGCGGAGCCAGTCGACCAGCCCGCACACGGCCTCGGTGCAGCCGCCGCAGCCGGTCGTGGCGCGGGTGGCCCGCGTGACCTCCTCGGCGCTCGACGCGCCGTCGCGCACGCAGGCCGCGATGTCGTGCTTGGTCACGCCGTTGCAGCGGCAGACGGTCGCGTCGTCGGGCATGTGCTCGGGGGACGACGCCGGTGCCGCCGTCGGCATGACGGGCGTGAGCAGGAGGAACGCGGGATCGACGGGCACCGGCGTGCGCCGGGTGTAGGCGGCGGTGAGGTCGGCCGCGACGCGCGGGTCGCCCACGCAGGTCGCCCCGACGAGCAGCCCGCCGGCCACGACCGCCTCGACGTACCGGCCGGCGTCGGGGTCGCTCAGCCGCACGGTCCGCTCCCCCGGCACGGTCTCCCGACGCTGGCCCGACCGCCCCATCGACACCACGCTGAGCGACCCGGCCTTCACCTTGACGACGTCGGTGCCGCGGGTCTCGATGCCGTGGTCGGTCGGCGCGCGCGAGGCCAGGAGCGTGCCGAGGCGGACCGCCATCGACGGCCGGCGCCCGTCGTGCGGCAGGCGCAGGTGCTCGCGCGGGCCGTGGTCCGGCTGCTCGTCGGCGGCCGACGGCACCGAGTGGTCGGCCGCGAGCGCCGCGAGCGTCTCCGCCAGCCGCCGCGCCTGGTCCCAGCCCTCGGCGACCAGGCCGCGCGAGCCCTCGGGCGGCTGCGCGCAGTCGCCGACCGCGTGCACGGCCGGGTCGCTCACGCTCGCCAGGTCGTGCCCGACGACGACGCCCCGGTCGACGGCGAGGCCGGCGTCGCGCGCGAGGCCGGTCTCGGGCACGGTGCCGCACGCGAGCACGACGAGCCCGGCCCCCAGCACCTCGCCGGCCTCGCGCACGTCGCCGTCGAGGCGCACGCCCACCGCCCGTCCGCCGACGACGAGCACCTCGCTCGGCCGCACGCCGGTCCGCACGGTGACGCCCGCCGCCTCGAGGCCGCGGCTGAGCACGGCCCCCGCCTCGCCGTCGAGCTGGCGCTCCATGGGCGCGGGGCCCGGGTGGACGAGCGTGACGCGCAGGCCGCGCCCGGCGAGCCCGTGCGCGGCCTCGACGCCGAGCACGCCGCCGCCCACGACGACCGCGCGCGGGGCGTTGACGGTGGCCGCGACGATCTCGCGCGCGTCGTCGAGCGTCCGCAGCGCGTGGACGCCCGCGGGCAGGTGGTCCAGGCCCGGCACCGCGGGGACGCGGGCCGACGACCCCGTCGCCAGCACCAGGTGGTCGTACGGGTGACGCGTGCCGTCGTCGGCAAGGACGACCTTCGCGTCGCGGTCGACCGACACCGCGGCCGTCCCGCGCAGCACGCGGGCGCGCGCGTCGTCGACGAGCGGCATGCCGATCGCCGCGACGTCGGTGCGGCCCGCGACGACGTCGCTCAGCAGGACGCGGTTGTACGGCTCGTACGGCTCGGCGCCGAGCACGGTGACGTCGACCGCCCCGTCGGAGTCGCGGCGCAGCAGCTCGTCGACGAGCCGGGCGCCGACCATGCCGTGGCCGACGACGACGACGCGCAGCGGGACACGCAGGGCGTTCACGCGGGCACCTCCTGGGCCTGGTACGAGCTCGCGGCAGGGCTGGGGACGGGGGTCACGTCGACCGCGCAGACCTTGAACTCCGGCATGGCCGAGACCGGGTCGACGGCGTCAGTCGTAATCCGGTTGACGCTGCCGGCGCCGCTCCAGTGGAACGGCATGAAGACGGTGTCGGGGCGGATCGCGTCGGTCCACCGCGCGGTGGCCACGACGGCGCCGCGCGCCGACGCGACCCGCACGCGTCCGCCGTCGGGCACCCCGAGGCGGAAGCCGAGCTGCGGGTGGAGCTCGACGTACGGCTCGGGCACGAGCCGCTCGAGCTCGGGGACCCGGTGCGTCTGCGCACCGGACTGGTAGTGCT
>JAPSLQ010000049.1 GCA_031180595.1 Isoptericola sp. | reverse complement strand
CGTAGTACTCGGCGAGGCGCTCGATCATCCGCTCGGCGCGGCGGCGCAGCTGACGCGCCGGCCAGCCGTCCGGCAGCGCGAGCTGGGGCCAGCGCCGGTCGAGCTCGGCCCGCAGCTCGGCGAGCGAGCCGGACGGCAGGTCCTCGGCGATGGCGTGCACGAGCGTCCCGAGCGTCTGGTGGGCGGCGTCGGGCCGGGTGCCGCCCGCGGCCTCGAGCGCCCAGCGCAGGCCGCACGTCGTGACGGTCTCGACCTTCGACGGCGACACCGAGACCCGGTCGTCCGGGCCCCACAGCGGCGCGTCGCTCGACGTCGGCGCGACGCCGTACCAGGTGCTCGGGTCGGCCTCGGCGACGCCCGCGGCCGCGAGGTCGGCGAGGAGCCGCGCCGCCGCGGCCGGGCCGGGCGCGCCGGGGCCGGGGCCGGCGGCGGAACCGTCGGCCGCATCCCCGCCGGTCACCGCACCACCGGCCACGTCCCCGCGGGCGACCGCGCGCACGAGCTCGGCCCGCGCGGCCGCCACGACCCCGCGCAGGTCGAGCGGCGGGCCGACGGCGACGCGGCGCGGGTGCGGGCCGTCCGCGTCGCGGTCCGGCTCGTCGCCGTCCCCGGGCGGGGCGACGAGGTCGAGGAAGACCGAAGGGCTGTCGTCGGCGTCCTCGACCGCCGTCACGAGCAGGCGGCGCCGCGCGCGCGAGGTCGCCACCGCGAACGCGCGGAGCTCGTCGGCGAGCACCTGCTTGCGCGCCTCGGGACCGAGGACGTGCGCGTCCGACGCGCGTCCGGCGAGCAGCTCCACGAGCGCCTGGGACCCGAGCAGCGAGTCGCGAAGCCGCAGGTCGGGCCAGACGCCGTCCTGCACGCCTGCCACGACGACGACGTCCCACTCGCGCCCGGCGGCACCGGCGGGAGTGAGGGCCTCGACGGCATGGGCGCCGGTGGCCGCGGCGGCGAGGGAGTCCGAGGGCAGGTCCTGCGAGGCGAGGTAGTCCACGAACGCGGCGACCGGCGCGCCGGGCATGCGGTCGACGAACGTCTCGGCCGCCCGGAACAGGGCCAGCACGGCGTCGAGGTCCCGGTCCGCCCGCACGCCCGCCGGCCCGCCCGCGAGCGCGGCGTCACGCCACCGGCGGGCCAGCCCGGTCGCGTCCCAGACGGCCCACAGCACGGTCTGCGCCGTCGCGCCCGGCTCGCTCGCGGCCGTCCGGCCGGCCGCCAGCACGCGGGCGACGGCCAGCGGCCCGCGACGCACCGGCGCAGGCAGCGTCTCCGCGCGGGCCGGGTCCCCGAGCACCTCGACGAGCAGCGCGTCGGACGACCGCCCGCCGCCGCCCGAGAGCTCCTCGGCGCGAAGCGCGCGCCGCAGCCGGCGCAGCGCGACGGCGTCGAGCCCGCCGACGGGCGAGGTGAGCAGGAGGGCCGCCGTGTCGGCGTCGAGGGGGTCGACCGCGCCCTCGCCGAGCTCCGTGCCGAGCAGCGCCTCGAGGCTGCCCGGCGGTGGCGCGCAGACCCGCAGGGCGGCGAGCAGCGGCGCGACCGCCGGCTCGTCGCGCAGCGGCAGGTCGGAGCCGAGCAGCGCGACCGGGACCGACGCCGCCACGAGGTCGCGCCGCAGCGAGGCCAGGCGGTCGCCGCTGCGTGCGACCACGGCCATGCGCTCCCACGGCGTGCCGTGCAGCAGGTGCTCGGCGCGCAGCTCGCGCGCGACGAACGCCGCCTCCTGGGCCGCGCCCGCGAGGACGGCGACCTCGACCCGCCCGGCCGGGGTGCCGTCGTCGGGCCGTGGCCCCGCCCCGCGGTGCAGCGCGCCCGAGACGGTGGCGATGCGCTGCGTGACGGCCGTCGTGACGTCGCGCAGCGCGGCGTCCTGCCGCCACGCCGTCCCGAGCACGACCGTGCGCGCGTCGAAGGCGCCGACCGTGCCGCCGCGTGCCGGCGCCGCCGCCCGCCCCACGAGACCGGGCGCCGCGCCGCGGAAGCCCTGCACCGCCGAGTCCGGGTCGGCGAGCAGCCCCAGCCGCGCGCCGCCGTCGTGCAGGACGTGCAGGAGCCTGGCGGTGGCGACCGTCGCCTCCTGGTAGTCGTCGACGACGACGAGGTCCCACGCGGGACGGGGGACCCCGGGCAGCTCGTCGTCCCACGCGGCCAGGGCGTGCGCGGCCTCGTCGACGACGACCGCGGGGTCGTAGCGCGCCCCGGCGTCGGGCGTGCCCAGACGCAGCGCCGTGACGTCGAGGTACTCCTCGTACAGGCGCGCCGCGAGCAGCCACTCCGGACGGTCGTGGCGGCGGCCGAGGTCGGCCAGGTCGGCCGGGCCGAGCCCGCGCTCGGCGGCGCGCATGAGCAGGTCGCGCAGCTCCTGGCGGAGGCCGCGCAGGGCGAGCGACTCGGGCGGCAGGCCCGGGGGCAGCTCGAGCGGCGCGCCCTCGCCGGCGAGGTGCCCCGCCAGCAGCTCCGCGAGCACGAGGTCCTGCTCCGGGCCGGACACGAGCGTCGGCGGCGCGTCGCCGAGCGCGGCCGCGCGCGTCCGCAGGACCGCGAACGCCGCGGACGCCGCGGTGCGCACCATGGGCGCGCCGACCGTGCGGCCCGCGCGGGCGGTCACGCGGTCGCGCAGGCGGGCCGCCGCGCGGCGCGACGCCGCCAGCACGAGCACTCGTCCGGGGTCGGCCCCGGCGGCGAGCGCACGCACCGCCACCTCGGTCGCGACCGTGGTGCGGCCGGTGCCGGGTGCCCCCACGACGAGCGTGACCGGGTGCGTCAGGGCCGCCTGGACCGCCGCCTCCTGGGTCGGGTCGAGCGGGACGCGACCGCCGTCGTCGAGGGACGACGGCGGCACGAGCTCGAGCTGCGCGGGTGCGGATGCCACGGGTGTGATTCGACCACGGACCACCGACAGCCCCCGCACCGGCCAGGTCCGGTCCCCGGGCGCCCGGCGGTGTTTCACCCTCGGCGGAAGCGGCCGGGAGCCGGCGGCGGCCCGGCTACGATCGAGGCGACTCGAAGGACCGTCGCACCGTCCGTGGTGCAGCTCGCGAAGGAGAGAACGTGGAGATCACGATCGGTGTGCAGAACCTGACGCGCGAGCTGGTGCTCGAGACCGACCAGTCGTCGGACGAGGTCGCGGCCACGGTCAAGGAGGCCCTCGAGGGCGCGAAGCCGCTCGAGCTCACCGACGCCCGCGGACGGCGAGTCATCGTGCCGCCGACGGCGATCGGCTACGTCGAGCTCGGCACCGAGGCGTCGCGCCCGGTCGGCTTCGGGTCCCTCTGACGACGGCCGTCAGGCCGCCAGGCCGATCCGGTCCATCCGGCGGGTGTGCTCGGCGGTGAGCTGCGCGAGCAGCCACGGCGGCACGTCGCTCGCCACCGGGCTCCCCTCCGAGGCGGGGGCGGCGGCCGCCGCGAGCTCCGCGAGGTGGTGCCGCGTCGCGAGCAGCGTCTGCGCGAGGGTCAGTGCCTCCCCCACCACGCGCCGGCCCCAGAGGGCCAGGCGCGAGGCGAGCACCTCGTCGCGGGTCGCGGCGTCGGTCAGCAGGCGCGTCGCCGCGTCGGCCCGCGTCGCGTCCGCGACGACCGCGAGCACGGCCGCGGCGTCGTCGCCGGGCAGCCCGCGCGCGAGCGCGGCGCACAGGTCCGCGGCGACGCCGTGGCCGACGGCGCCCTTGAGCAGCCCCTCCCACCAGCTGCCCGGCTGGGTGCGGGCGTCGAAGTCGGCGAGCGAGCCGTCGAACGGGATCATGAGCTCGACACCGTGGACACCGTGGTCGGAGGCGATCGAGAGCAGGCGCCGCTGCCGGCCCAGCGCCTGGTCCGCGGCCTCGGCCAGCGTCTGGCGCGTCGCCAGGTCCGGGGCGTCGACCGAACGGCTGGCGAGCAGCCCGAACGTCGCCAGCTCGGTGTAGGCGGCGAGCCCGAGCAGCTCGACGACGGCGGTCGACCCACCGCCGGGCACGGTCTGGGACGTCGCGCTGGGCGGGGTGCTCCGGTGCTCGCTCACGCGCTCAGGATAGGTGCTCGCGCCACGCCGCGGCCCGGCGGCCCGGCAGGGCGAGGCCCCGTCCAGTAGCATGGGCCCCGTACCTCGGTTGCCCGGTCGTCACGTGCTGACCTCCCCGCGCCGGCCCGCAGGTCCCTGCGGAGCTCGCGCGACGTTCCTCCACGATCGGCTGCCGACCACCTCGGCGCTGCGTGCGACCCGCGGCCAGGCCGCGCGGTCCCCCGCGCCGACGAGCACACGAAGGCACAAGTGACCACCACCGACACCGCTGCCGCGACGACCGCGGCACAGATCGACACCAGCAGCCCGTCCGCCATCCAGGCCCAGGACGTGAGCTTCGCCGACTTCGGCGTGCGCCCCGAGATCGTCGAGGCCCTCGCCGACTCGGGCATCACGCACCCGTTCCCCATCCAGGCGATGACCCTGCCCGTCGCGCTGCAGGGCCACGACATCATCGGGCAGGCCAAGACCGGCACCGGCAAGACGCTGGGCTTCGGCGTCCCGCTGCTGCACCGCGTCGTCGCGCCGGGCGAGCCGGGCTACGACGAGCTGCCGTCCCCCGGCAGGCCGCAGGCCGTCGTCGTCGCGCCGACGCGCGAGCTCGCGGTCCAGGTCGCGAACGACCTCGCGACCGCGTCGAGGAAGCGCTCCGTGCGCATCGTCCAGATCTACGGCGGACGCGCCTACGAGCCGCAGATCGAGGCGCTCAAGGCCGGCTGCGAGGTCGTCGTCGGGACGCCGGGCCGCATGGTCGACCTGCTCAACCAGGGCCACCTCAACCTGACGCGCGCGGCCACGGTCGTCCTCGACGAGGCCGACGAGATGCTCGACCTCGGGTTCCTGCCCGACGTCGAGAAGATCCTCTCGCGCACGCCCGCGGTCCGGCACACCATGCTCTTCAGCGCGACCATGCCCGGCCCGGTCGTCTCGATGGCCCGCCGGTACATGTCGCAGCCCACGCACATCCGCGCGGCGGAGCCCGACGACCAGGGCGCGACCGTCAAGGACACCCGCCAGGTCGTGTACCGGGCGCACGCGCTCGACAAGGTCGAGGTGCTCGCGCGGATCCTGCAGGCCGAGGGCCGTGGCCGCACGATCGTCTTCGCCCGCACCAAGCGCACCGCGGCCAAGGTCTCGGACGACCTGCGCGACCGCGGCTTCGCCGCCGGCGCCATCCACGGCGACCTCGGCCAGGGCGCGCGCGAGCAGGCGCTGCGCGCGTTCCGCCACGGCCACATCGACGTGCTCGTCGCGACCGACGTCGCCGCCCGCGGCATCGACGTCGAGGACGTCACGCACGTCATCAACTACCAGTGCCCCGAGGACGAGCGCACGTACCTGCACCGCATCGGCCGCACCGGCCGTGCGGGCAACAAGGGCACGGCGGTGACGTTCGTCGACTGGGACGACGTGCCGCGCTGGCAGCTCATCGACCGCACGCTCGACCTCGGGTTCCCCGAGCCGGTCGAGACGTACTCGACGTCGCCGCACCTGTTCAGCGACCTCGGCATCCCCGAGGGCACCAAGGGCCGTCTGCCCAAGGAGAAGCAGCAGCTCGGCGGCCTCGACGCCGAGGAGCTCGAGGACCTGGGCGAGACGGGCAAGCGGTCCGGCAAGGCGGGCGGGCCGGCCGGCTCGCGCGACGGCGAGCGGCGCGACGGCGAGCGGCGCGACGGCGAGCGGCGCGACGGCGGTCGCGGCCGCTCGGGTGGTGGCCGCGGCCGCTCGGGCGGCGGGTCCGGCCAGGGCCGCCCCGCGACGGGCGAGGCCACGGCCGGCACGCGGGTACCGCGTGCCGAGGGCTCGGCACCCGCGGAGGGTGCGGCGGGCGAGGGCTCGACGTCGGGCGAGGGCCAGCGCCGTCGGCGGCGCCGCCGTCGCTCGGGCGGCACGCAGGGCGCCGGCGAGCAGGCCTGACGCTCCGCACCTTCCCTCGGACCGGCGGTCTCGGATCCGTCCGGCAACACCGTTGCCGGACGGACCCGGGGCCGCCGTTCCGGTCTCGCGGCCGTCCCGAGGCCCGTGTCGGCGGCGCGCCGTACGCTGCGACGCATGCGACTGACCTTCTCCGCGCCGCTGTGGCAGTGGGACGCGCGGTCGGACGACTCGTGGTGGTTCGTGACGGTGCCGCACGACGAGTCGGACCAGCTCGCCGAGCTGCCGCTGCCGCCGCGCGGGTTCGGCTCGATCAGGGTCCGTGTCACCGTGGGGTCGACGACGTGGTCCACGTCGGTGTTCCCGTCCAAGCAGCAGGAGGGCTACGTGCTGCCGGTGAAGCGGGCCGTCCGGCAGGCCGAGGGCATCGGGCCGGGCGACGACGTCGTGGTCACCCTCGAGCCCGTCGGCCTCTGACCGTCGCGGGCGCTACGCCGCGCGGACGAACTCCGTCACGGCGGTCGCGATCATCTGGACGGCGATCGCCGCGAGCAGGATGCCCGCGATCCGCGTGACGAGCGTGACGCCGGAGTCCCGGAGCAGGCGCTGCAGCACGTTGGCGAACCGCATGGACAGGTAGAGCGCCACGTGCACCGCCACGATCGCGGCGGCGATCGCCAGCACCTGGGCGAGCACGTCGCCGGAACCGCGCGACTGCTGGACGAACACCATGGTCGCGACGATCGCGCCCGGGCCGGCGAGCAGCGGCGTGCCGAGCGGCACGAGCGCGACGTTGACCGACTGGTTGCCCGACGGCTCGGCCTGCTCCATCTTGCCCGTGAGCAGCTCCATGGCCACCACCAGCAGGAGCAGGCCGCCCGCGGCCTGGAGAGCGGGGAGCGAGATGCCCATGTAGTGCAGCACCTGCTGGCCGAACACCGCGAAGACGACGATCACCCCGAACGCGACGAGGATCGCCTGCCGGGCGGCGCGGTTGCGCTGCCGGGCCGTCATCGTCGAGGTCAGCCCGAGGAACACGGGCACCGTGCCGGGCGGGTCCATGATGACGAACAGGGTGACGAACACCTCGGTGAACACCACGACGTCGAACCAGCTCACGGCCGGACCACGGGCAGCGTGCCCTCCTCCTCGATCGCCTCGAGCACCTCGGGAGCGGTCGTGTTCTCGCCCAGCCGGTTGGTCTTGCCGGCCCCGTGGTAGTCGCTCGAGCCCGTGACGAACAGGCCGAGCGCGGACGCCAGGTCGCGCAGGTGCGCACGCGTGGCGGCGTCGTGGTCGCGGTGGTCCACCTCCAGGCCGGCGAGGCCGGCGTCGGCGAGCTCGGCGATCGTCTCGTCCGTGACGACCCGGCCGCGCGCGCCCGCCCCGGGGTGCGCCATGACCGGCACCCCGCCCGCCGCGCGGACCGCGCGGACCGCGGTCTCGGCGTCGGGCGCGTAGTGCGCCACGTAGTAGGGCGCGCCGGGGTGCAGCATCGTGGCGAACGCCTCCTCGCGCGTCCCGACGACGCCCAGCGCGACGAGCGCGTCCGCGAGGTGCGGCCGGCCCACCGTGGCGTCGTCGCCCGTGTGCTCGACGACGGTCTCCCACGTGATCGGGAAGTCCCGCGCGAGCAGGTCGGTCATCGCCCGCGCCCGCGTGCGGCGCGACGTGCGCGTGCGCTCCAGCTCGTCGGCGAGCGCGACGTTCGTCGGGTCGTGCAGGTACGACAGCAGGTGGACGCTGATGCCGGTGCCCTCGGGGGTGCGCACCCGCGTCGAGACCTCCGTCCCCCGCACGAGCGCCACACCGGTCCGCGCCGCGGCGTCGGCCGCCTCGTCCCACCCGACGGTGGTGTCGTGGTCGGTCAGCGCGACGACGGTGAGGCCGGCCGCTGCCGCGTCCTCCATCACCTGGCGCGGTTCGTCGGTCCCGTCGGACGCCGACGAGTGGGTGTGGAGGTCGATCACGGCCCAAGGATAGGGGGACGGGTGGCACTGCCAGGTCCGCACGAGGTCTCCACACGGCCCGCCGGGCGTGCACGCGCGAGCCGCAGAAGGGCGCGCGACGATCGAGGGGATGGACGAAGATCCCCGCACCGCACCCCCGGCAGTCGTGTTCGTGCACGGCCTGCGCACCTCCTCCGCGATCTGGGCACGGCAGGTCCGGCACGTCCGCGACGCCGGGCACCCGGCCGTCGCCGTGGACCTCCCCGCCCACGGGTCCCGGCACGGCGAGCGCTTCTCGCTCGGCCGGGCGTTCGAGGTCATCGACGAGGCGGTCGCGTCGTTCGACGGACGGCGCGTGGCCCTCGTCGGCCTCTCGCTCGGTGGGTACACGAGCCTGGGATGGGCCGCGCGGCACGCGGCCGCCGGCGCACCCGCACCGCTCTCCGGCGTCGTGGCCGTGGGGTGCTCGTCCGACCCGCGGGGCAAGCCCGTGGCGCTCTTCCGCGACGTCGCGCGCATCACGGTCGCGGGCTCGACGGCGGTCGGCCGGCACGTGCGCCGGGCCGGGGGCCGCTGGCGCACGCTCGCGACGGGTCGCTCGCTCGCGGCAGGCAGCGACGCCGGTGAGTTCGGCGGGACGCCGTCCTCGACCGCGACCTCCCCCGGGTGGGACGTGGTCACCGACGCGCTCACGCAGCTCGCGGGCCGCTCGTCCGTGGCGGACCTGCGCGCGACCCGTGCGCCCGTGTGGCTCGTCAACGGGTCCCGCGACCGCATGCGGCTCGACGAGGCCCGCCACCTCGCGGCGGCGGAGCGGGGTGCGCTCGTCGTCGTGCCCGGGGCCGGACACGACGTCAACACCGACGCTCCCGACGCCTTCAACCGGGTGCTCGACCGCGCGCTGCGCGACTTCAGCCGCGCCGCGAGGTAGCGCCCCCTCCGGCGAGGTAGCGCATCTCCCTGCGAGGTAGCGCGTCTCGCCGCGAGGTAGCGCGGCCGCCACACCTGCGACGTCCCGCCAGCGCGCGCTACCTCGCAGGGAGATGCGCTACCTCGCGCAAGAATGCGCTACCTCGCGGGTGCGAGACTGGTCGCATGACCGACGCAACCCCTGTCGACCCGACCGTCCCCTCCGAGACGCCGCCGAGCGAGACACCGACCGAGACCCCGACCCAGACGGTGTCCGACCGCGGGAGCAACCGCTCCCAGCGTCCGCGGTCCGAGGCGTTCAAGGCCTTCGTCATGTCGGGGTGGGCACCGCGGCCCGACCTCGGCGTCGAGCCGTCGCGCGCCGTGCCGTTCACCGCCGAGCGCCGCGCCCGCCTGTCGGCCCGGTTCCCCGGGACCCGCCTGGTCGTCCCGGCCGGTCCGCTCAAGACGCGCTCCAACGACACCGACTACCGCTTCCGCCCGCACTCGGCGTTCGCGCACCTGACCGGGCTGGGCACCGACCACGAGCCCGACGCCGTGCTCGTGCTGCACCCCGTCGGCGAGGGCGAGGGCGACCCCGGCGCCGACGGCACGCCGTCGCACCACCACGCCGTGCTCTACGTGCGCCCGCTCGCCCCGCGCGACAACGAGGAGTTCTACGCCGACGCGCGGTACGGCGAGTTCTGGATCGGCGCGCGCCCGTCGCTCGAGGACGTCACCACGCTCACGGGCATCGAGTCCCGGCACGTCGACGAGGTGCGCGACGCGATCGCCAAGGACGTCGGTGCCGACGGCGTCCGCGTCCTCGTGGTGACCGGTGCGGACGAGGGCATCGAGGCGCTCGTCGAGGCGATCCGCGCCGAGGCGGGCCTCGAGGAGTCCGACGAGCTCTCGGACGAGACCCTCGTCGAGGCGACGTCGGAGCTGCGGCTCGTCAAGGACGCCCTCGAGATCGAGCACATGCGCGAGGCCGTCGCACGCACCATCGAGGGCTTCGAGGAGGTCGTGCGGGCGCTCCCGCGGGCCGTCGCGCACCGCCGCGGCGAGCGCGTCATCGAGACGACGTTCGACGCCCACGCGCGCCTCGAGGGCAACGCCGTCGGCTACGAGACGATCGCCGCGGCCGGCGAGCACGCCACGACGCTGCACTGGATCACCAACGACGGCGTCGTGCGCCGCGGCGAGCTCGTGCTGCTCGACGCCGGCGTCGAGGTCGACTCGCTGTACACCGCGGACGTCACGCGGACGCTGCCGGTCGACGGCGAGTTCACCGACGTCCAGCGCAAGATCTACACGGCGGTGCTCGACGCCGCGGACGCCGCGTTCGAGGTCGCGAAGCCGGGCACGAGGTTCCGCGACATCCACGAGGCCGCGATGAAGGTCATCGCCGAGCGGCTCGAGGAGTGGGGCCTGCTGCCCGTCCCGGCCGAGGAGGCGCTGTCGCCCGACGGGCAGCAGCACCGCCGCTGGATGGTGCACGGCACGAGCCACCACCTCGGGCTGGACGTGCACGACTGCGCCCAGGCGCGCCGCGAGCTGTACCTGGACGGCGTGCTCGAGCCCGGCATGGTGTTCACGATCGAGCCCGGCCTGTACTTCAAGTCCGACGACCTCACCGTCCCCGAGGAGTTCCGCGGCATCGGCGTGCGGATCGAGGACGACGTGCTCGTCACCGAGGACGGCAACGAGAACCTGTCGGCGGGGCTCCCCCGCCGCCCGGAGGACGTCGAGGCGTGGATGGCGCGCCTGCGCGCCTGACGGACCGCCCGGTCAGCCGAGCGGGCGGCGCAGGCCGCTCGCTCGGCGCACCGGCCGCCCGACCGCGGCGCGGACGGCGTCCTCGGTCCCCACGACACGCACGTGCGACCGCGCGCGCGTCACCGCGGTGTAGAGCAGCTCTCGCGTGAGCAGCGGCGAGGTCGCGGGCGGCAGGACCAGCGTCACCCGGTCGAACTGGCTCCCCTGCCCCCGGTGCACCGTCATGGCGTGCACCGTGTCGACGTCGGGCAGCCGGTGCGGGCGCACGAGCAGCGGCGCCTCCGGCTTGCCGAACGCCGCCACGAGCCCGCCGCGTCCGTCCGCCACGACGACGCCGGTGTCGCCGTTGTAGAGGCCCGTGTCCCGGTCGTTGGTCGTCACGAGGAGCGGTCGGCCCGCGTACCACGGGCCGCGTCCTGGCTCGGCGCCGACGGCCTCGGTGACCCACTCCTCGACGAGGCGGTCCCAGTGCGCGACGCCGGCCGGGCCGCGGCGGTGGGCGAGCAGCAGCCGGTGCCGCTCCAGGGCGCGCAGCGCACCGCCGGCGTCGCCCGCCCGCGCCGCGGCCACGAGCGACGTCCCGGCCTCGACCGCGTCCGCGCGCAGGGCGGCGACCTCGGCGTCGTCCGGCCGCTCCCCCGCGACCTGGACGAGCTCGACGTCGGCACCGCCGGCCCGCAGCAGGTGGACCGCCTCGTCGGCGTCGCCCCCGCGGACGGCGGCCGCGAACGGCAGGATCGCGCTGTCCGGCCGCTGACGGTGCACGGTCTCGAGCCGCACGACGCCGTTGCGCAGCCGCCGCCCGTCCTCACCGTCCGGCAGGTCGCCCGGCACGAGCCCCGCCAGCGCGGCAGGCAGCGCGTCGGCCACCGGCGGCCGCGCGACGAGGTCGCCCAGCACCGCTCCGGCCTCGACCGAGGCGAGCTGGTCCGGGTCGCCCACCAGGACGAGCCGCGCGTCGGGGCGCAGGGCCTCGAGCAGCCGGGCCATGAGCGGCAGGGAGACCATCGACGTCTCGTCCACGACCACGACGTCGTGCGGCAGGTGGTGCCCGGCGTCGTGCCGGAACCGGGTCGAGGAGCCCGGCCGCCAGCCGAGGAGCCGGTGCACCGTCGTCGCGGCGGGACGGCCCACGCGGGCGCGGTCGGCGGGCTCCAGCCCGTCGAGCGCCTCGGCCACGGCCTCCTGGAGGCGGGCGGCCGCCTTGCCGGTGGGTGCGGCGAGCGCGATGCGCAGGGGTCGCCGCTCGCCGAGGACGTCCTGGAGCACCGCGAGCAGCCGGGCGACGGTCGTCGTCTTCCCCGTGCCCGGACCGCCCGTGAGCACCATGACCCGGCTGAGGACGGCGGTCGCGGCGGCGAGGCGCTGGCGCGTGTCGCCGTCGGCGGGGAACAGGCGGCGCACCGACGCGGCGACCCGGGCGGCGTCGAGGTCCCGCGCGTCGGACGCGACCTCGGTGAGCCGGGCGTCCACCTCGCGGCGGACCACGACCTCGTGCCGCCAGTACCTGTCGAGGTAGAGGCGCCCGTCGACCCACCGCACCGGCCGGTCGTCGGGTCCGGCCGGGCCGACGGCGACGAGCGGGCTCGCCTCGATCGCGGCGCGCCACTCGTCCGCCTCCGGCCAGCGCAGGTCGTCGGCGGGTGCGGCGTCCTCGGCCTCGGGCACCGCGAGCGACTCGCGGTCGTCGAGCTCCACGCACACCGATCCGGAGCGCACCGCCCGCACCGCGAGCGCCACCGCGAGCCGGACGCGCTCGTCGGGCTCGCCCGCGAGCCGGCCCAGCCGCCGCGCGACGTGCACGTCGGCGGCCGACACGATGCCCGCGCGGTTGTGCTCGGCCAGCAGCGGCTCGGCGTGCAGCGCGAGCCGCGCGTCGCCCGGGGGCGTCGCGGTGGCCGTCGTCGTCGCGGTCATGCGCCCCTCCCGTCGAGCAGTGCGGAGAGCTCGGCCACGAGCCCGGCGGGCGGGCGCCACGCCATGACGCCGGCCGGCCCGCCGTCGAACACAGGGGTCTGCGGCCCGCACATGCCGCGCACGAACAGGTACAGGCCGCCCGCGAGGTGCACGTCGGGGTCGTACCCCGCCTGCCGCCACCGCAGGAACCGGTGGAGCGCGGCGAGGTACAGCAGGAGCTGCAGGGGATAGTGCGCGCGCATCATGGCCTCGGCCATCGCCTCGGGCCGGTAGTGCCACGCGGTGAGCGGCTCGTCCGGCACGCCGAGCCGGTTCGTCTTGTAGTCGACGACGAGGTAGCGCGGCCCGCCGCCGTCGTCCACGCGCAGGACGGCGTCGATGCTGCCGGTGAGGTAGCCGCGCAGCCGGGACTCGCCGAGCCCGGCCAGCAGGTCGGGGTACGAGGCGAACGGGTCGTCGGCGCGGAGGTGCCGGCGCAGCAGCGCGGCCACGTCTACGAGGCGTGACGCCGCGCGGGGCGAGTCACCGCCCGCGAGCGGGAGCTCGAACTCGAGCTCGGGCAGGCGGTCGGCGGGCGCCAGGTCGCGCAGCGTGCGACCGCCCGCCAGGGGGCCGAGCGGCGAGTCGAGGACCACCTCGAGCGCCGCCGCCAGCTCCTGGTCGTCGACCCCCGGCATCCGTGCCGCCCCGGCCTCGGCGCACCGCCGGGAGATCTCGGCCCGCAGGTCCGGCGCCGTGGTGTCGACGTGCTCGAGCACCGCGTGGACGAGCGTGCCGAACGCGGCGCCGGCCGGCATGCCCGCGAGCGGCGACGCGACGTCGTTCGCGGGGTGCGCCTCGGCCGGTGCCCGCAGCGCGACGTCGACCTCGTCCTGCACGCCCGGCTCCTCCGGCTCGCTCGCCACGCCGGGGTGCTCGTGGGCGGCGGCCGTGAGCCCGCTGTACGAGGTGCGCCGCCACGCCAGGTCCAGGCGGCGGCCGAACCGGGCGACCGCGAGGCCGGGCCGCTCCACCACGGGCGCGGTCCACCGCAGGGGCTCGGGGCGCGCGGTCACCGTCTCGACCGCGACCGCACCCTCGGACGCGGCGGCGAGCGCCGCGAGCCGTTGCGCCACCGCCTCGTCCGTGGGCTGCGGCACGTGGCCGGGCGGCTGCATCCCCGGTGCGTGGTCGCCGAGCAGCACGCGGCTCAGCGCCCCGCGGCCCGAGTTGTTCGACGGCGCCCACCACGTCACGACCTGGCACGCCGCCCGCGTGAGCGCCACGTACAGCAGCCGCAGGTCCTCGCCGCGGTCCTCGGCGAGGTGCCGCTCGAGCGCGGCCCGGTGGTGCACGTCGTCCTGGCCGCCCACGTGCAGCACCCGCGTCCCGGCGTCGTCGTGGAACCGCAGCGCCACGGGAGGACGACGGCTGTCCTCGTACCGGTCCCAGGCGAAGGGCACGTACACGACCGGGAACTCGAGCCCCTTGCTCGCGTGCACGGTGACGACCTGCACGGCGGCCGCGTCGGTCTCGAGCCGCCGGCTGCGCTCCTCGGCGTAGTCCTCGGCCGCCTCGGCGATGCGCCGGCGCAGCCAGTCCGTGAGCGCCGCGGGCCCGAGCCGGTCCGTGACGGCGGCCAGGTGCAGCGCCTGCCCGACGTGCCGGACGTCGGTGAGGGTCCGCTCCCCCGTCGACGTCCGCAGGAGCCGCTCGGCGACGCCGCCCGCGGCGACCGCCTCGAGCAGGGCCGCGACGCCCTTGTCCGCCAGGGCACGCGCCCAGGTGCGCACGGTGTCGGAGAGCTCGTCGCGCTCGGCGTCGCTCGCCCCGGCGAGGCGGGCCGCGTCCCACCCCACGAACGGCGTGAGGGCCAGCGCGGCCGCGCGCCCGTGGTGGCCGGGCTGCTCGAGCGCGCCGAGCAGCGTGAGCCAGTGCTGGGCGGCCTGGGTGGCGAACACGCTCGAGAGCCCGGAGACGACGGCCGGCACGCCGGCCGCCACGAGCGCGTCCCGCACGGCGGCGGCGTCGGCGTTGCGCCGCGCGAGCACCGCGACGTCACCCGGCTCGAGCGCACGCCACCCGTCGCCGTCGCGCAGCCGGGTGCCGCGCAGCTGCCGCACGACGTCGGCCGCGACGTCCGCGCACACGAGGTCGCGGACCGCGCCGATCGCGGCGTTGCGGGTTCCGCGCACGCCCAGCGGGTCGCGGGTGACCTGGCGGATCCGCACGGCCGCCCCACCGTCGAGCCGCCGGCCCTCGTGCTGGGCCTCGACGGGGCGCACCACGATCCGTTCGTCCCCCAGCGCCGCCCCGCGCAGCACGCTCTCCAGCCCGCGCAGGAGCGGCGCGTCGCTGCGCCAGTTGCGGCCGAGCGTGGCGGTGGTCGTGGCGTCGGCACGGGCCGCGAGGTAGGTGACGACGTCACCGCCGCGGAACCCGTAGATCGCCTGCTTCGGGTCCCCGATGAGCACGAGCGTGCGGTGCCCGTGGAACGCGGTGCGCAGGATCTCCCACTGGACGGGGTCGGTGTCCTGGAACTCGTCCACGAGCACCACCGCGTAGCGCGAGCGCACGCGCTCGGCGGCGGCGGGTCCGCCCTCGGGGTCGGCGAGGGCGTCGCGCAGGCGCGTCAGGAGGTCGTCGTAGTCGAGCAGCCGGCGCTCGCGCTTGCGCCGCTCGACCTCCGCGACGACGTCGCGTGCGAAGGCGTAGCGGTGCCCGGCCGGGGAGCCCGCGTCGGCGGCGGACGGCTCGAGCCGCGCCTGGTGGTCGCTCATGGCCTCGGCGGCGACGCGCCGCGCCTCCGCGGGCCGGAGCACCGGCTCGGCCTGGTCGGCGTAGCGCTGCAGGTAGAGGTCGTCGACGACCTCGTCGACCAGGTCGGCGATGTCGGGGACGAACGTCGCGTCGGGGTCGACGTCGGCCGCGACGCCCAGCGTCGCGAGCATCTGCTGGCAGAAGCCGTGCGTCGTCGTGATGGTCGCGGCGTCGAACGCCGACAGTGCGCGCGTCAGCCGGTCGCGCCGCCGCTCGAGCTCGGCGTCGTCGCACTCCGCCAGGTGGCGCACGACGGCGTCCTCGTCGCGCCGTGCTCCGGGCGAACGCAGCGCCCGCTCGGTGGCGACGAGCCGTTCGCGCACGCGGTCGCGCAGCTCCGTGGTGGCGGCGCGCCCGAAGGTCACGAGCAGCAGCTCGGGCAGCTCGGCGACGCCCTCGGCGACGTACCGGGCCGCGAGCGCCGCGATCGTGAACGTCTTGCCCGTGCCGGCGCTCGCCTCGAGCACCGTCGTGCCGCGCGGCAGCCCGCCGCACACGTCGAACACGACGGGGGCGACGGACGTCAGGTCCAGCGTCTCGCTCATAGCGTCACCGTCTCCTCGTGCGCGAGCAGCGGCTGCCACACGCGCCGCGCGAGCACGCCCAGGCGCGTGCGGTCCTGCGGCCACCAGGCCTGCTCGGCCGTGCTCGGCACGCCCGCGATCTCGCGCAGCGTGACGCCAGCACCCCAGCAGAGGACGTGGTGGTCGTCGGCGCGCTCGAACCCCTGGGACCACTCCTGGGACGCCGCCTCGAGCGCCTGGACCTCCTCCGCCCCGCCGTCGCGGCTCGTGGCGTAGGCGCACGCGCAGGCGACGGGCAGGGGCAGGGGCTCGCGAGAGGCCAGCTCGCGCACGGCCATCAACTCGCCGAGGTGACGCACCGCCTCGGCCCGGGTCGGGGTGCGCAGTGTCGAGACGGCGGCCCGCGGCGCGCGCACCGGCGCCCGCCCGACCGTCACCGCGCGCCACGGCACGTCGGGGTGCGCGACGACGAGCGCGAGCAGCTGCACCCACGCGCGCAGCCGGTGCTTCGGGCCGAGCTTGGAGAACGTCGAGCGCAGCACGACCTCCCCGTGCACCCCCGGCACGGTCCCGGTCACGACGCCGCTCCCTGGCAGCTCGGCCGTGACGTCGACACCGGTCGGCGGCGCCGTGACGTACCCGCGTGCCGCCTGGGCCACCGGGACCACCTTCTCCTGCACGGCCAGCAGGGTGGCGCGCCCCAGCTCCTTGGGCGGCACCTCGCCGCGCCGCCACTCGACGTTGAGGGCCTGGCGCGGGTCGACGCCGTCGAGCAGGGCGCCGAGCAGGCGCTCCCCGAGGGGCCACTGCCCGAGCGGGTCCAGCTCGAGCGGGAGCCGGTCGGCGACGTCGTCGGCCTCACCGGCGAGCGACACCTGGAGCCGGCGGCGCAGGAACCACCGCACCGGGTGCTCGAGCGCGGAGACGAGGTCGTCCAGGTCGGTCTCCGGGCCGGCCTCGTCGGGCCCCGCGGGCGGGAGCGGCTCGCGCAGGAACGGCACCCGCCCCTCGCGGGGACCGCGTCCTGCGAGCGCCGCGGCGTGGGCGTGCGCGTCGAAGCTGAACGGACCGGGACGCCCGAGCGCGCCCGTGGCGAAGTTGCGCTCGTCGACCGGCTGGAGCGGGTGGCGCACCACGACGGCCTCGCGCGCCGCGCGCCCGTCCGGGAGCCGTGCCGCGGCGTCGAGGGCGTCCAGCAGCTCGCCCACCGGGACGGCGGGCGGGCGCGGGGCCCCGGTGCGCTCGTCGGCCCCGCTGTACAGCACGACGAGCCGCTCGGACGCGGCCGCCACGGCGTCGAGGAA
>JAPSLQ010000303.1 GCA_031180595.1 Isoptericola sp. | reverse complement strand
CGACCCTCACGGTGGGCGCGCGCGACGTCGAGTCGTACCGGGGGGACCTGCAGCGCGCGCTCGACGACGTCAAGTCGCTGCAGCGCGCGGGCTGGCGCCTCGTGCTCACGACGGAGGGGCCCGGCCCGGCCAAGCGGATGGTCGAGCAGCTCTCCGCGGACGACACGGCGGCGCGGCTCGTCGGCGAGCTCGCCGAGGAGCCGGAGGGCGGCGTCGTGCTCGTCGCGCCCGCCCTGGTCGGCAAGGGCTTCGTCGCGCCCGAGCTGCGGCTCGCCGTCTTCAGCGAGTCCGACCTGACCGGGCGCCAGGGCTCGACGACCCGAGACATGCGCAAGATGCCGTCGCGCCGGCGCAACGTCGTCGACCCGCTGCAGCTCAAGGCGGGCGACTACGTCGTGCACGAGCAGCACGGGGTCGGGCGCTTCGTCGAGCTGGTGCAGCGCACGCTCGGCGCGGGCGCCAACGCCGCGACGCGCGAGTACCTCGTCATCGAGTACGCGTCGTCCAAGCGCGGGCAGCCGGGCGACCGGCTCTTCGTGCCGATGGACCAGCTCGACCAGGTCACCAAGTACACCGGGGGCGAGTCCCCGAGCCTGAGCAAGATGGGCGGGGCCGACTGGAAGAACACCAAGGCGAGGGCGCGCAAGCACGTGCGCCAGATCGCCTCGGAGCTCATCCGCCTGTACAGCGCGCGCATGGCGACCCAGGGCCACGCCTTCAGCCCCGACACGCCCTGGCAGCGCGAGCTCGAGGACGCCTTCGCCTACGTCGAGACGCCGGACCAGCTCGCGACCATCGAGGAGGTCAAGGCCGACATGGAGAAGCCGGTCCCCATGGACCGGCTCGTGTGCGGCGACGTCGGCTACGGCAAGACGGAGATCGCGATCCGCGCCGCGTTCAAGGCGGTGCAGGACGGCAAGCAGGTCGCGGTGCTCGTGCCGACGACGCTGCTGGTGCAGCAGCACTTCGACACGTTCTCCGAGCGGTACGCCGGCTTCCCCGTGACCGTGAGGGCGCTGAGCCGGTTCCAGTCGGAGAAGGAAGCGGCCGAGGTGGTCGCCGGCCTCAAGGACGGCACGGTCGACGTCGTCATCGGCACCCACCGGCTCATCACCGGGTCGGTGCAGTTCAAGGACCTCGGGCTCGTGATCGTCGACGAGGAGCAGCGCTTCGGCGTCGAGCACAAGGAGACGCTCAAGCAGCTGCGGACCAACGTCGACGTGCTGGCGATGTCCGCCACCCCGATCCCGCGCACGCTCGAGATGGCGGTCACCGGCATCCGCGAGATGTCGACGCTCGCCACGCCGCCCGAGGAGCGCCACCCCGTCCTGACCTACGTCGGCGCGTGGGACGAGAAGCAGATCACCGCGGCCCTGCGCCGCGAGCTCCTGCGGGAGGGCCAGGTCTTCTACGTGCACAACAAGGTCGAGACGATCGACCGGACGGCCGCCCGCCTGCGCGAGCTGGTGCCCGAGGCCCGCGTCGGCGTCGCGCACGGCAAGATGAGCGAGGCCCAGCTCGACCAGGTGATCCGCGGCTTCTGGGAGAAGGAGCTCGACGTCCTGGTGTGCACCACGATCGTCGAGACGGGCCTGGACATCTCGAACGCCAACACCCTGATCCTCGAGCGGGCCGACATGCTGGGCCTGTCCCAGCTGCACCAGCTGCGCGGCCGCGTGGGCCGCGGGCGCGAGCGCGCCTACGCCTACTTCCTCTACCCGCCCGAGCGGCCGCTGACCGAGACCGCGCACGACCGCCTCGCCACCATGGCCGCCAACACCGACCTCGGGGCCGGCATGCAGATCGCCATGAAGGACCTCGAGATCCGCGGCGCCGGGAACCTGCTCGGCGGCGAGCAGTCGGGCCACATCGCCGGCGTCGGGTTCGACCTCTACGTGCGCATGGTCGGCGAGGCCGTGCAGGCCTTCCGCGGCGAGAAGGAGGAGGAGGCCCCGGAGGTCACGATCGAGCTGCCGGTCGACGCGCACCTGCCCGAGTCGTACATCGCCACCGAGCGGCTGCGGCTCGAGGCGTACAGGAAGATCGCCGCCGCGCACGACGCGGCGGCGCTCGCCGAGGTCCGCGCCGAGCTCGAGGACCGGTACGGCACGCTGCCCGACGTGGCGGCCGCCCTCTTCGAGGTCGCGGACTTCCGCAACCACGCGCGCCGGGCCGGGCTCACGGACGTCACGGCGCAGGGCAAGTACGTGCGCTTCGCGCCCGTCGACCTGCCCGAGTCGGCGCAGCTGCGCCTGCGGCGGCTCTATCCCGGGACGGTGCTCAAGCCGGCGATCCGGGCCTTCCTGGTGCCGTTCCCGACGAC
>JAPSLQ010000302.1 GCA_031180595.1 Isoptericola sp. | reverse complement strand
TCGACGCCGGTCTGCGCGCGCTCGAGGGGCGGGACGACGCGGCGCCGCTCGTGCTCGTGCTCGCCGTCGACGTGCCGCGGGCAGCGGCCGCCGTGCCCCGGCTGCGCGACGCGCTCGGAGGCTCGCCGGATGCCGACGGCGCGCACCTCGCCACGGACGCGGGGCCGCAGTGGCTCGTGGGGCTGTACCGGCGGGCGCCGCTGCGCGCGGCGCTCGAGGCCGTCCGGGACGACGCCGGGTCGGTGCACGGTCTGCCGGTGCGGCGGCTCGTCGGGGAGCTCGTGTGCGTCGAGGTCCGCGACGACGCGGGGCTGAGCGCCGACGTCGATTCCTGGGACGATGTGACCAGGCTCGAGAAGGAAGGCATGCCATGACGCAGGACACCCCGACCGTGCTGGAGACGTGGGTCGAGGCGCTCGAGACCGAGCTCGGCCTGCCGGCCGGCTCGATCGACGTGGCCACGGTGCTGGACCTCGCCCGCGACGCCGCGCACGGGGTCGCCCGGCCGGCCGCGCCCGTGACCACGTACGCCGTCGGCTACGCGGACGGTCTCGCGGCCGCACGCGGCGAGGACTCCGAGGCCGTGGACCGCGCCACGACGCTGGCGCTCGACTGGCGGCCGGAGGGCTGATGGCGCTGGTCGAGCTGGGCATGCCGGGCGTCGCGCGTCGGACCAGCGCGATGCCGGACGCCGGCGCGTCAGGCGCCGCGGCGTCCGACGTCGTGCTGCCCGCCGGCAGGCCTGGCGTCGCGGGTCTCGTGGACCGGTTCGGGCGCGTCGCGACCGACCTGCGTGTCTCGCTCACCGACCGCTGCAACCTGCGCTGCACCTACTGCATGCCCGCCGAGGGCCTGCCGACGCTGCCGCGCGACGCCGTCATGACGCGCGCCGAGATCGCCCGCCTCGTGGACGTCGCGACGCGCGAGCTCGGCGTCCGGCAGGTGCGCTTCACGGGTGGGGAGCCGCTGCTGCGGGGTGACCTCGTGGAGATCGTGCGCGACTGCGCCGACCTCCCCCGGCGGCCCGAGCTGAGCCTGACGACCAACGCGATCGGCCTGGAGTCACGCGCACGCGCGCTGCGCGACGCGGGCCTGGACCGGGTCAACGTCTCGCTCGACACGCTCGACCCCGACACCTTCGCGACGCTCGCGCGCCGGCCGTTCCTCGAACGCACCCTCGCTGGCATCGACGCCGCGGCCGAGGTGTTCGACGTCGTGAAGGTCAACGCCGTGCTGGTGCGCGGTGTGAACCTCGACCACGCGGCCGACCTCCTCTCGTGGTGCCTCGAGCGCGGCTTCGAGCTGCGGTTCATCGAGCAGATGCCGCTCGACGCCGACCACACGTGGGACCGCGCGGCCATGGTCACCGCCGCCGAGGTGCGCGCGCTGCTCGGTGCCCGGTTCACGCTGGAGCCCGACGACGAGCCGCGCGACGGCGCCCCGGCCGAGCGGTTCCGCGTCCTCGACCGTGCGACGGGCCGCCGCCACGGCCGGGTGGGCATCATCGCGTCGGTGACCGAGCCGTTCTGCGGCGACTGCCGCCGGACGCGGCTCACGGCCGAGGGTGCCGTGCGGGACTGCCTGTTCGCGCACACCGAGACCGACCTGCTCGGCCCGCTGCGCGCGGGGGCGTCCGACGGCGTGCTGGCCGACCTGTGGCGCACGGCGATGTGGGGCAAGCGCGCGGGGCACGGCATGGACGACGCCGGGTTCACGCAGCCCGCGCGGACGATGAGCGCGATCGGAGGATGAGCGTGGTCGGGGATGAGCGGGTGGTCGGAGGATGAGCGTGGTCGGAGGACGAGCGTGATCGAGCTGCGCTACTTCGCGGCGGCCCGGGCGGCGCTGGGCCGGTCCGGCGAGACCCTGTCGCTGCCCGACGGCGCGACCGTGCGCGACGTCGTCGGGAGGCTCGCGGCGACGGCGCCCGCGGCCGAGCCCGTGCTGGCACGCTGCGCGGTGCTGCTCGACGGCCGTCGCGCCGAGCCGGGCGACGTCGTGCCCGACGGTGCGCGGCTCGACCTGCTGCCGCCCTTCGCCGGCGGCTGACCGGAGCCGTTCAGAGGCGCGCCGCGGCGAGGGGGCGGACGTCGGTCCACCCGTCCGCCTCGAGCAGCGCCGCGGCCCCGCGGCTCCGCAGCCCCTGGGGGCACACGACGACGACGGGCGCGTCGAGAGGGTGCGCCGCGAGCTCGGGCGGGTACTCGCCCGCCGCCAGGTCGTCGAGCCTCACCCACACCGCTCCGGGCGGCGCCCCACCGGGCGCGGGCCCGACGTCGAGCACGAGCGCCCCGTCCGGAACCGTTGTGAGCGGACTTTTGGCCCGGTTCGGAGC
>JAPSLQ010000048.1 GCA_031180595.1 Isoptericola sp. | reverse complement strand
ACACGAGCGTGTCGTTCGGGCCGGCCGGTGTCGGGCTGACGAGCACCGTGCTCCACGACGAGCACGGGCCGATCGGGACGATCTCCCAGAGCCTGGTCGTCCGGCCGCGGCAGCCGACGTCGTAGCGAGCGTCCAGCCACGTCTGGGCGAGACTGAGCCGATGGAGCGGCAGCGTGTGAACGACGGTGTCGTCGATGCTGGACGGCCTGACGGGCGACATGCGGACGCGGCCTTCGCTTCGGCACTTGCTGCCGTGAGACGGGGCTCTTGACCCTCACGTGACGTCAGGCTGCATAGTCGGTGCCGTGGATGATCACTGGACCGTGGGACGCGTGGCCGAGCTTGCCGGCGTGAGCGTCCGCACGCTGCACCACTATGACGAGATCGGGCTCGTGCGGCCGTCGGCGCGGACCGCGGCGGGGTACCGGGCCTACTCGGCGGACGACGTGGAGCGGCTCAGGGAGGTGCTGGTGTACCGGCGACTGGGGTTCGGTCTGCGGGAGATCGCGCAACTCGTCGGCGACTCGTCCACCGCGGTCGCGCACCTGCGCGAACTGCGCGGCCTCCTGCTGGAGCGGCGTGATCATGCTGACGCCATGGTGGCGGCCATCGACAGGGAGCTGGAGGCACGTGCGAAGGGACTGAAGGTGACAGCGGAGGAGCAGCTGGAGATGCTCGGCGCACGGCTGTACGACGCGATCGGCGGCGCCTACACCGCGACACGGCGTACCGACCCTCGGATTGCCGCACAGATCTTCAACGCGCTCGGGGACGCACAGACGGTGCTGAACGTCGGGGCCGGTACCGGCTCCTACGAGCCTGGTGATCGCGACGTGACCGCGGTGGAGCCATCGGCGGTCATGCGGGCCCAGCGGCCTGCCGGCTCGGCACCGTGCGTGGCCGCCGTCGCGGAGAGCCTGCCGTTCGAGGACCAGTCCTTCGACGTCGCGATGGCCGTCTCCACCGTTCACCACTGGGCGGATCCGATAGCAGGCCTGCGCGAGATGCGGCGCGTCGCCCGTCGCGTGGTGGTGCTCACCTTCGACACCGACGAGCCAGGATGGCAGGGCCGGTTCTGGCTGACCCGCGACTACCTGCCCGAGTTCGCCGCCGTCCTCGCAGAGTTCCCCTCGCTTGCCGGGATGGCCGCTGCGATCGGCGGCCGCGCCGAGCCGGTACCCGTCCCGTGGGACTGTGCTGACGGCCTCTTCGAGGCGTACTGGCGTCGACCGGAGGCATATCTGGAGGATCACGTGCGCCGTGCGGTGTCGGTGTGGACAAGGGTCGGACCGGAGGCCGAGCAGCGGGCAGTGCGACGCCTCAGCGACGACCTCGACTCCGGCCGGTGGGCCGAGCGCAACAGTGACCTTGCCGACCTCGACGCCGCAGATCTCGGGCTCCGCCTGCTCACAACCTGAACGAGCGCCGGTCGCGACTCCTGACCGGCGTGGTTCGTGAGCCTGGTCGTCAAGACGCGGCAGCCGACGTCGTAGCGAGCGCCCAACCACGTCTGGGCGAGACTGAGCCGATGGAGCGGCAGCGTGTGAAGGACGGACTCGTCGGTGCCGGCGTCGCCGTGCTCGAGCCGCGCTCGATCGACATCGGCGGGCCGACGTTCCTCGCCGACGCGATCGCGACGGTGGTGCGGGGACTCGTCACCATCGAGCACGAGATCGACGGCCTGCCGGAGGGGCTGGTGCTCCGGGACGTCTCCGTGCAGGACGACGGGTTCCGCGCGTCCCTCGAGGGGACGGACGTGCGGCTCGTGCCCTAGACCGGCCCCTGTCAGACGTGCCTCCGGCGACGCGGGTCGGCGGCTGTGGGAGGAGCGGGCGCTGCACCCACAGCCGCCGGATCTCGCTAGCCCTCGTAGGTCTCGAGCTCGGCCACGCGCGGCGTCCCGCTCGAGCTCGTGATCTCGAAGTTGATCTTGCTGAGGGAGACGGGCGCGAACCTGATGACGCCGGCACCGCTGCCGGTGGCCAGGACGGAACCGTCGTCGTTGTTGACGACCCGCCAGGAACCGATGTTCCCTACCGCGCCGGCCGCCTCACGGACGTTGATGACGGACACCGTGATGGCCGATCCCCACTTGATCGAGATGCGGCCGGTCGATCCGGTCGGCGACCAGTAGGTGCCGAGGTCGCCGTCGCGCACGTTGCCGTAGCTCGTCCCGTCGGCCTTGCTCGAGCCGTCGGACCCGGCCCCGAGGCTGAGGTTGGTCCCGTCCGGCGTCGGCTCCGGGTCCGGGGTGGGCGTCGGGTCGGGAGTCGGCGTCGGGTCAGGAGTGGGCGTCGGGTCGGGAGTCGGCGTGGGGTCAGGCGTCTGCGGCGAGCAGCTGCCGTCCGACACGCGCAGGCCCGTGCCCGCGCCGGCCGTCCGGCTGACGACGTCGGGCACGCAGCTCGCCGGGTCGAGGCTGTAGGCGTACGGGATGCTGACCGTCGTGGTCGAGGTCGGGTTCGGCCCCGCCGGGTTGTAGGTGCTGCTGCGGCCGGACCACGTCACGTTGTCGAAGACGTTGCCGCTGACCTGCCAGTAGCCGGCCTGGTCGGTGTAGAACGTGCCGAGCACGTCCTTGGAGTCCTTGAAGTAGTTGTTCTCGACCTTCGCGCGGGCGCCGGCGCGAGAGTTGATCCCGGACTCGTTGAGCCGCACGTAGTGGTTGTTGTAGGCGTGCGCGACACCGCCCCGCAGCAGCGGGGTGCGCGAGTCGATGTTCTCGTACCGGTTGTGGTGGAACGTGACGTAGCCGTTGCTCAGGTCGGTCTCGCTCGATCCGACGAGACCGCCTCGGCCGGAGTTCCGGAGCACGCTGTAGGAGAGAGTCACGTACTGCGTGTCGTTCTTCATGTCGAACAGGCCGTCGAAGCCCTCCGACTCGCCGCCGGACGCCTCCAGCGTCACGTGGTCGACCCAGACGTTGCGGACGCCGCTCTCCATGCCGATGGCGTCGCCGCCGTTCGAGATCGGCGACCCCGACTTCTTGACGTTCCGGACCGTGACGTTCTGGATGATGATGTTGCTCGACTCGCGGATGTGGATGCCCACCTGGTCGAAGACCGCTCCGCTTCCCACCCCGACGAGCGTGACGTTGCTGATCTGCTTGAGCTCGATGACGCCGTCGGCGGTGTTGCAGCTCGGCCCGGAGACCTTGGTCGTGCCGGCGTGAGTGATCGTGCCCTCGACCTCGATCGTGATCGGGGTGCTGCTGCTGGCGCGGTTGCACAGGGCGGCGTGGATCGCCGTCCCGGTGGTGGCCCGCACCGTCTGGCCGCCTGCGCCGCCGGTCGTGCCGCCGTTGCGGCTGGCGAAGCCGGTGGCGCTGCCCGTCGCCGCGTGGGCGTCGGGCGCGGGCGCGGCGGTGATGCCGATCGTGGCTGCCAGGGCCATCGTGGCCCCCGCCGCGAGGAGTCTGGGCGCGAGTGGTCGTCTCATGGTGCCTCACCTTCGTCGTTGAACGCGGGACATCGCTGCGGTGCATCGGTGCACCTCACGGCGGTCGGACCGCCGTGCGGACTTGCCTGCCGGCTCCGCTCACTGTGGGGAACCGGTTTCTCGGATCGTAGAGAGCGGTTTCCTGATCCGCAAGAGGAGCCACCGGATCGCGGAACGACGAAGGCCCCGGCTCTGTGAGCCGGGGCCTTCGTGCCACGTGCGCGAGGGGGGAGTTGAACCCCCACGCCCTCTCGGGCACACGGACCTGAACCGTGCGCGTCTGCCTATTCCGCCACTCGCGCGTGCCGCAGAAGATTAGCACGGCTCCCGGGCTCGCCCCCAAACCCCGGTCGCGACTGTGACGCACGCCGCGCGCCACCACGTGGCGTGACCCGACCGTGACCCCACGGAGTCGCTTCTGCCCCGTTCGTGCGCAGGAAATCCACACCGCACGGGGTCTGCCTGCTGCGACGCTGCCTACGATCTAGATAGTCTGCCCGCGAACGTCGTACGGGCTGCGAGAGGAGGTGGCATGGGCGCCCTGGAGCGCTTCGAGAAGAGCGTCGAGCGGATGATGAACAACGCGTTCGCCAAGGTGGGTCGCAACAGCGAGCTGAAGCCGATCGAGCTGGCGAGCCGGCTGCGCCGCGAGATCGACGACCGCGCCGCCGTCGTCGGCCGCGACCGGACGGTGGCACCGAACGAGTTCACGATCGAGCTGGCGCCGAACGACTTCGCGCAGATCGAGGCATGGGGCGCCGAGACGCTCGCGGACGAGCTCGCCACGAACCTCACCGAGTACGCGGCCTCGCAGCACTACGCGTTCGTCGGCCCGGTCAGCGTCTCCTTCGAGGAGCACGAGGACCTCACGGGCGGCCGCTTCCAGGTCCGCTCGGCGAGCGTGCGCGGCAACGTCGCACCCGCGACCTCGTCGGCCCCGAGCACCCGTCACCCGCTCATCGACATCGACGGCCAGCGCTACCTGCTCACGGGCCCCGTCACGGTCATCGGCCGCGACGCCGACGCCGACATCGTCGTGGACGACCCGGGCGTCTCACGCCGGCACCTCGAGATCCGCGTCACCCCGGACGGCGTCATCGCCACGGACCTGGGCTCCACGAACGGCCTGTTCGTCGAGGGCCACCAGGTGCCCGCCGCCACGCTGCTGGACGGCAACACCCTGACGATCGGCCGTACCCGGATCATGTTCTGGACCGGCACGTCGGCGGGCCAGCCGAGCGAGGAGTGGTGATCCTAGAGGGATGAGTGAGCTGACGTTCACCCTGCTGCGGCTGGGTTACCTGGTCCTGCTGTGGGTGTTCGTGCTCTCGGCGGTCGCCGTGCTGCGCCGCGACCTGGCCGCCCGCGCCACCGACCGCGCCGAGCGCCGTCGTCGTGACGACGGCGGCACACCGGCACGCAAGGCGGGCGCGACGCCGGCCGCCCCGGCACCCTCGCCGCCCTCCCGCGGCGGCGGACCCACGCGCCTCGTCGTCACCGCCGGCCCGCTCACCGGTACCTCGCTGCCGCTGGGCGGGTCGTCGATCCTCATCGGCCGGTCTCCCGCCTGCACGCTCGTGCTCGACGACGACTACTCGTCGTCGCGCCACGCCCGCATCTACCCCCAGGGCGACCAGTGGTACGTCGAGGACCTCGGCTCCACCAACGGGACCTTCCTCGGCGACCAGCAGGTGACGGGCGCGACACCGCTCGCGCCGGGCGTCGGCGTGCAGATCGGCCGGTCCGTCGTCGAGCTGCAGGGGTGAGAGCGACCGTGACCGTCTCCCTGCGCTTCGCCGCGCGCTCCGACGTCGGGCTCGTGCGGTCGAACAACCAGGACTCCGCCTACGCGGGCCCTCACCTGCTCGTCGTCGCCGACGGCATGGGCGGGCACGCGGGCGGTGACGTCGCGTCGCGCCTGGCGATCGCCGCGCTCGCCCCGCTCGACAGCCCGGACCACGGGCCGGAGGAGGCCCTCGAGGACCTCGAGCGGACGGTCGAGCAGGCTCGCCGCGACCTCGTGCAGGCGTCCGAGGCGGACCCCGACCTCGCGGGCATGGGGACCACGGTGACCGCGCTCCTGCGGTCGGGCAACCGGCTCGCCATGGCGCACCTCGGCGACTCGCGCGCCTACCTGCTGCGCGACGGCGTGCTGACGCAGGTCACGGTCGACCACACGTTCGTCCAGCACCTCGTCGACACGGGCCGGATCTCGCCCGACGAGGCCGAGCACCACCCCCAGCGCAACGTCGTCATGCGCGTCCTGGGCGACTTCGACGTCGACCTCACGCCCGACATGTCGATCCGCGAGGCGCGACCCGGGGACCGCTGGCTGCTGTGCTCCGACGGCCTGTCCGGGTTCGTGCCGCCCGAGCAGATCACCGAGGTGCTCGTCGAGTCCGACACGCCCGACGCGGCGGCCGACCTGCTGGTCACGCTCGCGATGACCGCCGGCAGCACGGACAACATCACCGTCGTCGTCGCCGACGTCGTGGACGAGGAGGAGGACGACGCCGCCGCGGCGGCGGCCACCGACGAGTCCGTCCAGGTGGTCGGCGCGGCCGCGAGCGGTGCGCTCCCCGAGCTCGGGGGTGCCCGAGACGACGCCGCGACCGGCGCCGCCGACGGTGAGCCGGGCGACGACCTCGACGACGAGCCGGCCGACGACGACGCACGGCCCGCCCGTCGACGCCGCCCCTGGATCGGTGCGCTTGTCGGCCTCGCGTTCCTCGGCGCCCTGGCCTACGGCGGCTGGTGGCTCTACGGCTGGACGCAGCAGCAGTACTACGTGGGCGTCGTGGACCGGCAGGTCGCGATCTACCAGGGCATCCCCGCCAGCGTCGGACCGCTGTCGCTCTCGACGCCGGTCGAGCTGACCGGCACGTCCGTGGACGACCTGCCGGCGTACTGGGCCGACCAGCTCGACGGCACGATCCGCGCGGACTCGCGGCAGGAGGCCGTCGAGCGTGCCGACCGGCTCATCGCCGAGGCCACGCCCGAGCCGACCGCCACCCCCACGCCGTCGCCCGACCCGAGCGCGTCGCCGACGTCGGCGGCCGCCGCGGCGTCCGCCGGCACGTCCACCGGCACGGCCACGGTGCGGGAGGCGACGGGATGAGCGCCGTCGAGGAGGCACCCGCAGGACGGACGGTCGAGCCGCGCGAGCGGCGCCCGTTCCGCCTGGCCGAGCTGTTCCTGCTGGTCCTCGCTCTGGCCGGGGGGATCGGGGCGTTCGCCATGGTCGGCCGCGCGACGACCGGTGCCCTGCCCGAGAACTTCTGGCTCGCGAGCGGCATGCTCGCCGGCGTGGCGCTCGTCGGCCACGTCGTGCTGCGGATCCGCGCCCCGTGGGCGGACCAGGTGATCCTGCCGGCCGTCGTGCTGCTGAACGGCCTGGGGCTGGCCACGATCCTGCGCCTGGAGCTCTCGGGCGCACGGAACATGGCGGGTGCCGACGCGACGTCGAACGCCGTCTACTCGCTGCTCGGCGCCCTCGTCGCCTTCGCGGTCCTCTGGTTCCTTCGCGACCACCGCTCGCTGCGACGGTTCACGTACACGGCGATGATCGTCGGCCTCGTGCTCGTCATGCTGCCGCTGCTGCCCGGGATCGGCCAGGAGATCAACGGCGCCCGGATCTGGGTCAGGGTCGCCGGCATGTCGATGCAGCCCGCGGAGTTCGCCAAGATCGCGTTCGCGGTGTTCTTCGCGGGCTACCTGGTGACCAACCGCGACACCCTCACGCTCGCCGGCAAGAAGGTCCTGGGCCTGCAGCTGCCGCGCGTGCGCGACCTGGGCCCCATCCTCATCGTCTGGGCCGCGTCGCTCGGCGTCCTCGTGTTCGAGCGCGACCTCGGTACCTCGCTGCTCTTCTTCGGTCTCTTCGTCGCCCTGCTGTACCTGGCGACCGAGCGCTTCAGCTGGGTGCTCATCGGCCTCGCGCTGTTCGGCGCCGGGGCGTTCTTCGCGGCCACCCTGTTCCCGCACGTCAACGCGCGCATGGAGGTCTGGCTCGACCCGTTCGACCAGGCGCTCTACGACCGGATCGGCGGCTCCTTCCAGATCGTCCAGGGCCTCTTCGCGCTCGGGGCGGGCGGGCTCTTCGGCACCGGCTGGGGCGAGGGCTATCCCCACCGCGTCCCGTACGCCTACTCGGACTTCATCTACACCTCCATCGGCGAGGAGCTCGGCCTCACCGGGCTGCTCGCGCTCCTGATCGTCTACCTGCTCGTCGTCCAGCGCGGCCTGCGCACCGCGCTCGCCGTGCGCGACGGGTTCGGCAAGCTCCTGGCCGGCGGCCTCGCGTTCGTCATGGCGCTGCAGGTGTTCGTCGTCGTCGGCGGCATCACCCGCCTCATCCCGCTGACCGGGCTCACGCTGCCGTTCATGGCGCAGGGCGGTTCCTCCCTGCTCGCCAACTGGCTCGTCGTCGCGCTGCTGCTGCGCATCTCCGACAGCGCCCGCCGCCCGTCCGCGCTGCCCGTGCGCGGGCAGGTGGCGCCGGGAGGCGCGACGCACGAGCCGATCGTCGTGGGGGCCGACGGCGCGACGCCGGCCAGACGACCGACCGGGACGCCGGCGTCGGGCACGCCGCTGCAGCGCCGGTCGCCCGCGTACGGCGAGACCACCGAGATCATCGAGCCCCGCTCCGAGACCCCGAGGGGAGAACGCCCGTGAACACGACCCTGCGCCGGCTGGCCAGCGTCGTCATGGTCATGTTCGTGGCCCTCATGGTCTCGACGACGTGGATCCAGTTCTTCCAGGCGGACGATCTCAACAACGACAACCGGAACGTGCGCAAGATCTACGCCGAGTACGGCACCGCGCGCGGTCCGATCGTCGTCGGCGGCGAGGCCGTGGCCTCCTCGACCCCGGTCGACGACGAGTTCGGCTACCAGCGCGAGTACGCCCACGGGCCGCTCTACGCACCGCTGACCGGGTACTTCTCCCTCGTCAGCGGCACGTCGCGCATCGAGGACGCCGAGAACGACTTCCTCAACGGGCAGGCCGACGCGCTGTGGGTCGACCGGCTGCAGAACCTGCTGACGGGCGTCGACCCGCAGGGCTCGTCGGTCGAGCTGACGATCGACCCGGCCGCGCAGCAGGCGGCGTGGGACGCGCTGGGCGACCAGCGCGGCGCCGTCGTCGCGCTCGAGCCGTCGACCGGCCGCATCCTGGCGATGGTCTCCAAGCCGTCGTTCGACCCGAACGAGCTGGCGACGCACGACACGCAGGCGGCGAACGACCGCTACGAGGAGCTGCTCAACGCCGAGGACGACCCGCTGCTGAGCCGCGCCACGCACTGGACGTACCCGCCCGGGTCCACGTTCAAGCTCGTGACCGCGGCCGCGGCGATCGAGAGCGGGCAGTACGACGCGGGCACCGTCATCGACGCACCCGAGACGTACACCCCGCCCGGCACCAACCGCGTGATCCCGAACTACGGCGGCGCGGCGTGCTCGCCCACGGACGAGCAGTCCTTGGCCGACGCCCTGCGGATCTCCTGCAACACGGCGTTCGCCCGGCTCGGGGTCGACCTCGGGACCGAGGCGCTGGCGGAGCAGGCCGAGGCGTTCGGGTTCAACCAGCGGTTCGACATCCCCTTCAACACCTACGACAGCAACTTCCCCGACCCCGAGGACCCGGGCTTCGCCGACGCGTTCGTGGCCCTCTCGGCGATCGGCCAGTGGGAGGTCACCGCCACGCCGCTCCAGGTCGCGATGGTCGCGTCGGCGATCGCGAACGACGGCGAGCTGATGGCGCCGTACTCGGTGGACCGCATCCGGGACCCCGAGCTCGAGGTCGTGCGCGAGGGCTCACCGCGGCGGCTGAGCCAGGCGATCTCGGCGTCGACGGCGGACCAGCTCACGGAGATGATGGTCGGCGTCGTCGAGGACGGCTCCGGCACGGCCGCGCAGATCCCGGGCCTGACCGTCGCGGGCAAGACGGGTACCGCGCAGTGGCAGGACGGCCGTGACCCGCACGCGTGGTTCACCGCGTTCGCGCCGGCCGAGGACCCGCAGGTCGCGGTCGCCGTCGTCATCGAGGAGGGTGGCGACGCGGGGTCCGAGGCGACCGGCGGTCGGGTCGCTGCGCCCGTCGCCAAGGCCGTCATCGAGGCGGTGCTGAACGGATGAGACCGACCGCGGGGCTCGCCCTCGGCGACCGCTACCGGCTCACCCGGCGGATCGCCGTCGGCGGCATGGGCGAGGTGTGGGTGGCGGACGACACCTACCTCGGCCGCGACGTGGCGGTGAAGGTGCTCCGCGAGGAGTACACGGGCAACGAGGACTTCCTGCGCCGCCTGCGCACCGAGGCGCGCAACAGCGCCGCGCTGTCCCACCCGAACATCGCGCAGATGTACGACTACGGCGAGCAGGACGGCACGGGCTACCTGGTCATGGAGCTGGTGCTCGGCGAGCCGCTCGCGGACCTGCTCGAGCGCGAGCCCGTCATCGCCCCGCGCAAGCTGCTGCCGATCCTCTCGGCGACGGCCCGCGGCCTGCACCACGCGCACCTCGCGAAGGTGGTCCACCGCGACGTCAAGCCCGGGAACATCCTGCTCGAGCACCCGGCGCAGGGCGGGGGAGCACCGCGTGGC
Source organism: Isoptericola sp. (assembly GCA_031180595.1). GTDB lineage: Bacteria > Actinomycetota > Actinomycetes > Actinomycetales > Cellulomonadaceae > Isoptericola. The sequence continues at coordinate 7,145 of JAPSLQ010000048.1, read as the reverse complement.
GTCAAGATCACCGACTTCGGGGTGTCCCTCGCCGCGAACCAGGCGCCCATGACGGCCACGGGCATGGTCATGGGCACCGCGCAGTACCTCTCGCCCGAGCAGGCGGTGGGCCAGCCGGCGACGGCGTCCTCCGACGTCTACGCGCTCGGCATCGTCGCGTACGAGGCGACGGCCGGACGGCGGCCGTTCACGGGGTCTACGCCCGTCGACATCGCCGTCGCGCACGTCAACAACCCCGTGCCCCCGCTGCCGTCGAGCGTGCACCCCGGTCTCGCGGACCTCGTCGGGCGCATGCTCGAGAAGGACCCTGCCCGGCGCCCCGCCTCGGCCGCCGCCCTCGCCGACGAGCTCGACGCGCTGGCGCACGAGATCGCGCTCGACCCCCTCGGCGCACGCTCGCGCTCGGCACGCCGCGCGAAGGCGGCGGCGCGGCCCCCCGCCCGACGGGGCCCGACCCCGCCGGGCCCACGCCACGCGCCCGGGCCGGTGGGCACGCCGTCCGGCCCGACCGAGACCTCGAGCCAGGTCGCCACGCCGCCGGAACCCATGCCGCGCCGGGTGCCCGACGGCGGCACCACCCAGGACGACCCCGCGGCCCGCACCTACGCCACGCGGCGCGAGGCCCGTGCGGCGCAGGGCGACGCCCGGCGTCCGGCACCGGCACGCCGTCCCGAGCCATCGGCGAAGCCGGCGCGGCCCGCCGAGGAGGCCGTCCCGGCACGGACGTCCACGACGACGGGCCACCGGCTGGGTCCGCTCGGGCGGTTCTCGTGGCCGCTGGTGGCGCTGCTCGGCCTGCTCGTCGTGCTCCTCCTCGCCACGCTCCTCACCCGGGGCGGGGGCGACGACGACGCCGCGGGCGCCGCCCCGGCCGTCAGCCCCTACGCTGTGCTCGCGATGACGGGCCCCGACTCTGGGATGATGCTCCAAGACATGCCGCGCTCTGCGCGCGCGGCCACGATCGAGAAGGACGACTGAGTGGTGGAGAACACGCCCCGAGTACTCGCGGGCAGGTACGAGGTCGGTGAGCTCATCGGCCGTGGCGGCATGGCCGAGGTGCACATCGGCCATGACACGCGCCTGGGTCGCACCGTCGCGATCAAGGTGCTCCGCTCGGACCTGGCGCGCGACCCCTCGTTCCTCGCTCGGTTCCGGCGCGAGGCGCAAGCCGCGGCGTCGCTCAACCACCCTGCGATCGTGGCGGTCTACGACACGGGGGAGGACGTCCACACCGACTCGACCGGCGCGACCGTCCACGTGCCCTTCATCGTCATGGAGTACGTCGAGGGCCACACCGTCCGCGACATCCTCTCCGACGGCGCCGCGGTGCCGATCGAGGAGGCCGTCGAGATCACGGTCGGGGTGCTCAGCGCGCTCGAGTACTCGCACCACGCGGGCATCGTCCACCGCGACATCAAGCCCGCCAACGTCATGATCACGCCCACGGGCGCGGTCAAGGTGATGGACTTCGGCATCGCGCGGGCCGTGGCCGACTCGGCCGCGACCATGACGCAGACGCACGCCGTCATCGGCACCGCGCAGTACCTCTCGCCCGAGCAGGCGCGGGGCGAGCAGGTCGACGCGCGCAGCGACCTCTACTCCACGGGCTGCCTGCTCTTCGAGCTGCTGACCGGCCGGCCGCCGTTCGTCGGCGACTCGCCCGTCGCCGTCGCGTACCAGCACGTGGGCCAGGCGCCGCAGCGCCCCAGCGAGCTCGCGTCCGACGTGCCCGAGGTGCTCGACCGCATCACGCTCAAGGCGCTCACGAAGGACCGCGAGGCCCGGTACTCCACGGCTGCCGAGTTCCGCTCGGACCTCGAGGCGGCCTCGCGGGGCGGGAACGTCACCGCACCGCTGCTCGGCGCGGCCGCCGCGGGCGCCGCGGCGGGCTACGGTGCGACGCAGGTCCTGGGCGCGACGCCCGGTGCCACCCAGGTCATGGCTCCGCAGACCCCGCCCGGTCCCTGGGGCGCGACGGGCGTCCAGCCGGCCGCGGCACCGGTCCCTCCGCCCGGGGAGCGCCCCGAGGAGGAGGAGCGCAGCCGCAAGGGCCTCATGTGGACGCTCATCGCCATCGGCCTGCTCGCGCTGGCGGCGATCGTCGCGTTCGTGCTCCTGCGCCCGGAGCCCGGGGCGGACCTCGTCGAGGTTCCGACGCTGTCGGCCACGATCACGCCGGCCGAGGCTGAGCAGGAGATCGAGGACGCCGGGTTCGTCTACGTCCAGCGCGAGGACGCCGAGTCGTCCGAGCCCGAGGGCACGTTCACGCGCCAGGACCCGGCGGGCGGCCAGATGGCGCCCGAGGGTTCCGAGGTCGAGGTCTGGTTCTCCGCCGGACCTGACACCTTCGGCGTGCCGCAGGTGGTCGGCCTGCCGATCGACGACGCGCGGGAGGCGCTCGAGGCCGCCGGGCTGGTGGTCGGCGAGGTGGAAGAGGCTCCCAGCGCGACGGTGGAGAAGGACCGCGTCATCAGCTCCGACCCCGAGGAGGGCCAGGCCGTCCAGGCGGGCGACACGGTGAACCTCGTGGTGTCGAACGGGCAGGTCGAGCTGCCCGACCTCGTCGGACGGAGCCAGGAGGAGGCCGAGGCAGCGTTGGACGAGCTCGGCCTCAGCTTCCGGACCACGACCGAGGAGAGCGACGAGGAGCCCGGCACCGTGATCCAGCAGAGCCCGGAGGCCGGACCGGTCAACCAGGGCACGCGCGTGGACCTCGTCGTCGCCACCGAACGTGCTCCCGAGACCGTCGACGTCCCGGACGTCGTCGGCATGGAGGCGGGCGAGGCCGAGGCGACGATCAACGGCTGGAACCTCAACCCGACCGCGCGCACGGCGTCGTCGGACACCGTGTGCCAGGGCCTCGTGATCGAGCAGAACCCGCCCGCCGGGTCCGAGGTCGAGGTCGGCTCGACCGTCACCTACACCGTGTCGCTCGGCCCGGGCGAGAACTGCGGCGACGGCGGAGACGGTGGGAACGGCAACGGGAACGGCAACGGGAACGGTGGAGGCGACGGCGGGGACGGCGACGGCGAGGGTGAGGACGCCACCGGCGGTCTCCTCGGCGACGGCTGACGCAGTCCGCGAGGTAGCGCGCTCGTCCACGAGGTAGCGCGTTCGTCCACGAGGTAGCGCGCTACCTCGCGGGAGGACGCGCTACCTCGCGCTCACGCCTGGTGGACGAGGGGGGCCATCCCGCTCGAGCGCTCCACCGCACCGTCGTCGCCGCACACGGCGAGCCAGTTCGCGAGCAGCCGGTGGCCACCCTCGGTCAGCACGGACTCGGGGTGGAACTGCACCCCGTGCAGCGGCAGCTCGCGGTGCTGCAGGCCCATGACGACGCCGCCGGCGGTCGTGCTCGTCACGACGAGCTCGTCGGGCACCGTCTCGGGCAGCACGGCCAGGGAGTGGTAGCGCGTCGCGGTGAACGGCGAGGCGAGGCCGGCGAGCACCCCGACGCCGTCGTGCTCGACGAGGCTCGTCTTGCCGTGCATGAGCTCGGGCGCGTGCGCCACGGTGGCCCCGTACACCTCGGCGAGCGCCTGGTGTCCCAGGCAGACGCCGAGCATCGGGGTGCGCGAGCTCGCGCACGCGCGGATGACGTCCTCGGACGCACCCGCCTCCTTGGGGGTTCCGGGCCCGGGGGAGACGAGCACGCCGTCGAACGCCGCGCCGTCCGCGTCGTGGAAGACGCCGTCCGCGTCGTGCTCGGGCACCGCGTCGTTGCGTACCACGACGGTGCGGGCACCGAGCTGGTCGAGGTAGCCGACGATCGTGTAGACGAACGAGTCGTAGTTGTCCACGACGAGGATGCGGGGGGCTGGGGTCGCGCTCATGGTGCTCAGACCTCGACGGTGTTGTCGTTCATCGGTACGTACTGGGAGGCCCAGGGGAAGACCCACTCGAAGCAGACGAGCACGACGGCCGCCGCCAGGGCCAGGAGGAACAGGGCGCGGAACCAGCCGGGGCCGGGCAGCGCACGCCAGATCAGGCCGTACATCAGGTTCCCTCCACGTCGACGCCGGCGTCGATCAGCTCGGCGGGGACGCCCTCGCTCACGGGCGCCCAGTAGTCGAAGACCGCGTGCACCACGTAGCGCTCCGCGGCGGAGTACATGGGGTGACAGGCGGTCATGGTCATGAAGCGCTCCGTGAGCTCGGGCAGCGGCTCGCCGGGTTTGATGCCGGGGACCGGCGAGACGACCTCGACCTGGTAGGGAGAGACGATCCGCCACTCCGTGACCTTGTACACGTACCACGTGTCCTCGGTCCGGACGACGAGCGGGTCGCCTTCCTGCAGCTCGGCGACCAGGTGGTAGGGCCTGCCGTAGGTGGTGCGGTGGCCGGCGGTGGAGAAGTTGCCGAGGTCCCCGGGCATGGCCGTGTCCGGGTAGTGGCCGATGCCGAGCCGGTCGAGGACCCGCTCCTTGTCCACACCCTGGGCGATCGGCTCGACGTAGCCGGCACCGAAGCGCGGCACGTACAGCTTCCCGAACACCGTCTCGTCCGGGGGCGCCTCCATCACCGGCGGGTCGTCCGTGTACCGCGGCGCGACGGCGAGCCCGCTCCCGTCCTCCGCGGGCGCCGGCTCCGGCCAGTCGAGGGCGGCGAGGGCCTGCGCGTGCTCCCGCTCGGCCTGCACGTCCGTCCACCACAGCTGCCAGACCACGAACAGCCCGAGGAGCACGCCCGCGGTGATGAACAGCTCGCCGACGAAGCCGACGAACCCGCTCACGAACCCGCGACGTCGGCGCGGTCGGTAGACCCCGTGGCGGGGCGGTGCGGTCATGACGCTCATGAGAACACGTCCGTCCCTTCCGGCACGGTCGCGTGCCGGAGCTCTGTGCTGCCCGTGTAGGGCGGCAGGTCGAGCACGTCCTCGGCCGTCACGGACCAGCCGAGAGCGACCCAGTCGACGTACTGCTTGTAGGTGGCGACGCCGGGCGAGGCGTCGAGCGCCGCGCGCAGCGCCTGCGGGTCCCCGACCGCCTCGATGACGTACGGGGGCGAGAAGACCTTGCCGTGCAGCAGGAGGATGTTGCCCGAGCACCGGAACGCCGACGTCGACGTGACGCGCTCGCCCTGGAGCGTCATCGCCTCGGCCCCGCCGGCCCACAGGGCGTTGATGACGTGCTCCATGTCCTGCTGGTGCACGACGAGGTCGTCGGGCCGCGTCCCGGGGATCGACGCGCTCGACGGCGGCGCGTCGTCGAGCGTGACGGTGACGCCCGGTCCGGTGACGGGCCGCGACCCGGACAGCACCGACTCGCGAGCGGCGAGGTCCGCGGGGCGGGCGGGCAGGTCGACGGCGGCGGCCCCGCTCCTGCGTGCCACCTCGGCCTCGAGCTCGTCGACCCGCTCGGACAGGCGCTCGACGCGCGCGGCCTCCGCGCGCACGAGCTGCGCCAGGTCCTCGGGGTGCCGGCTGCCGCGGGCGTCCGCGAGCTGCGCGCTCACCGTGAACAGGAGGCCGGCGGCGGCGAGCACGGAACCCACGACGAGGGTCGGTCGGAGACGTCGGTCCACTGCTCACCTCCCCTGTCGGCGTGGGTCTCTCCTGGGCGCGGGTCACCACCGGTTCTCGGGTAGGTGTTCCCGACCACTACGCTAGACGAGGAAACGCCGTCGGCGTGCCCGGTGTCCACACCGGCTCGCCGTAGAACATCGCCCTGACAGGAGCGTCCCGTGCCCGAGTCGAAGTCCCGCAAGAAGAAGGTCGCGCCCGCGACGCCGGCCGAGCCCCGGCCCGCGAAGGCGGAGGGCAATCCCCGCTGGCTCGTGCCGGCGATGCTGGGGCTCATGATCCTCGGCCTGGTCTGGATCGTCACCTACTACCTGACGTCGTCCGGCCTCGGCCTGCCGATCCCGGCGCTCGGGACGTGGAACCTCCTGGTCGGCTTCGTCCTGGTCATCGCGGGCTTCGGTCTCACGACCCGGTGGAAGTGACCCGCCGGTCGCTTCCACAGGTGTAATTCCACACCTGTGAGCAACCCTGGGGACAACTCTGGGGAGGGCGGTCAGAACCAGCCCACGCTCGCGTACTTCGCCACCGCGATCCCGGCGAGCGCCAGGCCTACGGCGGCCGGCACGGCCCACCCGACGAGGGGCTGGCGCTCCCGTGGTGCGCGGGCGAACGCCGCGCCGAGCGCCATGCCCACCACGAGCCCACCCAGGTGCGCCTGCCAGGCGATGCCGGGCACCACGAACCCGATGACGCCGTTGATCGCCAGGAGCACGACGATCTGACGGGCGCTCCCGCCGATGCGGCGCAGCACCGGGATGAGGGCCCCGAACAGGCCGAACACCATCCCGGACGCCCCCACGACGCCCTGGTACCAGCTCTGGTCCCCGGGATCCCCGGCGAGGGCGAGCCAGCCGATCGAGCCGCCCACCGCGGAGAGCAGCGCGAGCGTGACGAAGCGCCCGCGGCCCAGCAGCGGCTCGAGCGCCTGGCCCGTGAGCCACAGGGCCCACATGTTGAAGAGGATGTGCAGCACGCCGCTCGTCGAGTGCAGGAACGCGGCGGTCAGGAAGCGCCACGGCTCGACGACGCCGGACGCGGCCGAGAACGCCCACTGCTGCGACCAGGCCTGGCCGACGGTCAGCTGCAGCACGAAGCTCACCGCGCAGATCCCGATCAGCGTGTACGTGACCACCGGCGTGGCCGAGCGGGGGGTGCGGCCACCCAGCACCGTCGTCGTGCGGGGAGCCCGGCGGGCCGCCTCGCGGACGCAGTCGACGCACTGGATGCCCACCGGAGCCGGGCGCTGGCACTCGGGGCAGGCCGGGCGCCCGCAGCGCTGGCAGCGGACGTACGACACCCGGTCAGGGTGCCGCGGGCACACCGGCGGCGCGTCCGCGGGCACCGCGCCGGGCGGCTCCTGGTTGGTCGTGATGGCTCAGTCCTCCGTGGCGAGTGACGAGCGAGGGGTCGGCGACGACGTCGGCGCTGCCGCTCCACGCGCCGCGGGGGCGCTCCACCTCGGAGGGACACGGCCGCGCCGGCGTCGTCGTCCCGACGCCTCGAAGTGTCAGTCCTCGATGGTGACGCTGTTGATGACGATGTCCTCGACCGGACGGTCACCCGGGCGCGTCTTGGCCGTGCCGATCGCGTCGACGACGGCGCGCGACTCGTCGTCCGCGACCTTC
>JAPSLQ010000301.1 GCA_031180595.1 Isoptericola sp. | reverse complement strand
GCGTGCCGTCGTCGCGCTCGACCGCGATCGCGATCGCGAGCGACTGGAAGCTCGTGAGCACGACTCCCGTCGCGATCATGCCGGGCAGGAAGTAGCGCGCGAAGTCGACCTCGACGCCCGCCTGAGCGGACCCCTGCTCCGCGGCGCCGAACACCGTCGAGAAGATGGCCATCATGACGATCGGGTAGGCGAAGACGAAGACCACGGCGTCACGCTCGCGCCAGAACTGGCGCAGCTCGAGGTTCGCCCGCACGAGCGACAGGCGCCCGGCGCCGGGCAGCGGGGTGGCGGTGGCGGTGCTCATCGGTCGGTCTCCTCGGTCTGGACGAGCTCGAGGTAGACGTCCTCGAGGGTGGGGCGCACGACGCGCAGGTCCGCGACCTCGCCGTCGGGGCCGGCCTCGGTGGCGGCCAGGCGCGCGACGAGGGCGGTGGGGGTGGTGGTCCGCTCGGAGCGCGGCTCGCCCGCGGGCGACCGCCACGTCACGACCGGCGTGCGCGCCTCGGGCCGTCCGAGCGTCTCCGGGGTGCCGGACGCGACGACGCGACCGTCGCGCACGACGGCGACGCGGTCGGCCAGGTGCGCGGCCTCGTCGAGGTCGTGCGTGGTCAGCAGGATCGTCGTGCCCGTGTCGCGCAGCCGGTGCACGAGGGCCCAGAACACGCGCCGCGCCTGCGGGTCGAACCCGGTCGTGGGCTCGTCGAGGAACAGCAGCTCGGGCCGGCCCACGATCCCGAGCGCGACGTCGAGCCGCCGTCGCTGGCCACCGGACAGGCCGCGGACGCGCGTGCGTGCCTTCTCGGCGAGGCCGACGGCCGCGATCACCTCGTCCGCGTCGGCCGGTGCGGGGTAGTAGCGCGCGGTCGAGCGCACCTCCTCGGCGACCGTGAGCTCGGCGCGGTCGGACGAGTCCTGGGCGACGACGCCGATCCGGGAGCGCCATGCGCGGCCCGCCGTCGCCGGGTCCTCGCCGAGCACGCGAACCTCGCCGGCGTCGCGCTCGCGGAAGCCCTCGAGGATCTCGACGGTGGTGGTCTTGCCCGCACCGTTGGGACCGAGGACCGCGACGATCTCGCCGCGCTCGATGTCGAGGTCGAGGCCGTCGACCGCCTGCTTGTCGCCGTAGCGCTTGCGCAGGCCGCGCACGCGCACGGCCGGCTCGGTCGTGGTGCCGGCCGTGTGCCCGGCCGGCGTGGTCCTGGTCGTGGTCACCATGGGTCCAGCCTGTCCGGCGCGGCGTCCCGGCACGAGGCCCGCGCGGTCGAACCCGGGGTCCACCGATCGGTGGACGGGCGCCGCCGGGGACCGGGGCGGGGGCGACGGACGCGGGTTCGACCCACGCGCCCGCGTCGCGTACAGTTGTCCCTCGGTGGTTGACGCCCGCCATGATCGAACGCGCCCTCGGCGCACGGTCGGGCCGGGTGTGAAGCACGAAGGGTAGTGGCGCAATTGGTAGCGCAGCGGTCTCCAAAACCGCAGGTTGCAGGTTCGAGTCCTGTCTACCCTGCAAGCGTGATCCCCCGCGGGGCCGCGCGCAGCGGGGCCATGCGACGCGTGACCCCGGAACGCCAGGAGTCTGTGCCGCTCGCGCGTCTGCCGGCAGGCGGCGTGCGTGCGGCTGATCTCGAAACGGGGTAGTGCAAGTGAGCGAGTCGCCGGCTGAGGCCGCAGGGTCCCACGTCGAGGGTGCCACGGCCGGTCCGGGCAAGAACCGCAACGTGTTCGCCCGTATCGCCCTCTTCGTCCGCCAGGTCGTGGCCGAGCTGCGCAAGGTGGTCACGCCGACGCGCTCGGAGCTGCTGAACTACACCGGCGTCGTGATCGTCTTCGTGACGGTCGCGATGGTGTTCATCACGATCCTCGACTACATCATCGGTCGGGGCACGCTGGCCCTGTTCGGCTGAGCCCGGCAGGAGCCGGGCGGCCCGTCGAGCCCGCCCCGTCCCCACCACACGCTGATCGCCAGAAAGCAGGTTCGTCCGTGTCCCAGGATCCGCTGGAGCAGACCGAGAACGTCGACCCCACCCAGCCCGACGCCGCAGGCGTCGAGGCCGACCTCGACGTGCCCGGCGACGCCAGCGACGTCGTCGACGCCGACGACGCCGCCGCGGAGACCACCGAGGTCGTCGAGGTCACGGAGGCGACGGACGCCGAGGCCGCCGAGGAGCGCCCCGCGGACGCCGACGGCGACGTGGTCGAGGACCCCGTCGAGGAGTTCAAGCGCACGCTGCGCTCGCAGCTGGGCGACTGGTACGTCATCCACTCCTACGCCGGCTACGAGAACCGTGTGAAGGCGAACCTGGAGAACCGCATCCAGAGCCTGAACATGGAGGACTACATCTTCCAGATCGAGGTCCCCATGGAGGAG
>JAPSLQ010000300.1 GCA_031180595.1 Isoptericola sp. | reverse complement strand
GCGACGTCGGTAGGGACGACGTCAGTAGAGGCTGAGCGCCAGGCGCTGGCGCGCCTTGACCACCCGCGGGTCCGTCGGCCCGACGACCTCGAAGTACTCGAGGAGCCGCACCCGCAGCTTCTCCTTGCCGTCGGCGTCCGCCCCGGCCAGCAGGTCCAGGAGGCGCGCGAGGGCGTCGTCGACCTTCCCGCCGAGCATGTCCAGGTCCGCGACGGCGAGCTGGGCGTCGACGTCGGACGGCGCGTCGGCCGCCGCCGTGCGGACCGCCTGCGGGTCGGCGTCACGCGTGCGCTGCAGGAGGCGCACCTGCGCCAGCCCCGCGACCGCCTGCGCGTCCTTCGGGTCCTGCTTGATCGCCCGCTCGTAGGCCGCCGCGGCGGCGTCCAGGTCGTCGCGCTCGATCGCGTCGTACGCCTCCTGGTGCAGGGGCGGCAGCGGCTCCTCGCCCGCCTCGGCCTCGTCGCCAGCCGCCTCGTCCTGGCCCTGCGCCGGGGCACGCCCCGTGATCCCGTTCTGCTCGGCGGCGGCCAGCACCTGGTCGAGCACGCCGCGGACCTGGTCCTCGGGCGCCGCGCCGGCGAACAGGGGCAGCGGCTGGCCCTGCAGCACCGCGACGACCGTCGGCACGCCCTGGACCTGGAAGGCGGCGGCGATCTGCGGGTACGCCTGGGCGTCGACGCGCCCGAGCAGGAACCGGCCCGCGTACTCGTCGGCCAGCCGTCCGAGCAGCGTGCCGAGCTCGGCGTTCGCCTGGTCCGTCGGGAGCCACAGCAGCACCACGACGGGATACTTCGTCGAGTCCTGCACCACCTGCTGGAAGTTCGTGTCCGTCAGGTCCAGCACGTACCCGCCCGCGACCGGTGCACCGCCCGGCTCACCGGGCGGCGGCGACTGGGGGCGGTTGAGCGCCGAGAGGTCGATGGCGCCGCGGGTGCTGATGGTCGGCTCGGGGGTCGGGTTGCTCATGGCGCCATCCTAAGGACGAGCGGTCACTCGTTGGCGGCCTTGGTGGCGACGTGCGAGTACCCGAGCGGCCGGATCTTCTCCTCCGTGCCCGCCGGCGGCACGTACAGCGCCACCATGTCGGTGTACTCGGTGCGCAGCACGTTCGTCGGGTCCTTGCCCTTGAGCAGCGCCTCCTGCGTGCGGGTCAGCGGCGGCACCTTCGCGTCCTCCTCGGCCTCGACGACCTCGGAGCCCACGACGACGCCCACGACGAGCGCCCCGCCGTCGGCCGTGCGGACCGCCCGGACGTCGCCCTCGCGCGGCGAGAACGTGACCGAGTACTTGCCCGCGGCCTCCTTGAACGACTCGCTCTCGCGCAGGTTCTTGGCGTCGGCCTGGACCCGGTTGACGAGGTCGCCGTCCAGCAGGTCGAACGAGTCGGCGTGCTCGGACGACTCGGTCCCCTTCGTCAGCACGTGCGCGTACCGCGCGAGCGCCTCGGTCGGCGTGACCACGAGCGACTCGTCGTCGGCCGCGACGGCCTCGCTGCCGATCTCCGGGTCCGCGAAGGCGGGCATGGTGACGCCCGGCACGAGCTGGACCCAGGCCCACATGCGGTAGTCCTGGCGCGCCTCGGCCTGCTCCAGGACGACGAGGCGCGGAGTCTCGAGGTTCTCGGTCGCCTCGGTGATGGCGTACGCGGTTCGCGGCCACTCCGTCGTCGTGGGCGACACGAGCTGCAGGTACGACGACGGGATCTCGGTCACGAGCTCGTTGTCGCCGCGCGCCTTGGCCACCTCGAGCTGGCTCGTGCGGACCTGGAGGGCCGGACCGGTGACCCGCGGCTCGAGCTGGGCCGGGTCGCCGCTCTCCGTGCCCTCGGAAAGCACGGACCCGACCGACTCGAGCACCGCCGCCTCCTGGTCCTGGCTCAGCGCCGGACCCTCCGCGGCGGGATCGGGGTCGGGGACGGGCGGCTCCTCGGCGCAGCCGGCGAGCAGCACGGACGTCATGACGACGGCGCCGGCGGCCGCCAGGCCGCGCCGGCGGACCGTGTCGCCGCGCCCGTGCCGGAGCGTGGACTCGCGGTTCATCGGTTCCCTCCGTCGTTCTTGTCGGTGTCGTCGGTGGGCGTGAAGCCCCAGGCCTGGCGCCAGGCGGACGCCCGGCCGGCGCGCGTCGGCGCGGCCGGGCCCTCCCCCTCGGCCTGGTGCTGCGCCGCAGGGGGCGGTGCCGCCGTCTGGGGGCGCACGACCGGGATCGACCCCGTCAGGGCGCGCAGGCGCCGGCCCACGCCGCCCTGCTCCGCGGCCCGGCGCGCCTGCTCGCGCTCGCGCAGCTCGCGCCGCGTCATCGGACGACCGTCGACGACGGGCAGCGAGCCCGTGGTCGTCGTCGGTGGCTCCTGCGGGGACGCCTCGGCG